>CAMYJV010000112.1 GCA_947258805.1 uncultured Gammaproteobacteria bacterium | reverse complement strand
CAACTATCGCCTGCCGGACACCACCCTGTATGTGAGCCTGGAGCCGTGTCCGATGTGCGCCGGCGCGCTGGTGCACGCCAGGGTGGAGCGGCTGGTCTACGGCGCACCGGATCTGCGCGCGGGCGCGGCCGGCACCGTGTTCGACATCGTGCGGTCGCCGGCCCTGAATCACCGGCTGGAAGTTGAAGGCGGGGTGGAAGGCGACGCGGCCGCGGCGCTGCTGCAGGACTTCTTCCGAGCCAGGCGGACTTAGCCTGTTTCGTTTCTGACTGCGGACCGCTGGGCGGCCACCGTCAGCGGCTCGTCACCGTCTTCAGGTTCGGCTTCTGATTCGTCGGATTC
This sequence comes from uncultured Gammaproteobacteria bacterium, assembly GCA_947258805.1. Next base: position 17,926 of record CAMYJV010000112.1, on the reverse strand, counting down.
CTCCAACGTGAGCCACACCAGGATGTCGTAGTAATTGCGCACGTTCTCCACATAGCGCACCGGCTCCCAGCCCGGCGCGTAGCCGTGCTTGGTTTGCCGGTACCAGCGGGCCTGGCTGAGCTTCTCGAAATGTTCCCGCACGTGCACCCACACATCGGCATTCAGGCCCTGGTCGCGCGTGAGCGCGCGGGCATCCTGCACGTGGGCGTAGCCGATGTTGTAGGCGGCGAGGGCGAACCAGGTGCGGTCCGGCTCACGGGTTTCGGCGAAGCGAGCCTTCATGCGGCTGATATAGTCAGCGCCGCCGGCTATGCTCTGGGCCGGGTCGACCCGGTCTTCCACGCCGATATAGTCGGCGGTTCTCTCGGTCAGCATCATGATGCCGCGCACGCCGGTGGGCGACACTGCGTCCGGATCCCACAGGGATTCCTGGTAGCCGATGGCGGCCAGCAGACGCCAGTCCATGCCAATTTCAGCAGCCGCTGCCTTGAACATCGGCTGATACTCCGGCAGCTTCGCGTCATAGTCGCGGATGAGCCGACGCGTGCCGACGTAGTCGAACTGGCCGGTATGTCCGTAGTAGCGGTCGAGAATGCGCTTCAGCTCGCCACTCTTGTTGATGAAATCGATATAGCGCTCGGCTTCCCGGATCAGGCTGTCGTCGCGGCGGGGGAAAGCCCAGGCCAGGTCGTCGCGATCGGCGAGCATCAGCCCCGGCCTGATCTCCGGCGCCAGGTTGCGGTAGATCTCGAACTGGTTGGAATCCGCCACCGTGTAGTCGATTTGCCGCTGGTTGACGGCCACCAGAAGTTCCGCCACGTCAGCGGCCGGGTTCTCCGTGAAGACCAGGTCGGGCAACTCCCGTTGCAGACCCCGCAGCCGCTCGGCGAAGCTGCTGGCAGCAATGACTTCCACCTTCTTGCCCACCAGGTCTTGCGCGGACCGCGGGCGCCGGGTGCCGCGGCGATAGACCACATGTTGGGTCACGGTCTGGTAAGCGGGGCCAAAGGTAACGCGACGGCTGCGTTTGTTCGTCACCGTGAGCCCGGCGGCAGCCATGTGCGCCCGGCCGATTTCTACCCGGGGCAGCAGTTCGTGAAACTGGCCGACACTGTCCATCCGCAGTGCTACACCGAGGAACCGGGCGAAGCCCCGGGCGAGTTCGAATTCCGGACCCATGGGCCCCCGGGGACCCTGGTAGTACGTGGTGGGGCTTTCGCTGGTGAGCACGCGCAGCTCGCCTAGCAGTCGCACCTCCTCGAGCAGCGTCGGGGCCTGGCTGCAGGTGGCCAGCGCGGCGCACAGGGTCAGGACCAGCAGGAACCTGGTCACGACAGGCTCCTGCACCGGGGGGCGCCGTCATGCATTTACGCTAGCACGCAGCCGCTGCGCATGCCATGTTGACAGTGGCTCACCATCGGCCAGTCCGAGCCTTTTGTAATATTATAATCAATTACTTAAGTAAAGTTTCTCAGGCATTACTGGAGCTAAGGCGCAGATGCGCCCGCGATGGTGGGGCGATACCATGTCCACCGATTTTCGATCCCAGGGTCCCGGCAGATGCCCGAAACCTCCACAACCAGCTGGCTTGACCTGGCCCGCGCACACCGCATCAACCCCGATGAGGTCCGCCTGGTGTTCGCGCGCTACGCCGCGCAGCGCCAGTTCCACGCCAACGGGCGCGGCGAGCCGATTCCGCTGGGGCAATGGTTCCGGTTCTACCGCATGGAGAAGTCCACGGAAGGGCGCCAGGCCGGGCCGGCGGCCAGCGGGTGCTCGGTGGACAGCGATGCGGTGAACGACGCGTGCATCGAGCGGCCGGCCGAATTCCTGCGGGTACTCGAGGCCTACGCGGCGGCTGAAGCTGCCTGAGCAGCTATTCGGCCGGCGACTCCTGAATCACGACAATTTCTACCCGCCGGTTCTTGGCCCGGTCGGCCGCGGTGTCGTTGGATGCGATGGGCCGGGTATCGCCGTGGCCCACGGCCTGTAGCCGGTTGGCCTCGATGTCGCTGACTTCCAGCATCCGCTGCACCACCGACACAGCGCGGTCGGTAGACAGCTCCCAGTTCGATCTGAACTGCGCGGAGCTGATGGGCACGGTATCGGTGTGGCCCAGCACCATGATGGTGCCCGGTGCGTCCGCGAGCTTGTTGCTCAAACGCTTGATTATCGAGTCGATCTCGCCCGTGAGGCTGTCGCTGCCGGCTGGAAACGCGATTTCCTGGGGAAAGCGGATCACGACCTGGTTGCCGGAGGTCTCCATCGAGATGACGCCTTCCGTCAGCTCACTGTCCAGGACTTCCTCGAGATCTTCCATCAGCGCCTGACTCGCCTTTGCGCCCCCCATACTCGGGGCCATGCTCGGCTGGGGCGACCGGCTCATCGGCGTCGGCATCATGGAGCTCGGGCCGATGCTGACCGTTCTGGGGGCATTCGGGGTTGCGAGCACTGCGCCAAAGCCGTCGGCCATGGACTGCACGATCATCTTGTACTTGGTTTCGTCAATGCTCGAGAACGAATAGAGCAGGACGAAGAAGGTCATCATCAACGCCATCAGGTCGGCGAAGGTGGTCATCCACGCGGGTACCCCCCCTGCTGCTGGTTTGGCCACGGCCGCTTACCGGGTCACGCGGCGCCTTCGGCCGCGACGGGCGCGCCGCCGGCGTCAGCTGGGGCTCCCTGCAGGTAGGTGCCGAGCATTTCCTCGATCACGTGCGGGCTCTCGCCCTGGGCAATGCCGATGACGCCCTCGATGATCAGCTGCTTCGTCTTGCGGTCGTACAGGTAGCGGATGCCGAGCTTGTCGGCAATGGGGTTGGCCAGCAGGTTGGCAAATAGCGCGCCGTACAGGGTGGTAAGCAGGGCCACAGCCATGGCCGGGCCGATCGAGCTGGGGTCGGACATGTTGGCCAGCATCTGCACCAGGCCTACCAGGGTGCCGATCATGCCGAAGGCCGGGGCGGCTTCGCCGATGCCCCGGAAGATGCGCTCGCCGAGTTCCATCCGCTCGATGGAGTATTCCATTTCGTTGTCGAGCACCTTCTTCACGAACTCCGGCGCCTGGCCGTCCACGCAGAGCTGAATGCCTTTCTGGAAGAACTCGTTGTTGACCGGCTCGTCTTCGAGGGCCAGCAGGCCGTCCTTCCGGGCCTTGTTGGCCAGGTCCTTGATCTTGCTGACCAGCTCGCGGGGGTTGGCCGATTCGTCCACGAAGGCCTGCTTGGAACCGAGCTTGATGGCGTACAGGCAGTCGGCCAGCGAGAACTTGATCAGCGTGGCCGCGATGGTGCCGCCGAGGACCACCAGCAGGCCCGGAATATTGAAGAAGATACCGAGGTCGCCACCGACCAGGATCGCCATGAGAATGACGATGATGCCGAATATCAAGCCGCCGAGGGTTGCCAGATCCATCTGTTGAGCCCGTTGTCCTTGCGCAATCTGCTACCTGCGACCTGCCCGTGGTCGCAGCCATCCCGAGGCCACTTTAGAGCTATCGGTCCGCTGGCGCTGCGACCTGCATCACAAGCATTTACATAAGAGTTAGGTCGCAAGCCCCCGTTTTACAGGCACTTATTGAATATATCGGCCGGAACCCGGTGGGCTTGATGGCAGGATCCCGCTCAACACCAGCAGGTTGAAGTAGCGATAGTGCATTCGGACCTCGGCGCCAAAAGCCGAGCGCAGCTCATCCGCACGGGCCTGAGCCAGGCAGGCCCACACGCACAACAGGTCGGAGAAATAGTCGATATCGATGGGGTCTTTCCGCATCATGCCTGGGCTCTCCCGGTGAAAGCCAAGGGTCTCGCCGATGGCGCGGCGAGGCAAGGGCAGGTGCCCTGCGGTGGCTGAGTGTCTACAATCCGCGGCCATTTAGTACCCAGGCTTTTGGGGTAGCCGGGCCCCGGAAGGGGGACGTCAGGCGCATCGCTTTTGGCGCTCGCGGCGAAATTTGGCGAGCCGACTAATAAACATTGGGGAGAACACGATGACACATCGTCTTTTGGCCATGGCTATTGTCCGGACCGGTCTCGGATTGACGTTGGCACTTCTGAGCATGACGGCAGTGGGCGGGGTGGTCGTATTGAAGAACGGGGACCGTATCACCGGCACGGTGACCGCGATTGCCGACGGGAAGATCACGGTGGATCCGGACTATGCAGACGCCTTCCAGGTAGATGTGGCCGCGGTGGACTACGCCGAGGCCACCGGCGACCTGGAGGGCAAGCTCGCGGACGGCCGGAAGGGCGGGCTGCAGCTGCTCGGCAAGGCCGAAGATGGTCAGCAGCAGGTCAGGATTGGCGATGAGGTGGTCGAGGTGCCACTGGCCCAGGTGATGAAGATGGGCGCGCCGACGCCCTATTACGAGCGCGTGAGCCACGTCGATCTCAGCCTGGACTTCACCCGGGGCAACACGGACACTGACAACAACCAGTTACGTGGCGACACGCGCCTGCGACTGGGCATCCACCGGCATTTCCTGGACGCCCAGTTCGTGCGCGAGCGGACCGACGGGACGAGAAAAAAAAAGCAGGATCTCGCTCAATACGATTACAACTGGTTGTTCAGGAGACCGTGGTTCCTGAGCGCGAACGCGAACTACGAGCGCGACCCGATCAAGGACCTGGATTATCGGTGGATCCTGGGCCTGAACCTCGGCCGGGATCTCTGGGACTCTGAGCGGCGCTTCCTGTCCATCCAGGCGGGCCCGGGCGTGCAGTTCGAGGACCGGGCGGGCAACGAGGAGGAACAGGCCGTGTTCCGCGATTCCGGCACAATTTCTTCGGATCGGCCTTTGGCGCGTTTCATAATCAGAACCTGACGCACAATCTGTCCGGTGAGGACAACACGGTCATCAAGACCAGCACCGGCCTCAACTGGGACCTGACCGATCGCATCTACGCAAGGACTTCGCTGGACTACGACCATGAGACCGATCCTGCGGACGATGCCGAGAAGGACGACTCGACGTTCCGTGTCGGTGTCGGCGCGGAGTTCTGACGCGGGCCGGAGGGACATGACAGCGCGGCGGCCCCTTGGGCCCGGCCCCGCGTGCCTGCCGCGCGCTTCCCGCCTATAATCCTGCGCGTCCCGCGGAGAGGTGCCGGAGTGGTCGAACGGGCTTGACTCGAAATCAAGTGTACGCGCGAGCGTACCGTGGGTTCGAATCCCACCCTCTCCGCCATGAACAAGAAAGGCCCCCTTGTGGGGCCTTTCTTGTTCACCGTTGACGTTGCCAGATTCGAACCCACGGAGTAGACAATGAGGGTTCGATTCGGGTCCAGCAGGCGGAGCGCTTGTGTGGACGAACGCGCCGGTTCGAGAGGTCGACAGGACTGACGGTTTAGGCGTTAAGAGGCGTTTTCGGCTTTCTCATATCGTCCGACGCCCCACAACACCAGCACAGCCGTAACCGCCAGGCCGCCCAGGGTAATGGCGAGGGGCATCGACGTCTCGTCGTGCAGCACCGTGATCACCGCGGCAGCGACGCCGCCAACGGACAGTTCTGCGCACCCGACAACTCCTGCCGCGTAGCCCACTCGATCCTGTGTGGCATCCATTGCCCGGGCAGGGCCGATCGCGAATACGGGCCCGGCGCCGAAAAAGATCAGGCACATGCCTATCGTCAGTGTCAGTGGTGTTTCGAACCCGGTCTGTACCAGCCAGATCACGAGACCGGCGCCTAGCACGGCAACCGCTACGCCGAACCGCAGGAAGCTCCGGGAGTCCACGGCATAAGCCGTGCGGTTGGTGGCGAAGCTGCCGAGCATATAGCTGGCTACGATGAACAGGTAGTAGAGACCAAAATCTTCCGTCGCGACGCCGAAATTATTGATGAAAATGAAAGGGCCCGCGGTCAGAAACGCGAAAACGGCGCCGAGACTGGTGCCCGTCAGTATCGCGTAGCCGATAAAGACAGGATTCCTGATCAGGCCGACGTAGCTCCGGCTTACCTCGCTCAGTCTTATGGCGTGATGGTCCGGCTCGGACGACTCGGGCAGGAATCGAACGACAAGCAACAGCGCGATGAGTGCCAACGCGGTCAGCAGGAAAAAGTTGGCCCGCCAGCCAATAGTCACATGAATGTAGCCGCCGAGCAGTGGTGCCACTGCCGGAGACGCGCCGAACACAAAGCCAAAAATGGACATGGCCCTGACGCGGTCCGCGCCTGCGAACAGGTCGCGGATGATGGCGTATACCAGCACGGCCTCGGCGGCACCGGCGACCCCCTGGAATACCCTGGCCCATATGAGCTGCTCAATGGATTGGGCCAGGGCGCAGGCCAGCCCGGCGGCCATAAATGCAACCATTCCGGTGATCAGGATCGGCCGCCGCCCATAGCGGTCGGACAACGGGCCGTAAACCAGTTGGCAAAGGCCGTAGGCCAGCACGTTCAGGGTCATGGTGAGCTTCACCATTTCCGCGCTGGTATCGAAGTAGGCCGGCAGAGAGGCGAGGCTGGGTGCGTACAGGTCCGTAGACAGGACGCTGGCCGCCGAGGCAAATATGAGTATCGCCAGGGCAAAGTTCCGGCTGGTGTTCGCGTGGGGGGCCATGGCGCAAGCAGAATGACAGAAGGGAGCTCTCGAATCTAAAACTCAAATCCAATTGAGGTTTTCACCCCGTAGTCCGAACTGGACGCGTCTTCATCCTGCACGTCGCTGTCGTACTGGTGGTAGAAGCTCAGATCCCAGAACAGGTCCTTGATGAATTCCTGGCGCAGGGTGATATCGAAGGCAGACCGGTACTCGCCGGCTTCGGTGATACCGGGAAAAAGGGCCAGCGTGGTCTGAAGGCTTCGCTTCGGGCTGTTATAGATGTAGATCTGCCAGTTGGCTCGCAGCAATGCCTCCAGCTCGGTGTCGGAACTGCCATCGCCGTTCTCCGTATAGTTGACGATCGGCGCTGCCTCGGCTGAAAGCTGCCACCTGGTCGTCTGTCGCAGGCGCCGTCCAAGGCCGGCGCCGGCGATCACCCGGAGATCGATGCCCAGTTCGTCGTTCTGTTCAGCGCCCCCGGTAGCCAGCCAGTAGTTCCGATTCTCGCGCCAGCGCCGCAAATCGGCAAAGGCGAGCCACTGGGTTGTCGTGTCCTCACCGTCGTCGGTGCTGCGGCCGTTCGCGCCGAAGTCGAGCCGGTATCGATCGGTAATCAGCGTGCCATCGTAGCCGAGGGTGATTTCTTCGACATCGCTGGCCTTGGCGTACCGATAGCCCACGGCGATATCGCTGTCGATCTTGTCGCGCCAGCCAGTCTTGATCGGGGTGATCCGGAAGACCTCCGCAACCTCGAGTTGGGTTGTCTCGCCGTTCGCGACAACGATCATGCTGCCAGCGTCTGTTCCCGGTGTGATCGAGCCGAAATGAAGCCGTCCGTCCGTCGTCTCGACGCGGTACCGGGCTTTGCCCGTGAGTTGAATGACTTCGTCCCACTCGATATAGACGGTACCCATCGAGTCCGTGCTGTATTTGAGCTGGCCCTGGCGCAGTTCCTTGATTTCGCCGGTCACCAGGTTGCCGTTTTCGAGCTTCACCGAATCCACCTTCGCGGCGAAGACGGTGGCCGGAATGAAAATTGCCAGCATCAGGACAGTCGCGGGGCTTCGGGCCCGATTAGCGACTGCGCAATACCGATGTTGGACTTTGATGGTCATGATTCAGCTCGGAAAGGAAAAAGACGCGCATTCTACCTGCCTGTCGTTCGCTTGCAGGGATATTTGACAGCAGAATGCGGGCTGACCAGGCGGGCTCTATCGATGACGCCATGATCAGAAGGCCTGTTCGCCTGTCTGCCAACGCTCGGCTATGATTTTCCTCGGACACTCGGGCGGGGAGACATGGGCCCGGTGCCGCCCAAACTGTGACAAGCTCCCGAAGCCGCTGCATAGGAGTTCCGGATGGCCCGAACGTTCACCCTGCTGTTATCCCTGGTCGTGGCCTGGCTGCTGTGGTCCGGACTCTACAAGACCCTGTTGCTCGTGCTGGGCGCGGCGTCTTGCCTGCTGGTTCTCTACCTTGCGCGGCGCATGGGTCTCACCGAGGCGCGAATCTTCACCCTCGGCCTGCTGCCGCGGGTGCTGGGATTCTGGGGCTGGCTGCTGCGCGAGATCGTCCGCTCCAGCATCGAGGTGGCGCGCGTGATTCTCGACCCCCAGCTGCGCATGCAGCCCCAGATCGTCGAACTGGAGGCGGCTACCGAACTGGAAACGGGCCAGGCCATACTCGGCAACAGCATTACCCTGACGCCGGGCACCGTCACGCTGGACGTCGATAACGGCAAGCTGCTGGTGCACTGCCTGACGGATGCGGGTGCCGAAGGGCTGCGCGGCGGCGAGATGAACCGTCGCGTCCGGGCGATCATGGGGGGTTGAGACAGTGTACCTCGCCATCTCTGTTGCCATCCTCGTCGCCATGGCCCTGGCCATCATCCGCGCTTTGCGCGGACCCAGCGTCTACGACCGGGTTCTCGCGGTGAACATGTTCGGCACCAAGACCGTACTGCTGGTGGCGGTGATTGCTTTCCTGTTCGGCCGGCCCGATTTCCTCGACCTCGCGCTGGCCTATGCACTGATCAATTTCGTCGGCGTGCTGGCGGTGCTGGAGTTTTTCCAGAGCCGGGCGCTGCGCCGCCAGTTGCACACCGGCGAAGGCGGAGACTCCCGATGAGCCTCGCACTGGACTTTGGCACTTCGCTGCTGTTTCTCGTTGGCGGCGCCGTGCTCTTCATCGGCGCAATTGGCGTGCTGCGCATGCCCACGCTCTTCACCCGGATGCATGCGGCGAGCCTCACTGACAGTCTCGGCGCCATTGCCATTCTCGGGGGTGTGATGCTGCAGGCAGGCTGGTCGCTCGCGATGCTGAAGTTGCTCGCAATCCTGCTGTTCCTGTTGCTGACCAGTCCCACGTCTTCCTATGCCCTTGCCAATGCCGCGCTGCTGGCGGGCCGGGAAGACTCCAGTGCGGGCAAGCCGGCCGGGGAGCCCGACTCGTGACTATCCTGCTGGGCATCTTCCTGCTGACCTTGCTGGTCATTACCGCGGTGGCCATCGTGCAGACCACCGATCTGTTTGCCGCCGTCATGTTGCTCGGCATCTTCAGCCTGTTGATGGCGGCAAACTTTTTCGTGCTGGATGCCGCTGACGTCGCCCTGACAGAGGCCGCCGTCGGGGCGGGCATATCGACAGTGCTATTTCTCGGTGCCCTTGCGCTGACCGCGGCCAACGAGCGTGCAGCGCCGGTCCAGGGAAGATTGCCCATCGTGGTCGTGCTGATCACCGCCGCAACAGTCGTCTATGCCACCTTCGACAAGCCGGCCCTCGGCGACCCCAATGCACCCGTCCACCAGCACGTGGCACCGTGGTACCTGAGCGAGACACCGCGACTGATCGATATTCCCAACGTGGTCACGGCAGTGCTGGGCAGCTATCGCGGCTACGACACGCTGGGTGAAGTCTTCGTGGTGTTGGCCGCGGCCATTGGCGTGCTGTTCATTCTCAGCGCCGGTCGCCGCGACGGCCCGGTCTATCGCCCGAAAGATGCGCCGAGCACGAGTGGCCTCAAGCATCACCTGATTCCACGAATTGTCGGCAAGCTTCTGATTCCATTCATTATTCTTTTCGGACTCTACGTTCAGTTTCACGGCGAGTACGGGCCCGGCGGTGGCTTCCAGGCGGGTGCCATTATTGCCGCCGGCATCATCCTGTATGCCCTGCTCGAGGGCGAGGGGCGGGCGCTGGAAGTGATCCCGGAGCCGGTGCTCGAGGCGCTGGTGGCCGGCGGTGCGCTGCTCTACATCGGGGTCGGCATCGTGTGCATGGCCCTGGGCGGTAACTTTCTCGACTACTCGGTGCTGGCGGCCAATTCCGTGGTGGGTCAGCAGGCGGGCATCATTCTGATCGAAGCCGGCGTCGGCATCGCGGTGACCGGTGTGCTGCTGACCATCTTCCATGCCTTTGCTGCGCGCGACAGCTGACGTCCATGGAACTGCTCGGTCTCTACAACTATTGGGTGTTCGTTGCGCTGTTGATGATCGGTTTCTATGCCGTTATCGCCAAGAGCAATCTCATCAAGAAGCTCATCGGCCTGTCGATCTTTCAGGCCGCGGTGTTTCTTCTGTATATCTCCATGGACAAGGTAGACGGGGGAACGGCGCCGATTATTCAAAAAGGCGTCGTCGATCAGCTGTACTCGAACCCCTTGCCCCAGGTGCTGATCCTGACCGCGATTGTGGTGGGCATTTCCACAACGGCCCTCGGTCTCGCCATCGTGGTTCGAATCAGGGAAACCTACGGCACGATCGAGGAACACGAAGCCACCGAAATGGATCGCGAAGTTTGAACCTGGCCGCGCAACTCCCGGCGCTGCAGGTGGTCGTGCCCATGTTGACGGCGCCCCTGGTGGCCTTTCTGCGCGTGCCGAATCTGCCGTGGGCCGCCACCACGGCGGCGAGCGTCACGGCCTTTGCCGTTGCCGTGTCCCTGGTGCGGGTCGTCCTGGTCGACGCCAGCCTCGATTACGAGATGGGCGGGTGGGCGGCACCCTACGGTATTGCGCTGGCCATCGATGCCTTCAGCGCCTTGCTGTTGCTGATCGTGACCGGGGCTTCCAGTGCCGCACTGCTGGTGGGCAAGGCCTCGCTGGAGCAGCAGATCGAGGCGCCGCGCCAACCCTTGTTCTATGCCGGCTGGTTGCTGGTGCTGGCAGGACTGTCCGGCATCGTCGTGACGGGCGATGCATTCAACATTTTCGTCTTCATGGAAATCTCTTCCCTTGCCACCTACATGCTGGTGGCCGGCGGGCCCGACCGCCGCGCGCTGACGGCCGTCTTCAAGTACCTGATCATGGGCACCGTGGGGGCCACCTTCTACCTGATCGGGGTCGGCCTGATCTACATGATGACCGGCACGCTGAACCTGGCTGACATGGAGGCGCGCATCGGCGACGTGACGGATGTGAAGCCCATCCTGGTGGCGGCCGGCTTCATCACCATTGGCCTGGCACTGAAAGCCGCCGTGTTTCCGCTCCACGCGTGGTTGCCGAACGCCTACACCTATGCGCCCCACGTGGTGACCGCTTTTCTTGCAGCCTGTTCTACCAAGGTGGCGCTCTACGTGCTGCTGCGTTTCGACTTTGTCGTCTTCCAGGCCAACCTTGCCCAGCATGACGTGCAGTTTGCCGGCTTCCTGCTGCCGCTGGCTGTTCTGGGCATCCTGGTGGGCTCGCTGGCGGCCGTCTTCGAGCCGAACCTGAAGCGCCTGCTGGCCTATTCCTCCGTCGCCCAGATCGGCTACATCCTGCTGGGAGCGAGCTTCGTGAGCCTGCTGGGCCTGACCGCCGGGATCGTGCACATGTTCAACCACGCGCTGGCGAAGGGTGCGTTGTTCCTGGCCGTTGCGTGCCTGGGAATGCGCTTCGCGCGACTGCGGCTGAGCGACCTGGCGGGCGCCGGGCGCGATATGCCGTGGACCATGGCGGCCTTTGTCCTCGGCGGACTCAGCCTCATTGGTATTCCGGGCACGGCCGGTTTCGTCAGCAAGTGGTACCTGATCTCGGCGGCACTGGAGCAGGGCGTGCTGGGCCTGGCCATGGTGGCGGTGATCGTTGTGAGCTCGCTGCTGGCGGTGGTGTACATCTGGCGAATCGTGGAAACCGTGTACTTCGGTAACCGCGCAGAAGGCGCGGTGGCGGTAGGGGAGGCGCCACTGCCGATGTTGATACTGACCTGGATTGCTGCGCTGGCGAATCTGTATTTCGGCCTCGCGCCGGCGTTGCCGGTGACACTGGCCACAGACGCAGCCCGCGTCCTGCTCTCGCACCTGCTGTGAGTGGCGAGTGGCAGATCCTGGCAGCGGTGCTGCTGCCCCTGCGTGGTGCAGCGGGCATCGGGGCGGCCGGGCGCTTACCGAATCTTCGTGAAGCCGTCACGCTGATCACGGCCGTGTCGCTGACCGTGATCGTGTGGTCACTGCTGCCTGCCATTTACGCCGGTGATCGTCCCGAGGCCGTGCTGTTGCAGACAGTGGCCGGCTTGCCTGTCGCCTTTCAGGTGGAACCGCTGGGCATGCTGTTTGCGGCGCTGGCCTCCCTGTTGTGGATTGTCAATTCCGTTTATTCCATCGGTTACATGCGCGGTAACAAAGAGTCTCACCAGACGCGCTTCTACATCTGTTTTGCGATTGCGCTGTCGGCAGCCATGGGCATCGCGTTTGCCGGCAACCTGCTCACGCTGTTCCTGTTCTACGAAATCCTCACGCTGTCCACCTATCCCCTGGTGGCACACAAGGGCGATGCGGCTACCGTCCGGCAGGCGCGCGTGTACCTGGGCGTGCTACTGGGCACGTCCATCGGCCTGTTCCTGCCGGCGCTGATCTGGATCTATAACGCCACCGGCACGCTGGACTTCCGCCCGGGGGGCATCCTGGCCGGATACGTGCGCGGGCCGGACCTGGGCTTGCTGCTGGCGCTCTGCGTATTCGGCGTCGGTAAAGCGGCGGTCATGCCGGTGCACCGCTGGTTGCCGGCCGCGATGGTCGCGCCGACGCCGGTGAGCGCGCTGCTGCATGCGGTGGCGGTGGTCAAGGCCGGCGTGTTCACCATCACCAAGCTCATCATCTACATATTTGGTGTCGAGACCCTGTTCGCCGAACCCAGTTCCGGCTGGCTGGTCTACGCGGCCGCCTTTACGGTGCTGGCCGCCAGCGTGGTGGCCCTGCGCCAGACCAACCTGAAGCGCTTGCTGGCGTATTCCACCATTGGTCAGTTGTCTTATGTGGTGCTGGCTGCGGCGGTGTTGAAACCGCTGGCGGAGGTGGGCGCGGCCGTTCATATCGTGGCCCATGCCTTCGGCAAGATCACGCTGTTCTTTGCCGCCGGCGCGATCTATACGGCGGCAAGAAAAACCGAGATTGACCAGCTCCGCGGCATCGGCCGCCGCATGCCCTGGACGATGGCCGCATTCACGGTGGGCGCACTCAGCATGGTGGGTGTACCGCCGACGGCTGGCTTCGTGTCGAAGTGGTTTATCCTGGCGGGTGCTTTCCAGTCGAACAACTTCGCGGTCATTTTCACTATCATCCTCAGTACCGCGTTGAATGCCGCCTACTTCCTGCCTATCGTGTTTCGCGCGTGGTTCCGGGAAGAAGACGTGCCGCCCGCGCGCGATCATGGCGAGGCGCCGTGGCCAATGGTGCTGGCCCTCACTACCACGGCGCTGCTCACGCTGGCTTTTTTCGTCGGCAACCAGCCGGTCATCGATCTCGAGCTGCAGCTCGTCGGCGGTGCACTTCCGTCAAGGGTTACTTCGGCATCGACGGCTGGTTCGGCTTCGGCGCCGCCTACGGATTCCTCGCGTGCGTGGCAATGGTCGTCGTGGCAAAAGCGCTGGGCGTGATCCTGAAGCGTGACGAGCGTTACTACGATGATTGACTGGCTGCCGCCCGGCCTGATCCTGCTCGCCGCCGCGTTGCTGGTGGCCCTGACCCGTGGCTGGCTGCGCAACGCCGTGCTGCTCGGCGCACCGCTGCTGACGCTGTGGGTCATCTGGCAACTGCCCGACGGGATTTCGCTGACGGCGCCGTTCCTGAAATACACCATCGAACTGATCGAGGTCAGTCCGGTCCGGCGGCTGTTCGCCACCATATTTGCGCTGATGGCCTTCGTCGGTGGGCTGTACGCCTTCCGCCAGGCGAAGGGCTACGAGCTCTCCGCGGCCCTCGCCTATGCCGCCGGCGCGGTCGGGGTCTGCTTTGCCGGCGACCTGATCACGCTATTCCTGTTCTGGGAGATCATGGCGATTTTCTCCACCGTGATTGTCTGGTGCGGCGGCACCGAGCGGGCGCGGGCCGCCGGCATTCGCTACGCCATCATGCACTTGCTGGGCGGAGTCATCCTGAAGGTCGGTATCGAAGGCGTAGTGATCCACACGGGCTCCATCGACTTGCAGCCGATGCTGGCTAATAACTTTGATACGTGGATGATCCTGATCGGCATCCTGATTAATGCCGCCGCGCCGCCGGTTTCTGCGTGGCTGGCCGACGCCTACCCGGAGTCCAGCCCCACCGGTTCGGTATTCTTGTCGGCCTTTACCACCAAGACGGCCGTCCTGGCCCTGATTCTGCTGTTTCCCGGCGAACCGGTCCTCATCGGCGTGGGTCTCTGGATGATTTTTTACGGGATCATCTACGCGCTGCTGGAAAACGATGCCCGGCGAATTCTTGCGTACTCCATCGTCAACCAGGTGGGGTTCATGGTCTGCGCAGTGGGCATCGGCACACAGGTGGCGCTGAACGGCGCAGCAGCCCACGCCTTTGCCCACATCATCTACAAGGCCCTGCTGTTCATGAGTGCCGGGGTCGTCGTCTATCGCACCGGCCGCAGCAAGTGCACGGATCTCGGCGGACTGTTCCGCACCATGCCGCTGACCACGGTCTGCGGCATCATCGGTGCGCTGTCTATCTCGAGTTTTCCGTTGACCTCCGGTTTCACGACCAAGACGCTGATCTCCGAGGCGGCCATTGGCGAGGGCATGATGGCGGTTTACTTCCTGCTGACCGCCGCATCCGCGGGCGTGTTTCTGCATGCGGGCATCAAGTTCCCGTGGTTCGTATTCTTTCAGAAGGACTCCGGGCTGCGACCCGCCGATGCACCCTGGAACATGGGTGCGGCGATGGTGGTGATGGCGGCGCTGTGCCTGCTCATGGGCATTTTCCCCAAACCGTTCTACGCGCTGTTGCCGTACCCGGTGGAATTCAATGCCTACCAGCCCGGCAAGGTGCTGTTCTACCTGCAGCTGCTGCTGTTCTCCGGCCTGGCCTTTTTCCTGCTGCTGCCGTGGATGCAGCGGACGCTGACCCTCTCACTGGATACGGACTGGACCTGGCGGCGGCTGCTGTTCGACCTGGCCACCGCTCTGCTCAATCTTCTGGCCGGCGTCGGGCGTGCGGCGAAGACGGCCGCCGATAAACGCTTGCAGAACCTCTGGAGCTGGGCCGGCCGCCACTGGGGCCAGCAGGGCGTCTTTGCCCGGTCCTGGCCCATTGGCACCACCGCCTTGTGGATTGCGGTGCTGCTGTCGGGGTACGTGCTGATCTACTACACCTGAGCGGCTCGGGTTGCAGCGAGTTCCTGGCGTCCGTCTGCCGGGCGGGGATCAGAGCGACAGGCCTGCCTGGTATCCCTGCCGGGTGGCAGCCATCACCGAGCGCGGCGCGTGGCAATCGCCGATGGTGTGCACCTCGATGCCTTGCTCTGTCAACGGCGCGCGCAGCTCGTCGCGCGGGACGCGTGCGGTTGCATAGGTGATCGCAACCACCTCTTCGATCACGGTGACATCACCGTTGTAGACGTTGACCACGTGAATCTCACCGTCTTCCAGGCCCGCCAAGTCGCGCGGTTCGCAGCAGGTGAGAATTTGAATTCTGCAGTCGTGTACCCGCTGGTAGATCTCCTGCCGGTTGACCAGCGAGCAATCTGATGCCAGGCGCTCGCGCGGTGTGACCAGCGTGACGTGCTCGAACAGCGCGGCCAGGCGCTCGGCGGCCGCGTAGGTCATTTCGGTGTGGTCCCGGTCGAGCAGCAGAATGCGGCCCGGCTCGCGACGGCTGCGCCCCTGCAAGGTCTGCATCAGGCTGCGCAGATCCGGTACCAGGTCATCCTCGATGTACTCCGCAGGCAAAAACTCCGGTGGGCGCATGTCGGCGCCCGCCGCCAGCAGGACTACATCCGGCTGCAGGGTCGCAATGTTAGACAGGTTGCCGGCGACGCCCAGCTCGAAGCGAACGCCGTGCCGCTTTCCGGCCAGGTACTGATAGTCATAGATGCGAACCCACAACCACGATGCGCCGCCGTCTTGCACTTCGTGCCGGTGTCCAGTCGGCTTCGTCCGGGGCAGCAACGCGCGGGTTGTTGTCGCATTCCAGTCGATGGCCCTCGATGATGGACCGCCAGCAGGAATTGCAGGACACGCAATAGCGGATCTCGCTCTCCCGGCCGAGACGGGATTTTTCCGGCCAGGCCGGGTCCGTTATCAGCGGGCGGCCGAGGAACGCCAGGTCGGCAGTGCCGTTCTCAATGGCGCGCTCGGCTTCATTGGGGTCGGTCAGATAGCCGATGGCACCTGTGGGAATCTCGGGCGCAACGCTGCGCAGTGAGTGAATGGCGTCGAGGTAGGGAGCCCGTTTACCGTGGGCGTCCGGCAGGTGCATCCACAGGGAATTGGCGTGCGCACCCCAGACAAAAGTCCAGTAATCCAGCTCGCCCAGTTTGGCCAGGCGCGCGGCAATAGCCCGTGATTCTGCGAGGTCGATGCTGTTGGCGACGCCGTCATCGCCTGGCAGCTTCGCGCCGATAATGAACGGCCGGCCGCATTCCGCACGGATTGCTTCGATCAGTTCGCGCACGAAGCGCGTTCGCCCTTCCAGGTCACCGCCGTAGTCGTCTTCGCGATGGTTGGACCAGGGTGACAGGAACTGGTGAAACAGATGGCCGTGGCCGGCCGACAGTTCCACACCGGACCAGCCGGCCGCACGCAGCCGTCCGCAGGCCGTGGCCCATTCGTCAATGAGTCGTTGAATCTGACTTGGCTGCAGCACGTGCGGCACGGTCCAGCTGAGATCGTCCGGCAGTGATGACGCGCCGATGGCGGCATCGTTGCGGCCGACTTCGTGGCGCCCCCGCCCCGGGTCCTGCACCTGCCCCAGGAGCCGGCAGTCGTGGGCTTCTACCACTTCGGCCAGCCGGGCCAGCGAGACGTAGCCGCCTGCATCGTAGGCGCGCAGCCGGCCGGGGTCGCGATTGCTCGAAACCATGGCGACGGGTTCACTCACGATCATCGCGGCACCGCCCCGGGCCCGGTTGGTGTAATAGTTGACCAGCTCGTCACTGGCCTGACCGTCACGCACGAAACGCGTCAGGATCGACGCGTGCGCAACCCGGTTGCGCAGCGGCACACCGCCCAGTTCAAGGGGCGAGAACAGGCTGGGATAGGCGGTCAAGGCGGGCACCGGATTGGCTCGTTGCGGTGAGTGCCCGACGGCTGCATGCCCGGGCCAGCGGCCATTATGCTGCGTCAGTCACAGTACTGCAGCCCCGGACTCGTTGATCAGGCCGCCTGCACGGCTGTTTTCGAGGCAGTTGGTGTGGCCTCTGAGTCCGTTGCCGCCGCCTCGTCATCCAGCGCGCGCCGCAGGTGTGCTCCCGGCACGTGACGGGCCTCTATGGCCCGCAGGATCGATGCGATCATGCGCTGGCGCTCCGCGTCCAGTTCCTCGGCTTCGGCTGCATTCGGCTGCCAGGCCTCGATACGCGGGGTCAGTTCCAGGCCGGCCGCCGCTGCAGACCGTTCCAGCGCGTACAGTCGTTCCTTGACGGTCCACAACTCGGCGGCCATTTCCAGCAGCATGCTGATGGTCTCGTCGGTACCGGCTTGCGGAAAGAACCGTGGCCGCTTGCCGCGCAGTTCGGTCTCGATTCGTGACATTTCTGGCTCCCGGTCTATTTCCAGCTGCCGAAGGCGTACCAGCGCAGGCCTTCGGACAAGGTGCCCGTGCGCTCATCGAAACGGGCGGCAGAATCGATCTCGCGACGAAACTCGCTCTCTTCCGTGTACGTGTAACGGGGCGCAACAAACTCCAGGTAGCCGCTCGTGTTGAAGCCCGCCGCCGCACACAACTCGCGATTGTCCTGATCGCGAAAATTCTTGTAGTAGGGCTCGTTGTTGTAGTAGCAGTCCCAGTCCAGGTAGAACTGATCATAGGCTGCCAGGTTCGCATTGGGCGGCAGCTCCATATTCATAAGCAGTCCGCCCGGCTTCAGGACCCGGAAGGCCTCGCGCAGGAACGCGCGTATATCTTTCAGCGGCAATTCGTGCAGAAACATGGATGAGAACACCACGTCAAAGTGCGCATCCGGAAAATCCAGGGCCGTGGCGT
>CAMYJV010000111.1 GCA_947258805.1 uncultured Gammaproteobacteria bacterium | reverse complement strand
CGCTGACCTCGATTTTCCAGTCATCGGTTTTGAAACGCTTTGAATTGCGTTTGGGATCTTCCTTGCCGGTGCCGAATTCGTAAAAGTTGTTATAGCTGGTGGCATCCGCTTCTTCGGTGATTTCCTCGTCGATCGAAATTGCTTTTTCCCGGTAGTCACCGATGGCGAGCGAAGCCTGCGCGGCGGCCCAGGGGTTTAGCAGCAGGGCGCCGCCGATGGTGCCGGCGGCCTGCATGAATTCGCGGCGGCGTCGATACAACGGTTCGGGGGTGACTTCAGATTCCGGGATTTCCCAGCGTTTCTTTATTTTGATCATTACAAGCCCTCTTTTACAGATAGATCCTAGACTGAATCCAGGCCAACTAGTTCCTCTGCGTGAACAGATAGCCGCCGGCCTCGATGTCGCCAGAATCGATCGCGAGACGTTTGAGACAGACATACATCAGCGCCGAATTGCTGCTGATAACCGGTTTGCCGAGCGCCGCTTCGAGTGCCGGAATCGCTTCCAGCGCACGATAGTCGGTGCAGGACACCAGTAGCGCCTCAGCATCCGGATGATCGGCCTGCAAGCCCATGCGATAGGCGTCTTCGGGCGTCAGCGCGTTTTGCTGCAGGCTGCTTAATTCTTTTTCATAGCTGGCCTGGTTAACCACTTCGATGCCGCACTGGCGCAGGAAATCAATCGATTCCTCGACCAGACGGGGTACGTAGGGCGAGGTAAACGCAACTCGCTTTAAACCCAGATCGCGAATCGCCTCGACCAGTGCGCCCGCGGTCGTGACCGCCGGCAGCCCGGACCGGTTCGTTATCTCGTCACAGAACGCCCGATCGAATTCCGGGCCATCGGCCAGGGTGGCCGAGGTGCAGGCATAGGCGATCAACTCGACCCGGCCGTCGACCAGTAGCTGCAATTGCTGGTCCAGGGCCTGGCGCGCAAAGCGGCGCATTTCGGCGGAATCCGGGATCGCCTCGACGTCGTATCCGCCGCTGCGCGTGAAATGAATCGTCAGGCCGGCCGGGGCCAGCATCAGGCAGTCGGGCTCGGCATTGGTATTCGACGCCGGGATGATCATGCCGAGTCGCCGCTGGCGTTTATCCTCGATGCGGCTTGCGCCGAGTTTAAACTCGCGTTTATCCATTTGACTGCTGCCGCCAGGCGCCCAGCGTCTGCGCGGTCAGTTGCATTTGTGGCGGCGTGCCGATGGTAATACGCAGGCAGGCGGGCAAGCCGTAGCCGCCCATCGGCCGCACCACCAGCCGATGATTGCGCAAAAACTCGAAGGCCGCCGTGGCCTGGGCTGCGGTCTCGAAATCGACCAGGACGAAATTGGTATGACTCGGCACCACGCGCAGGCCGAGAGCGGAAATCTCATGTGTCAGGTAGTCGCGCTGAGCGGCGATCAGTCGGCGCGCATCGGCCGCGCGCCTGGATTCATTACCTTGCGCAGCTGATCGCGGATATCGGCCGGGAAATATCCCCAGCCGACGCGCAGACCGGCGAGGCCGTAAATCTTCGAAAAGCTGCGCGTTATCACGGTGTTGCCCTGCTCCACCAGGTCAAACAGGGGCTGGTGAAAGCCCGCGTCGACAAATTCGGCATAGGCTTCGTCGACCATTAACAAAACGTCCGGCGGCAGGGCCGTACGCAGGCGCCTGATTTCATCGTTGTGCAGCAGGCTTCCGCAAGGATTGCCGGGATTGACGATGAACACGAGCCTGGTATCGGGCTTTACCGCGGCGATGATATGGTCGACGTCGACCTGGTAGTCCGTCTCTGGCGCAGTATCGAGATTCGCACCCACCAGGCGGGCGAGCGTGCGCATGAAAAGGTAGCCATAGTCAGTCATCAGGATACGATCGGCGGCAGACATATAGGCCAGCACCAGCCCCGACATCAGCTCCATCGAGCCCGCGCCGCAAACGATGTTGTCGGGATTCAGCGCATGCACCCCGGCGATGGCCGCGCGTAATTCGCTGCAGTCGCTATCGGGATACAGCTGGGCCTTATTCAACGCCGCCGCAACCGCTTCCTGCACAAATTTCGACGGCGGGTAAGCGTGTTCGTTTTGCGCCAGCACGATCGGCTCGAGACCTTCGGCGGCGCTAATATCCGGCAGTGCATAGGGATCCATCGCGGCAACTGTCGGATTCGGTCGAAGCATGCTGCTCAGTCGACCCAGCGGCGCGCGTTACGAAACATGCGCATCCACGGACTGTATTCACCCCAGTCAGGGGCGGACCAGGAATTCTGCACGCTGCGGAAGATTCGTTCCGGATGCGGCATCATGATCGTGAAGCGACCATCTTCACTGGTAAAACCATTGAGCCCCAGTTCCGAACCGTTAGGATTTACCGGGTAGATCTCGCTGGCGACACCCCTGGCGTCGACGTAGCGCAGGCAGGCCAGCTTTTGCTCGAGCAATTCGGCGGCGCTGTGATCGCGGGTTTCGATCTGGCCTTCGCCGTGGGCGACCACGATCGGCATCATCGAGCCGGACATGGCCTCGAGAAACAACGAACCGGTTGGCAGCACTTCGACCATGGTAAAACGGGCCTCGAACTGCTCAGACTTGTTGCGCACAAAGCGGGGCCAGTGCGCCGCTCCCGGAATCATCCGGTACAGGTTGGACATCATCTGGCAGCCGTTACAGATGCCCAGACCGAAACTGTCGTTGCGCTCGAAAAATGCGGAAAACTCGTCAAACGCGCGTGGGTTGTACAGAATCGACTTGGACCAGCCTTCGCCCGCCCCGAGCACGTCGCCGTAAGAAAAACCGCCGCAGGCCGCGATGCCCTGAAACTCGGCCAGGCTCACCCTGCCCTCGATAATATCGCTCATGTGCACGTCAACCGCGCCGAAGCCGGCGCGATCGAAGGCGGCCGCCATCTCGACCTGGCCGTTAACCCCCTCTTCGCGCAGGATCGCGATGCGGGGATTTTTGCCGGCTACCCGAGTGGCGCCGATATCCTCGGCAGGATCGAAGCCCAGCGAGGAAAACAGACTGGGAGGCTGATCGGGCTGGATCAGATCGAATTCCTGCCGCGCACATTCGGGATTGTCGCGTAACGACTGCATTTTCAGCGTGGTTTCCGACCAGGCACGCTGCAGATCGACAATCGATTCGTCGATGACCACTTCCCCGGCATGGCGAATGCTGAGCTTGCCCTGTGCCTGGGGCTGGCCGATGCGATGACAGAGATGCTCGAGCCCGGCCGCCTGCAACAGGGCTTCGACCCGCGCTAGATCCGCAGCCGCCACCTGCAGCACAACCCCCAGTTCCTCGGCGAACAAAGCCGCCAGCAGGTCGTCACCCAGACTACTGGTATCGCACTGCAGGCCGCTGCGGCCGGCGAAGGCCATTTCGCAAAGCGTTACGATCAGGCCGCCATCGGAACGGTCGTGATAGGCGAGCACCAAGCCCTGTTCGAGCATGTTTTGAACTGTGCTGAAAGCGGTTTTGAAAACGGCGGCGTCGTCGAGATCCGGTCCCCGGGTTCCAGTCTGTGCATAAACCTGGGTTAAAGCCGAGGCGCCCAGGCGATTCTGGCCGGCACCCAGGTCGAGCAGCAACAGCATCGACTTGCCGTCACTGGTTTTGATATCGGGCGTCACGCTTTTGCGTACGTCCGCGACCGGCGCAAACGCCGAAATAATCAACGACAGCGGCGCGGTAACACTTCGCTCTTCGTCACCATCGGACCAGCGGCTTTGCATCGACAACGAATCCTTGCCCACCGGGATGGTGATGCCGAGATCCGGGCACAGCTCCAGGCCCACGGCTTTCACCGTATCGAACAGGCGCGCGTCCTCGCCGCGATAACCGGCCGCCGCCATCCAGTTTGCCGACAGCACCGTGCGTGACAGATCACCGACCCAGGCCGAACCCATATTGGTCAGCGCTTCGCCGATCGCGATACGGCCGGCCGCGGGCGCATCGAGCAAGGCCAGCGGCGTGCGCTCGCCCATACTCATGACTTCGCCGCTGTACCCGGAATAATCAGTCAGCGTCACCGAGGCGTCGGCCACCGGCACCTGCCACGGGCCCACCATCTGGTCACGCGCGACCAGCCCGCTGACTGAGCGGTCGCCAATACTGATGAGGAAGGTCTTGTCGGCTACCGCCGGCAGATGCAGCACGCGGTACAGCGCCGCCAGCGGATCGACGCCAGTGCGGTCAAACTCGGGTTGCGGGGTTTCCTGATGGACCACGTCACGGTGCATCTTCGGCGGCTTGCCAAGTAACACATCGAGCGGCAAATCGACCGGGCGATTGCCGAAATGCGGGTCGTTGACCTGCAGCTGGCGCTTTTCGGTGGCTTTGCCGAGCACCGCGTAGATGCAGCGCTCGCGTTCGCACAGCTTCAGGAAGTCATCGAGACGCTGGTCCGAAACCGCAAGTACATAGCGCTCCTGGCTTTCGTTACACCAGATCTCCATCGGCGACATGCCGGGCTCGTCGTTGGGCACCCGTCGCAAATCGAACTCGGCGCCGCGCCCGGCGTCGTTGACCAGTTCGGGCAGGGCATTGGAAAGGCCGCCGGCGCCGACATCGTGCAGCGACAGAATCGGGTTGGCCTGACCCTGCGCGAAACAACGATCGATAACTTCCTGCGCGCGCCGCTGCATCTCCGGATTACCGCGCTGCACCGAGGCGAAATCGAGACTTTCGCTGCTGCTGCCGCTGGCCATCGAGGACGCGGCACCACCGCCGAGACCGATCAGCATTGCCGGTCCGCCGAGCACAATGATGTTGGCGCCGGGCGGGATGTCTTTTTTGTCGATATGCTCACGCCGTATCAAACCGACGCCGCCGGCGACCATGATTGGCTTGTGGTAACCGCGCAGTTCAGTGCCGTCCACCGTGCTTATTTGTTGCTCGTAGGTGCGGAAATAGCCGCAGGTATTGGGACGTCCGAATTCATTGTTGAAAGATGCCGCACCGATTGGACCCTCGAGCATGATCTCGAGCGCCGACGCAATCCGCCCCGGTTTGCCGTGATCCTGTTCCCAGGGCCGGGAAAGGTGAAATCGCGGTCGGGTGATTGTGGGTTTCGACCTTCATCAGGATATCGAGCTGGGTATCCTGGTAGTGGTACTCGGCCGAATCGACCGCCGGGGTCAGGCGGAGCGCGCGGAAACCTTCGATTACCGCGGAATTGTCATGATAAGCCGACAAAATGCCGTCGCTATGTCGCGCATGCGTATGCTTGATCATTTTGAATAGCGTCGTTTCCTGATCGACGCCGTCGATGGTCCAGCTGGCGTTGAAAATCTTGTGCCGGCAATGTTCGGAATTGGCCTGGGCAAACATCATCAGCTCGACATCGACCGGGTTGCGCCCGAGTTCGGCGTAGGCGGCGGTCAGGTAATCGATTTCATCGGGCGAGAGCGCGAGACCCAGCTCGACATTGGCCTGCACCAGCGCGCTGCGTCCCTGGTGGGTGGTATCGACCTCGGCGCAGGGTTTCGGTTGATGGCTTGCAAACAGCGCGGCGCAGTCTTCGAGTCGGGCATAGGCAGCCTCGATCATGCGGTCGTGCAACAGGTCGGGCGGAACTTCGTCGCTGGCATCAATGCCGAATTGAATCCCGCGTTCGATACGGTGAATCTGCGTCAGGCCGCAGTTGTGCGCGATATCGGTCGCCTTGCTGGCCCAGGGCGAGATCGTTCCGGAGCGCGGTACGACATACCAGGTTTGACCCTCGACGCTGGCGGACTCTGTCAACGGGCCATAGGTCAGTAGATTTTCAAGAACCTCCAGCTGTCTCGCATCGAGTTCGGCGGCACTATCGACCAGGTGAATAAAACGACTGCTAAGCCCGTTGACCGGGGTCCCCGCGGCGGCTAGTTGTTGTTCTAATTTTCTCAGTCTGAATTCAGATAATGCCGGGCTACCGGGCAGGCATAGCATATAGTTTCAGGTCACGTAGCGGGGATGAAAAGGTGAGCGAATGATAACGGAAAAGCCGCAACGCTCCAACTCAAACCAGAGACTGTTGTTCAATTTTCTGCAAAGGTGGAAGTATGGTAGCGATGAAAGCGCAAGCTGCCCGACCAGTGACCGGCGCCTAGCCCCGCCTTGTGCAACAATTGTTCGAGAAATTCAGTCGGCGAGGTAATTTTTTCCCAGACCTTGGGCAAAAACGTCGAACGGTGACCCCGATCCTCCAGCAGCAAACCATCGACGCCGCGTTGCAGCGAATCGAGTAGCGCCTGTCGGGTCGGCGCCTCGATCGGCTCCATTTCCGACAGTACCGAAATCTCGATACGGATGGCATCGAGTTCGTCGGCGCCTACGGCTGCAAAGCGCCGGTCACGAAACGCGGCGTTAAACGCCGAAGTTGCCACCGCCCGGGCCAGCGGCTCGACCGCCTGCAGCGAGCCGACGCAGCCGCGCAGTTCACCTGAACGGGTCAAGGTGACAAACACGGCCGCCTTGATTTGCAGGTTATCCTCGAGCTGCGCAAGGTCGAGTTGTAACGCCCTGCCAGCTGTCAGCCCGGAACTGATCGACCGGCGCGCGATATCGAGCAATCGGTTCTGCTCGCTGGCGCTCAACTCAATGCAAAGCGAAGGCGGCATAGCCGACCACCCGATTCGGTGTTCCCGCGGTATCGCCGGAATTGCAGGCATGCAGCAGTGAAATCTCGAGCGAACGCGCCTTGTTCGAAGCCATCAACCCGTTGATGGCGCGCGCGCCGCAGGCTTCTTCACCGCTCAGGGTCGTCGATTTCTGGAGAATATGTTCACAGGTGGCGGCATCGATTTGTTGTGCATCGCGATAGCTCAGAAAATGCGAAAGATCGGAGCTGATCACCACCAGCGTATGCGGATCTTCAGCCAGTGCGTCGATTACCGCCGCCACCTGGGCGGCCGCGGCATCGCCGACGACCACCGGCACCAGGGAAAAATCGGTTAGCACCGATTGCAGAAACGGCAATTGCACCTCGAGGCTGTGCTCCTCGCGGTGCGCCTCGTCGGAGACTTGCACCCCGGGTAGACTGGCGATGCGCTCGAGCGCCTCCCGATCGAGTAAAACTTCTCCCAGCGGCGTAGCAAAACGCTCTACCGAGGGAATCGCCATGCCCTTCAGGTAAACCCGATGCGCCGGCCCGAGCAGCAAAACGCGCGTTATCTGGTCGGGGTCCAGCATCAGGCAACGATAGGCATGGGCGGCGGTCGACCCGGAATAGATATAACCCGCGTGAGGTACTATCAGAACCCTGGGCAGGGTTTCGGGAAGCGCCGCAGCGGCGCTTAGTAACTGTTTTATATTCTGTTGTAAACGGCCTGCATCGGCATCGTAGAAAGTTCCGGCGACGGCTGCCTCGCGAGTACTCATGACTTATCCCCGACCAACTTGATATTTATATTGTAGCCCGAATACGCAGGATTCAACTTTGCCCTGGATCAAGCCAGCTCAAATAGTCCTCCTTGACTGAGATCAATGCGCGGCATTTTTGCTGATCTATTCTATAGCTGCGAAATAACCAGACGCAGCAGGTTACACCTGATTCACTGGTTTTCAGTAGTTAGCAGGCCCGGCGTGTTATTATCGCAGTCTCAGACAGGCCGTTGAGGCCAGGTCAAACGATGCAGGAAACGATAGTTAAAACCAGGTACTGGCACCGCCTGAAGGATGGTCGGCTACAGTGCGACCTGTGCCCCCGGCACTGTCATCTGCGCGAAGGCCAGCGTGGCCTGTGTTATGTGCGTCAGCGCCTCGACGATGAAATCAAACTGGTCAGCTACGGCCGCTCCAGCGGCTTTTGCGTCGATCCGATCGAAAAGAAACCCCTGAATCATTACTATCCGGGCAGCTCGGTATTGTCGTTCGGCACCGCCGGCTGCAACCTGGCCTGCAAGTTTTGCCAGAACTGGGACATGACCAAGTCGCGCGAGATGGATACGCTCGCCGACGCCGCAACGCCGCAGAAGCTCGCCCGCGTCGCCGCGGAGTTATCCTGCCAGAGCGTCGCCTTTACCTACAACGACCCGGTCATCTTCCACGAGTACGCGATCGACGTGGCCGCCGCCTGCCGCGAACGCGATGTCAAAACGGTCGCCGTTACCGCGGGTTACATCGATCCCGAGCCGCGCGTCGAGTTCTTTGCCGCGATGGACGCCGCCAACGTCGATCTGAAGGCCTTTACCGATCGCTTCTATCACAAGATCTGCGGCGGGCATCTGTCGCCTGTGCTCGAAACCCTCGAGTATATTCACCATGAAACTGACTGCTGGCTCGAACTGACGACCTTGTTAATCCCGGGTGAAAACGACTCCGATACGGAACTGCAGGAAATGACCGCCTGGGTGGTGGAAAAACTCGGGCCCGACGTACCGATGCACTTCACCGCCTTCCACCCCGACTGGAAGATGCGCGACGTCCCCGCGACGCCGCCGGCCACGCTGGCCCGCGCCCGGCGCATCGCCATGGACGCGGGCGTGCGCTACGCCTACACCGGCAACGTCCACGACGCCGAGGGCGGCAGCACCTGGTGCCACCACTGCGGCGGCCTGCTCATCGAGCGCGACTGGTACCGGCTCGGCGAATGGAACCTGACCGCCGACGGGCACTGCGCCGCGTGCGGCACGGCCATGGCCGGCGTGATCTCCGGCCCGCCCGGGCACTTCGGCCCGCGTCGCATTCCCGTGCGCCTGTCCGCCTGAGGCGAGCACGGCCCGCAGCCATGTTCTTGCGCAAGGCGCCCGCCGCCATCGACGACGGCGTGTGGCAGGACGTGTGCCGGCGTTTCGTTCTCATCGCCCGCTTCGACGCCGCCGGAGAAGGGCCCATTCGCTCGCTGGCTGCGCGTTTCCTTGCCCAGAAGTCCATCGAACCCGTGCAGGGGCTTGCGCTCGACCCCGTCGGGCGCAACGCCATCGCGGCGCTCGCCTGCCTGCCGGTGATGCACCTTGGCCTCGATTACTACGATGGCTGGCATTCGGTGGTGGTGTATCCGGGCGGATTCCTTGCCCGAGGCCATGAGGTGGACGAGGCCGGCGTGGTCCACGAGTACGAGGAGGCGCGCGGCGGCGAGGCCTGGCTGGCCGGGCCGGTGATCCTGTCGCTGGAAGACGTCGCCGCCTCGCGCCACCTGGACGGCTACAACGTGGTCATCCATGAGATGGCGCACAAGCTGGACATGCTCAACGGCGACGCCAACGGCCATCCACCGCTGCACGCGGGTATGGACAGCCGCGTCTGGTACGAGGCCTTCAGCGCCGCCTACGCGCACAGCAACCGCTGCCTGGACGCCGGCCAGGAGCCTCCGCTGGACGACTACGCCGCTCAGAGCCCGGCCGAGTTCTTCGCCGTGGCCAGCGAGTACTTCTTCGAGCTGCCCGACGTGCTGCGTGACGCGTACCCCGACGTCTACCGACAGCTGGCCGCCTTCTACCGCCCTGGCACCTCGGCGTAGCGGGGGCACCGCGGTAAAGGGGACATTAAAGGGGACATGCTACTTTTCCCAAGAAAAGTAGCATGTCCCCTTTAATGTCCGGAAAAGTAGCATGTCCCCTTTAATTTCCAGGAGACGTCGCCCATGCCCGGCCCGCTGCACGGTTTTCG
This sequence comes from uncultured Gammaproteobacteria bacterium, assembly GCA_947258805.1. Next base: position 4,107 of record CAMYJV010000111.1, on the reverse strand, counting down.
CATCATCGACCTGACCAGCGTGGTGTCCGGGCCCCTGGCGACCATGCTGCTTGCCGACCAGGGCGCGGACGTGATCAAGGTGGAACCGCCTCAGGGCGACCACACGCGCCTGGCATCCAACCGCCGCGGTGGTTTCTCGGCGTCCTTTCTCAACAACAATCGCAACAAGCGCTCCCTATGCCTGGATCTGAAGCACGAACGTGGACGCGAGGTGCTCATGCGCCTGGTGGCGGACGCCGACGCCGTGGTGCAGAACTTTCGCCCCGGTGTGACCGATCGCATGGGCGTCGGCGAGGACGCGGTGCGCGAAGTGAAGGCAGACATCGTGTACGTGTCCATCAGCGGCTTCGGCGCCGACGGCCCCTACGCCGGCAAGCCCGTCTACGACCCGCTGGTGCAGGCGCTGTCGGGGCTGGCCACGGTGCAGGCGGGATCGGACGAGGCCCGGCCGCGGCTGGTGCGCACCATCATCCCCGACAAGCTCACCGGCTACACTGCGGCCCAGGCCATCACGGCCGCCCTGCTCGCCCGGGAGCGCACCGGCGAGGGCCAGCACGTGCGCCTGTCCATGCTCGGCAGTATGGTGTCCTTCCTCTGGCACTCGGACATGGGCAGCCAGACCTTCGTCGGCGACGAGTTCCCGCAGGCCGAGGCCCAGAGCTTCATCGATCTCATCTATGAAACCACTGACGGCTTCATCAGCGTGGCGGTGCAATCCGATCGCCAGTGGCAAAACCTGTGCCACGCCCTCGGCCATCCGCAGTGGCGGGACGACGAGCGTTTCCTCACCCCGGCGCTTCGCCAGCACAACATCGACGACCGCCTGGCTCTGACCCAGGAGGTGCTGGCCAGGGACACCTGTGAGCACTGGCTACAGGTGCTCGATGCGGCGGACGTGCCGTGCGTTCCGGTGCTTCGCCGCAGCGAGATGGTCCATCATCCCCAGGTCAAGGCCAACGACATGGTCATCGAGACCGAGCACCCGCATGCCGGTACCCTGCGACAGGCGAGGCCGGCGGCCACCTTCACCGGTACACCGGTGGAGGACTTCCACGGCGCGCCGGCACTGGGCGAGCACAACGCCGAGGTGCTATCGGAAGCCGGCTACAGCACCGAGGACGTGGCGCACCTGGCCCGCGACGGCATCATCACGTCCGCCAACCCGGAGACTGCATCGTGATCGATCTCTACTACTGGCCAACGCCGAACGGCTGGAAGATCTCCATCCTGCTCGAAGAGCTGAAACTACCCTACCGCCTGGTACCGGTGAACATCGGCAAGGGCGATCAGTTCACGCCCGAGTTTCTCGCCATCAGCCCCAACAACCGCATGCCCGCCATCGTCGATCACGACGTCGACGGCGAGCCGGTGCCGGTGTTCGAGTCCGGCGCGATCGCGCTGTACCTGGCGGCCAAGACCGGACGTCTCATGCCACCCGGGAAACGGGCCTACAAGGAGGTTCTGGAGTGGCTGTTCTGGCAGGTGGGCAATCTCGGCCCCATGGCCGGCCAGCTCAGCCACTTCGTGAACTACGCACCCGGCGATCACCCTTACTCCCTTGCGCGCTACCGCAATGAGTTCCATCGCTGCCTGGGCGTGCTGGAGGGACGGCTGCAGGACCGCGACTACCTGGTGGGCGATGAATACTCCATCGCCGACATCATCTGCTGGCCCTGGGCCTTCATCGCGAAGCCGCTGGGCCAACCGCTGGACGAGTTTCCCAACGTGACCGCGTGGCGCCAGCGCATCAAGCAACGCCCCGCGGTGCAGCGCGGCGTCGATCTCGGCAAGGAGAACCGCCGCAGCGCGCCGCCCGACGAGTCGGAGCGAAAGATCCTGTTCGGCCAACGCGCCCTGTAGGAGCGGGCTTGAGCTCGCGAATGTGCCGTTAGCGACGCCGTATTCGCGAGCTCAAGCTCGCTCCTACAGCGGTGCTTCCGACGTGCTCAGCGCGGCGGGCGCTGGGAGAAGCGACGTTCGAACACGCCTTCGGCGATGCGGTTCTTCAGGATCTCCAGCGAGCCACCGGCGATCATCCAGCCGCGGGTGCGGCGGAAGCAATACTCCACCAGCGACTCCTGGCTGTAGCCAGTGCCGCCCATGACCTGCAGCGATTCGCTGGCCACGTCGAAGCCCGTCTGGTTGCAATAGCACTTCGCGATGGAGGTCTCCTGCGCTGACGGCAACCCGCGGTCGGCATTCACGGCAGCGCGGTAGAGCAGCAGCTGAGCGGCATCTAACTTCATCTGCATCTCGGCGAACTTCCACTGGATGCCCTGAAACTCGCACAGCGCCCGGCCGAACTGCTTGCGCTGCATGGCCCATTCCCGCGCCACGTTGAAGGCAAAACGCCCCAGGGCCAGCGAGCGGGCGGTGTTGCCGATACGCTCCACGTTGAAGCCGGCGATCTGCTGCTTGAAGCCGCCTGGCCCCAGGAGCACGTTTTCCGGCGGCACGTAGACGTTCTCGAAGTAGAGCTGCGCCCAGTCGTCTCCCGAAAGGAACCGCACCGGCTGACCGTGGCTGAACCCTTGCGCCCCCTTGTCGATGAGCACCGAGCCGATGCCACCGACGCCGGGGCCGAAGCGCACGTAGGCCAGGATCACGTCCGCGTGCCAGCCGTGGGTGGTGAACACCTTGGTGCCGTTGATGCGGTAGCCGTCACCGTCCGGTGTCGCGGCAGTGACGAGATCGGTCACCGCCGAACCCGCTTCGGGCTCGGTCATGCCGACGCTGATGAGCATCTCGCCGGCGAGCAGGCGTTTCAGGTAACGCTCGCGCTGATCGTCGCTGGCGTACTCCGCAAGGGTGCGGATGGCGCCGAAGTTGCCCGCCTGGATCACGTCCGCGCTGCGCGGGCACACCGCCGCCACCTGCTCGATGGCAATGATGGAGTCCATCAGCGACCCGCCCTGGCCACCGGACGATTCGGACATGGCAATGCCGAACAGGCCCTGCTCGGCCATCATCTTCGCCACGTCGTGGGGGTAGTCGTCGCTGTGGGCGCGTTGGAGCGCGGCGTCCGCCAGGTGACGTTCGGCAAAACCGCGCACCGCGTCGCGAAACTGCTGCTGCTCCTCGTTTAAGCTGAAGTCCATCTGCGTCAGTCCTTCATGGCTGTTACTAGGGCCTGGAGCGGCTGTTTAGTTGCGCGCAGCAATCGCCTCGGCCACCGCCACGGTGCGCCGTGCGAGCTCCACGATGGGGTAGTCGATGAAGTAGCCGTCCACCTGGATGGACGCGAGCCCGGCGGCTTCCGCCTCCTCGAAGGCCTCGACGTAGACCTTGGCCTTCGCCACCTCGTCCTCCCCCGGGGTGAATACGCCGTTCACCGGGCCGACCTGCTCCGGGTGAATGCACAGCTTGCCCTGGAAGCCCATGGTCCTGATGCGCTCCGCGGAGCGCATGAGCGCGTCGATCTGACCGATGTGAATGAACACCGTGTCCACCGGCGGCTCCAGGCGAGCCGCCCGCGACGCGAGCACGATCCGGGAGCGGGCGTAATCCAGCTCCACCTCGTCGAGGGTCCAGCGCATACCCATGTCCAGGGTGAAGTCGCCGGCGCCGAACGACACACGCTTCACGCGAGTGCCGGCCGCCGCGATGGCCTCCACCGCGGCGAGTCCGCGACCGGTCTCGATGATGGGGATGATGTCCACGGCCCCTGGTTTCAGCCCGCGTTCGGCTTCCAGCTGGCCCACCAGCCAGTCCACGCTCATGAGCTGCGCCGCGCTCTCCACCTTGGGCAGCACGATGCCATCCACACCGGCCGTCACCACCGCGCGCAGGTCGCCGTAGCAAAACGACGTGTCGTAGGCGTTGACACGCACGTAGCCAACGGGGCGTCGCGGCCCCTGCAAGGCGGCCACCACCTTGTCACGGGTGGCCTCCTTCTCCGCAACGGCCACCGCATCCTCAAGATCGAGGATGACGCAGTCCGCGTCCAGAGTGAGGCACTTCTCGACCCGCCGGGCGTGGTTGCCCGGCGCAAACAGCATGGTTCTGAACAATCCCATCCAGCTAACTCCTCCTTCAAAGATCGATGGCTTTCCCCGCCACCGCCGGCCGCGCGCGAAAACCCAGTCGCTCGTGCAGGCAACCGGCGAG
>CAMYJV010000110.1:4114-17358 GCA_947258805.1 uncultured Gammaproteobacteria bacterium | reverse complement strand
CGAGTTCGACCGCGAGCGGGGCATGCGCAACGTATTCGGATTGTACACACCGGCACCCGAGATCATGCGGCCGATTCTCGATCTCGCCAAAGAGAAGGGGCTAAGCCGCATCGCGTTGGTGTACGCGGACAACGAAGCGCCCATCAGCATGGCGGAGGGTATCCGGTCGAAGGCCGCCCAGTTCGGCATGGAGTTGGTGCTTGACGAGTCCTACAATCGTAACAAGATGCAGTCCTCCCAATTTGCTGGCCTGATTTCACGAATGGCCGCCGCGCAGCCCGACGTTGCGATCTTCGGCTCTTACATCGACGATTCCGTCGGCTTGCTGAGGGCAGCCAAAGCCGCAGGTTTCGCGCCCGATCTCATGGTCTTCAGCTACGGGCCAGCGCTCTACGATTTCGGTGCGATGGTCGGGATCGAGAATGCTGACGGCGTGATGGCAACAAGCCAGTGGAAACGCGGCCAGCACATGCCGGGCGCCTTCGATTTCTCGTTCCGGTTCAAGAAGCTGACCGGGCGCAATGCGAGTTATCCGGCTGCCGGCGCGTATGCCAGTGGCCAGGTGATCGAGGCTGCCGCGAGGCTGGCGGGTGCTGCAGGTAAACCCCGCGACAAGGACGAGATACGCAACCAGTTGCGGACCATGCAATTCACGTCGCTGCTGGGTCCGTACCGCGTGGATGAAACCGGCCTGCAGATCGGCAAGCCGATCTTCATCATCCAGTGGCAGGACGGCCGCCGGCGCCTGGTGTACCCGGAGGATCGGGCCCGCTACGGTTTGATCTTCCCGTTCCCGGACTGGGAGGGCCGCTAGGACACGGGGCGCAGCAGCTAGCGATTGCTGGCTAACGTGGCCAGGTAGCGCTCGCGGATGGCCTTGTGATCGGCGTGGCTGAAAGACTTCACGGCCTTGTTCATGATCGTGAAGCCGCGAAAGTAATCGCGGCGTAACCCCACGCGCACGAGGTTCAGGTAGCGAGTGTCCCCGACGATCTGGAGATTGGTGTAGCCGCTTTCCTCCAGCAATGTTTCCATCAGGAACTTGGCGCCGACGACCCCGTCGACTTCACCATTGGCAAGCCTGGCCACTCCGTCGCGTATCGAGGCCACGTAGACCCGGTCGATCCTGGGATAGTCCAGGGCCAGCTTCTCATCCAGGGAATAGGCCTGCACCATGGCCAGGCGCTTGCCCTGCAGGTCCGGCAGGCCGTTGATATCACTGCGACCCGTCTGGATCACCAGGACCTGGGGTTCGTTAATGTACTCCTCGGTAAAGCTCAGGTATTCCTCGCGGTCGCGGGTCCGGTTCAGGCCCGCCACGATATCGCAGTCGCCCGCCTCGACGAGCTGCCAGGACTCCTCCCAGGACGCAGTCGGGACCAATTCGAAAGCAAATCCGGTGCGCGTCTGGAGCTCGAGGGCGTATTCCGCAATCAGGCCCACGTGTTTGCCGTCGGCGCTAAGGCCCTCGTAGGGCAGCCAGTCGGGGTCGACGCACAGGGTCAGCGTCGGTTTGGCTTTGATGAACGCTTTCTCGGGTTCGGTCAGCTGCAGGCCGGCCTGGGCCTCAGCGGCAACAGCTGGGCTAGTTGCAGCCAGCGTCCCGATGACGATCCAGGCAGCTTTGCTAATTAAACCGGCAGAATTCTTGATTTTCATCGCGCGTTCCCTGTTCCAAAGCGGCGCTCCATTATGCGCCCGGCCGGGTGGGAGTGTCATCCGTGGCGGAGTTTTCGCAGCCTCTGGCAGGCAGGGCAAAAAAATACGGCCCGCGTTGCAAATTCGCGGCGACGAATCTTACTGCCGCATTGGTAGCAGGGACGGTCGGCTCGCGAGTAGGCGGCAAAGCGCCGGTCCTCGTAACCGGCGCCGGCCGCCTGCAGGCGGGCAGCGCGCCCTGCCCGGTTCGTAATGCCGCCGGTGCGATAGGATCGCAGCGTGACGATCAGCGTCTGGCGGGCCACCCGTCGCCGGGCGTTGCGGTCAAGATCCGCCGGGCGCGCCTGGGGATGCACGCGGGCGAAGTACAGGATCTCCGAGCGCAGGTAGTTGCCAATGCCGGCCAGGAAACCCTGGTCCAGGTACAGGCTGGCCAGCGCCCGGCGCCGAAATCGCGGCTCGTTCAGGCGCTTCTCGATATCGCCACTGTCCAGCAAAGGGTCCAGCACGTCCGGCCCAATGCGGCTCAGGAAGGGGTGCGTGTCTTCGTCGCCGGGCGCGAGTACGCTGATGTCGGTGGCGCTGTACAGCAATGCACTGTTTTTGTCCGTGTGCAGCCCCACGCGCAGGCTGCGACCGGTGCGCGGCTGCTGCCCGCTGCGCACGACATACCAGCGCCCATAGAGCTGGTTGTGACTGTAAAGGCTCAGGCCGTTGTCGAAGCGAGTCAGCATGGCCTTGCCGCGCGTGTCGACCCGCGTGACCCGGCTGCCGAGCAGCTGCGGGGCAAAAGCTCGCAGGTCGTCGCGTTCGAGTTGAACCCGCGTCAGCACCTGGCCGCGCAGTGCGCGTTCCAGGCGATCTGCCGCACGGCGGATTTCCGGGCCTTCGGGCATCAGCCGACCGCACCGGGCGCCCAGTAGCCGTGGAAGCTGACGGGCACGTGATGACGCAGCTGGATCTTCGCCACCGGCCCGGCGAGAAACTGCCGGCGATCGAACAACGCAAAGTGACTGCGTTTCTCCGCACCGCTGTAGACCTGCGTGAGCAGGTAGCGTCCGGCCTCGCCGTCGAGACTGTCGCAAACCACCGGCTCGGAGCAGTACTCCTGGGCGCCGAAGGTGTAGGTACGCGCTTCGCCGGTCTGGCCGTCCAGTTCGCACAGGCTGCGGGCGAATACCTCGCTGGGTTCGGCACGGATCATGTACGCGTGGCTGTGGGGCAGCCCGCGTTCCACGGCAGGCACGCCGGGCAGTTCGAAGTTGCCGTCGGCCACCAGGGTCGTTTCCGTGACATGCTCGCTGTTCGGGCGCACCCGCAGGCGTCGCGGCCAGCTGGCGGGCTCGGCGGGCATCCCCGGGTCTACGCCGCGCATCAGCCGGAAAAAGGCCGAATCGTCGTCGCCAATCCCGCCGGCCATGTTGGCACCGATGTAGTCCAGAACGAGATCCTCCCCGTCGTCGAAGCCGTTGATTGCATGCCAGATCCAGCTCGCGTCGAGTTCGAGATTGCGCGCGCCGTCGTCGCTGCCGCGGCGAGCCACCGTGAGCACGGAGCCCTGCTCCGGGCGCCATTCGATGGCGGTGGCGAAGGTGTCCCGGCCGATCAGGATTTGCAGCATCCGCGACATCGAGATGTAGGCCGGATGCAGCAGGAACGCGAAGTGCCCCTCGGTCACGAACCAGTCGTGAATGTAGACGCTGCGGGGCAGGGGAATGATCTGCCGCTCGGCCACCCGGCCGGCCAGGTCCAGGCTGACGACACGGGCCAGGGATTTCGGGCCCGGGGTCAGAGACAACAGGTGCAGCCGCTGGTGCGCGGCATCCAGCTTCCAGTGCGCCCAGTAACGCAGGCCGGGTTGGTTTGCATCCATCGTGCACTCACCGCTGGTCTCGAGATTCCGGTCGAGCTGGTAGGGCTTTTGTCCTTCGTCAAAGGCGTAAACGCGCCCGGCCCATTCGATCACCGTGGTGTTCGCCTGGTTGGCAAGGTTGATCCCCAGGTTGTGGCGCAGGGGGCCTGATCCGTGCGTCGAGAAGGTCGGGTAAATGAACCGCCCGGCTTGCTCTTCGGCCAGGTATTTGGGCGTCCGCACGTAGCGGTTGCGATAACGGGCGCCGTTCTTGCCCAGGGTGAGGGCCTGCACCATGCCGTCCCCGTCCAGCACCATGCGCTTGCGGTCGGGGCCGCGATCGTAGAGTCCGGGGCCCACCCGATACAGGGTGCCGCTCAGCTCGGGCAGTTCGCCCTGTACCTCGCAGTTGTAGTCGTGCTCGTCCGGCAGCGAAGACAGCAGGCCGGCGTAAGGGCTCGGATTCGCGGCCGGGGGCAGCCAGTCGGCCGCGGGCAGCGGCAGTTTTCGCCAGCTCATGGGCTTGGTACTCCGACCTGCGGGTGTCGTTGGGCGAGATTCTTCCCTGGGGCCGCACTCTAACGCGCTGAACATAAGCTGCGAAAGTGGCGTTTCGTGTTTCAGGTCGCGGTGCTGCGGGCGGCAGTACGACAAGCTCCGGATCCCTGGGCGATGGCCCGTGTCAACGGAGCAGCGGGCAGCGCGTTGAGTGTTGCAAGGGCCGCGAAGGTGGCGGTCGTTCCAGGCCAGGGATGCTGGCAGCAAAGGGAGTTTCAGTCATGGACGGACGAATTTTGACCGGCTTCGGGATTGCCGCAGCGTTGACTGCCGCAGGGCTGGTGGCTTCGCCGACGCCGGCGGGCGCCGCGAACAGTGACAATATTGTGCTGGCGGCCAGGGAAGGCCGCCAGGGCGGTGCGCAACGCGGGCAACAGCGAAACCGTGGCACCAATGCGCAGCGTGACGGGAATGCCTATGGCAAGCAGCGGCGCGCCGATGCGCCACGCCAGGGCAGCTACTCGCGGGAGAGCACTGCGACCGGTCCCAACGGCAAACAGCGCACGCGCAGCGAGCAGGGCAGCTGGGACAAGGACCAGGGTACCTGGCAGCGCAGCGGCGAGCGCACCGGCGCGAAGGGGCGTACGGGCAGTTACGATGTGCAGGGTCAGCGAACGGACACCGGCTACGAGCGGCGTGCAACGCGGACCGGTCCCAACGGCAAGACCGCGACTCGTGATACCACGATGACGCGTGACCGCGAGGCAGGCACGCGCACGCGGGACAGCGCCGTGACTTTGCCCGACGGGCGTACTGCGTCAAGGGCGGCCACTACCGAGCGCACGGATGATGGCTTCGCGCGTAGCGTGAGCCGCACCGGGCCCGAGGGCAACACGGCGACGACTGACACCGTGGCTAACCGCGATCGCGACGCGGGCGTTTACACGCGCGATTCCGTGACGACGCTGCCCGATGGGCGGACCGCGACCACGTCGGTCGTGCAGGAGCGCACGGAGGATGGCGTCAGCCGCACGGTAACCCGCACCGGGCCCGATGGGCAGGAGGCTTCGAAGACAACTAGCTTTGACCTCGATGCGGCCGACGACTGAGCCAACAGCCTGGCGCGAAAATAAGCCCGGCATTCGCCGGGCTTTTTTTTGGGTATTGATTGCCGGTCGGCGTCAGGGGGTATTTTCCGCCACCGTGGCCTGCTCGATCTTCCCGTTGCGCAGCTCGCCCAGTCGTGCACCGACGGCGAGCAACACCACGATGGCGTTGCAAAGGGCCACGGCAGCGAAGGGCGCGTAGGGACCGACCGAGTCGAACAGCCGGCCGCCCCCGCCCGACAGCGCGAGGATACCCAGCGCGCCGCAAAATGCCTGCACGCCGAAGGTCGCACCCCGGATCTGGACCGGCGAGGCTTCGGCCAGCAGCACGGTCGATGACAGTTGCCCGCTGGACAGGCCCATGCCCATCAGCAGCAATGCCGGGATCGCGGCAAGCGAGAGTACGTCGTCCAGCATCGACACCCAGCCGTAGCCAACCGCCGCAATCGTGAAGCCGAAAATCAGCAGGTTCAGCCGGTCGATCTTGTCACCCATCACGCCGATGATCGGCGCCCAGATCACCGCGGCGATCTGGGCGATACCCACAATCATGCCGGCGCGCGCGGTCGCTTCGGCGGTCGTCAGATTTTCGCCGCTGGCGGCCTGGATGACCCAGAGCGTCAGGAAGAGCGTGACGATGGCCATGTCCGCCCGGGCCGCAAATGCGCTGACGTAGGACAGGAAAATGCGCGGTGTGCGCCCGGCCGCCAGGCCGTCCTTCATCAGCACCAGCACGGGCAGCTTTTCTTCTGTTTCGACAGGCCGGCCGGGCTTCAGGCCCAGCATGACCAGCGCCGCGAGCAGCGCAATCCCGGCGACGACGAAAAAGGCGTAGCGCCCGGCCCACAGTTCTTCCACGCCCTGGCCCTGGAAGATGTCGGGCAGCCGGGTCAGGCCAATGAAGAACGCGACCGACCCGACCCCGTTCAGGAAAAAGGCGATGCCGGTCAGTGTGCCGCGGGACTTCTCTTCGGCGTAGTCCGCCAGGATGGCCGACAGGCAGGTGGTCGTAGACGCAATGCCCAGCGCAAAAATCATGCGGTAAAGGATCAGTTCCGGGGGCGTCGATGCGAAGGCGTACAGCGCGTAGGCGGCAAACAGGAACATGAAGCCCAGCGAATAGACCAACCGGCGGCCAAAGCGGTCCGACAGTGCGCCCCAGAATCCCAGTGTTGCCAGCAGCGCAACTTCCTGGGCGACATTCAGGTCGCCGGAGATGCGCCCGTGGTCGACTTCCGGCAGGCCGAGGTTGACCGTCAATATGAACGGCGTCAGCGCGACCAGGTAGGTGTACACGCCAATACTGATCAGGGCTGCAAACAGGTAGCACAGCACGTGCCGTGGCAGCACGCCGGGGGCGAGCTTTACCGGTCCGAACTTGCGATTCACGGCAGTCATGACTGGCGCAGCATGCGCAGGCCGTTTAGCGTCACCAGCAGTGTGGCGCCGACGTCGGCAACGACGGCCATCCACAGCGTGGCAATGCCCGGCACGGCAAGGGCCAGGAAGGCGAGTTTCAGGCCGAGGCTCAGGGCGATGTTCTCCTTGATGATGCGCCGGGACTTGCGCGCCACGCGCAGCGCCATGGGCACGTGGGACAAATTGTCCTGCATCAATACCACATCTGCGGTCTCCATGGCTTGTGCCGTGCCGCCGCCGCCCATTGCGATGCCGACATCGGCACGTGCCAAGGCCGGGGCATCGTTGATGCCGTCACCCACCATCGCCGTCGTGCCCAAGTGGTTGCGCAGTTCCTCGATGGCTTTCAGCTTTTCGGCGGGCAGCAGTCCCGCGCGCAGCTCGTCGATGCCGCCAACCCGCCCGGCGACCCGTTCTGCCGCCTGTGCGTGGTCGCCGGTCAGCATCACGCGCCGAATCGGCGGGTCGAAATTGCCCAGCTCTTCCAGCGCACCGCGGCTCGCATCGCGAATTGCGTCCTGTACGCCGATGTAGCCCACGACCTTATCGTCGCGGGCGACGTACATTACCGTTTCGCCCGACTCCCGCGCCTCGTCCGCGCGCGGCCTGACTTCGTCCCAGCCGGCCATACGGGCGTCGAACATGTCACCGCTACCCACGGCGATCTTCATGCCGTTACCGACTTCACCGCTAACGCCCCGGCCTGGATGTGCGACGACATTTTGCGCCGTGTCGAAACGGTGGGCCACGTCGCGTTGGCCGGCTGCCTGGACGATCGCGTGGGCAACCGGGTGTTCGGAGCCGCGTTCCACGGCCGCGGCCGTAGCGACCACGTCGTCACAGCTCACGCAGTCGCCGTTCTGCTCGGCAGGATGGGCACAGCCGTTGGCGCGCACGCCGGTGACCTGCGGCTCGCCCAGAGTCAGCGTGCCGGTCTTGTCGAAGGCCACGACCTGCACGTCGGCCAGCCGATCCAGCTGTGCGCCGCCCTTGACCAGCACGCCGAGGTTGGCCAGGCGGGTCAGTCCACTGACCACCGTGACCGGGATACTGATCACCAGGGCGCACGGGCAGGCGATGATCAGCAGCGTCAGGCCGCGATACAGCCAGCCGTGTTCGCCGTCCATTGAATCGAGCAAGGGCTGCCCGAAAGCCAGCACCGGGATAGCGACCACCAGTGCCGCCAGCAACACCACGCCGGGCGTATACCAGCGTGCGAAGCGGTCGATGAAACGCTCCTGCGGGCTGCGCTGGGCCTGGGCCTGTTCCACCAGCCGGGCGATGCGGGCAATGGTGCCGTCGGCGGCTTCGCGGGTGACGCACACTTCCAGCGCGGCCTCACCGTTGACGGTGCCGGCCATGACTTCATTGAGGGGGGTCTTCAGCACCGGCATGCTCTCGCCGGTGACCGGCGCTTCGTTGACCGACGAAGTGCCCTTGATGATTTCGCCGTCTACCGGAATGCGTTGCCCGGGCCGCACGAGTACGCGATCGCCGATCTTGACCTGTTCCACCGGCAGCACGACCTGGTGATCGTGGGCCTGGTCGCCACTCTCATGTTCATCATGCTCGCGATGGTCGTCGTGGTCATGGCCGTGATCGTGTTCATGATCATTACTGCTGGCGTGCGCGCGCAGCACGGTGGCTTCCTGGGGTTGCAGCGCCATCAGGCTGCGCAACGAGTCACGCGCGCGCTCGGCACTGTAGGCTTCCAGCGCTTCGCCGAGCATGAACAACAGAATGACCGTGACCGCTTCGCCGGTTTCGCCGATACCGACGGCGCCGACGCAGGCCACTGCCATCAGCAGGTCGATGGTGATTCGGCGGCCGAAGGCCAGCGCACGGATCCCTTTAACAAACACCGGTGCGCCGGCTACCAGCACCGCGGTGCCGAACAGCCAGGTCAGCGGTTCGATGCCCGCCACTGGCGGCAGCCCGCGCAGGAACAACAAGCCCAGGATGACCGCGCCCGTGACAAACAGCGCCCGGCGCAGTGGCCCCTGGCTCCACAGGAAACGCCCATGGCGCCACGCGCTTCAACGGGCGCCGGTTCCGCGGTCGGCTCTTCCACCGCCAGGCGATAGCCGAGAGACTTCAGCCACATGGCGATATCCTCGAGGCTGACGTCACCGTCTACCTCCATGCTTTCTGTCGTAAAGCTGACGGTGGCCGACTGCACGCCGGACAGCTGGCGCATGCTGTTCTCGATGGTCATCGCACAGCTGCCGCAGTCCATGCCGGCGATTTTCACTTTCAACGGCTGCTCGGTCGACCGCTGCTCAGTGCTGCTAATAGCTTGACTCATTCCTGCAGTCCTCACGCCCACGGGCGGATGGTTATGCAGTGGAGGGTGAGCCTTGAAGCCCGGTTTAAGGTCAAGCTCCGGTCACCGGATCTGGGGCCCGCGTCGCGGTCAGGCTTCGGCGTTTTCAAGCGCCAGGAACAGCTGGGCGAACAGGAACGCGTTCGGGCCGCGGGCGCGGAACACCAGGCCGCCGTCTTCCGCCGAGATCTCGGGTTCCAGGTGGGCTTCGCAGCCGGATTCCGCGGCGGCGAGCCGGGCCAGGGCCGCTTTCAGGGGCTCGTCCGGATCCGCGAAGCGCACAGAGTAGCCATCGTCGTCACGCCAGATATGGAGGTGCCGGCCCCGCAGGTCGGCGAAAAGTGTCGCCCACTCGGCGGACGCCAGGTTGCAGCCCAGCCGCTGGGTCAGTTTCTGCAGCGACGAGGCCTGGCCGGAGCCGTGATCGTGGCCGCAGGCCTGCTCCAGCAGTTCCCGGTATTTTTCCCCGGAGGCTTCGCCCACAGAGCGGTCCAGGTGCGTCGCCACGTCGTCCAGGAACAGTTCCAGTTCGTGGCGCAGCACCAGCATTTCCGTGACCCGCTGTTCGATATCCAGAAAGCGTTGTTCCGCCAGGTTGCGAAGATCGGTCTGGTCGCCGCTCCCACCGAGGATCAGCTTGATGTCGTTCAGCGAGAAGCCGTAGCGCTGGGCGCTACGGATAAACCGTAATGTTCGTTCGGCAGCCGGGGCGTATAGTCGATAGCCAGCAGGGGTGCGGCCCGCAGGTTGAAGAAGATTCTCGCGCTCGTAGTACCGCAACAGGGATGTCGAGACATTCGCACGCTTTGTTCCTGGCGCTTGAAAACGCCGAAGCCTGACCGCGACGCGGGCCCCAGATCCGGTGACCGGAGCTTGACCTTAAACCTTGCTTGAGGCTTCAGGATTGTGCAAATCCGTGATTTGCGCGTTTGGCGGCGGCGGCTTCGGCTGACCCCCGACAAGTGACTATTGACCTGTCACGGCGCGGAATCCTAGGATAGCGACACAATGTCTATAAACCTAAGCTGTTGATGTCAAACAGCGACTGACAAAAAAATAGGGAGCAGTCCCATGCTGGGAGTCGACGACAGGCTGATCACATCGGATACCATGAAATGGGTGAAGGTGGGGTTGATTGCCGGAATCGCGACGATTCCGACCACCATTCTTCTGTACTACGTCCTCGGCCTGACAGTCGATGCCGCCGTTGCTGGCAGCGACCTGGTGCAACAGTGGTTCTGGATTTTCGCCGCCCTCATCGTCGTCAAGGCCGTCATGGCGTGGCTGTTTCGAACCGGGCAGTTCCGTGCCTCCAGCGAAGCGAAGCTCAACGTTCGCGACCAGATCTACAAGCAGGTCGTGAAACTCGGGCCGGGCCTGCTTGGCAAGCGGCGTACCGGCGAGATCGCGAACACGGCGACGGAAGGCGTGGAGTACCTCGACTACTACTTCAGCGTGTATTTCGTGCAGATCTGGGTTGCGATCGCAACCCCGTTGTTACTCGTCGCCGCCATCTTCTGGATCGACTGGGTGGTCGGCCTGTTCATGCTGGCCAGTGTGCCGGCGACGCCACTGTTCGTCGGTTCCTCCGCGCGCGGCTTCCGGCGCATCAGTGCCAAGAACGAGGTCGTGAAAAACCGCAACAGCGCGCAATACCTGGACTCCATCCAGGGTATGTCGACCCTGAAGATGTTCAACCAGGCGATTCGCCGCGGCCAACAGATCAAGGCGGATACCGAAGAGCAGCGCCAGGTCACGATGAAATTATTGCTGGTTGCGCAATTGCAATTCATTCCGCTGGAGCTGGGTTTTGCACTGCTGGGCACCGCGATGGCCATGGGCGTGTCCCTGTATCGTTTCAGCGGTGGCTTCATGACCCCGGGCGAGTGCGTGGCGGTGGTCCTGCTGAGCCTGGAGTTTAGTCGCACGCTGCTACTGGTCGGCGAGTTCTTCTTTGCCGGGGCGCTGGGTCGCGAAGTTGCATCTCACGTCATCCAGTTCCTGGACGAAAAGCCGCCCGTGGAGCACACCGAGAGCCGGCGCCACGGCAAGACCGATGGCAAGAGCATCAGCATCGAGTTCAAGGACGTCACCTTCAGTTATCCAGGCGTGGCAGAGCCCACCATCAAGAATCTCACGATGTCCCTGGAGCCCAACGAGACGGTCGCAATGATTGGCAAGAGCGGTTCCGGCAAGACTACGATCGTGAACCTGATGCTCAGGACCCTGGACCCGGATTCGGGCGAAATCATGTTCGATGGTGTCCTCGAGCAGGATTTATCCCTGGAGTGGATTCGTCAACAGATTGCCCTGGTGCCCCAGGATCCGTATCTGTTCTTTGGCACCATCCGGGAAAATCTGTACATGGCAAAGCAGGGCGCCACCGACGAGGAGTTGATGGCAGCGCTGAAGGCAGCCGAGCTGGAAGACTTCGTGAAATCATCCCCCGCTGGCCTCGATACGATGGTGGGCGACCAGGGCCTGGCGCTGAGCGGCGGGCAGGCGCAGCGGCTCGCGATTGCGCGCGCCGTGCTGAAGGATGCTCCGATCGTCGTGCTGGACGAGCCGACCTCGCAAATCGACGTGGAAACCGAAACCTTGCTGAATCGCGCCCTGGAGCGCCTGTGCGAGAACAAGACCGTGTTGCTGATCGCACACCGGCTCAGCACCATTGAGCGGGCTGATCGCATTATCGTGCTTGAGCAGGGCGCCGTGGCCGAGAGCGGTACGCGGGATGAATTGCTCGCGAAGGGTGGTCTGTACGCCGCCATGATCCGCACCAAGCAGGAAATCGAGCACGCCGGGCTGATGCCTGCGGCGGCCGTTTAATAAAAGGAGCGCAGGCCATGACGACCTTGGAATCTGCTGCGGGCCCGCTGCCCAACGTCAGCAACTACCAGATTATTCGCCGGCTGCTGATCTTCATGCGGCCCCTCACCTGGTGGATGATGTTCTCGTTATCGGCACGGGTGATCAAGCTGTGCGGCCAGGCGGCGGTGCTGGGAATTGCGGCAGCCAGTATCGGGATCTACGTGCACAACTCGGTGCCCGGTGTCGTTAACTGGGAAGTGATGTGGACCCAGGTGGGCTGGATCGCATTGGTGGGCACCGTGGTTGCAATCACCTCGTACATCGAGATGTACACCGGCCATTACGTCGCCTTCCATATCCTGATGTCGTTCCGGAACAGATTTTTTGATGCGATGGTGCCGCTGGCGCCGGCAAAAACCGCGAAACTGCAGTCCGGCGAGGCTGTTGGTCGGGTAATGACCGACTGTGAGCGCATCGAACCTTTCTACGCACACACCATCGCGCCGGCGATTGCCGCGTTCTACGTGCCGGCCTTCATCCTGATCTGGTGCTGGACCGTTGAACCGTCGCTGGTCTATGTGATGCTGCCGTTCTACGCTGCCAATACCCTGATATTGCCATGGCTGGTTGCCAGGCTTGGCGGTGACGGCGTTCGTTACCGTGAGCAGCTGGGCAAGGTGAATGCGTTTGTCTCCGACAGCATCCAGGGCGTGCGCGACACCGTGGCCTTCGGTCACGAGAAGCAGCGTGCGAAGGAACTCTGGGACACCGGAGCGACCATGCAGGAAGGCCAGGAGCAGCTCTACAGCGCCGATGCGTGGCAGCGCGCGCTGGCAGAGGTCTTTATCACGGTGGGCATTATCGCCTCGGCCTGGTGGAGCATCCAGCTGGCACTGGCCGGCAAGATCGATCCCCTGGTGGATGTGCCGGCGGTGATCGCAGTATCCGTGGTGGGTTTCTACCTGTCGGTGGGTCTCGCCAATAACTACACGGATTTCCGCGTGGCGATATATGCCGCGCGACGCTTGTTCTCGATGATGGAGCAGGAGCCTGCGGTAACCGAAACGGCCGCCGGTCCGGTCACTGAGACATTGGAGCCCTCGCTCCACTTCCACAACGTGCACTTCGAGTACGACACCGAAGATGCGGCGTGGCAGCGCGAAGCAAAAGTCTTCGACGGCTTCAGCCTGGATATTCCCGATGGCGCCCACGTGGCCCTGGTTGGCCCGAGCGGTGGTGGTAAGTCCACGATTGTGAACCTCTTGTTGCGCCAGTGGGACCCTCAGTCGGGCCAGATTCGCATCGGCGACCGGCCGCTGACCGATTTCCCCCTGGCTGACCTGCAGCGCATATTTGCCGTCGTTTCGCAGCGTGCGTTCATCTTCAACGATACGCTGCGCGAGAACATCCGGATGGGCAAATACGACGCGTCGGAAGAAGAGCTCATGGCCGCGGCTGACAAGGCAGGTCTGACGAAGTGGCTGCAGAATATCCCCGATGGTCTGGACACCGAGGCCGGCGAGCGCGGCAGCCAGATCTCTGGCGGCCAGCGGCAGCGCGTCGCTATCGCGCGGGC
>CAMYJV010000110.1:0-4037 GCA_947258805.1 uncultured Gammaproteobacteria bacterium | reverse complement strand
TGCTCGATGAAGCGACCTCGAACCTGGACCTGGAGACGGAACGCAGCGTGATGGATGCGCTGAAGCGTTTATGCGAGGGTCGCACGACGCTGACCATCGCCCACCGCTTGTCGACGATTGTCGACTGCGACGACATTTTTGTGATGAAGAATGGGCGAATCGTCGAGAGCGGCTCCCACGAAGAACTGATGGCCCAGGGCGGCTGGTATGCGCAGATGTTCCTGCTGCAGCAGGATGAAGTTGATGCGACGCTGGTGGTCGAGTGAACGGACGCGGTAGCAGTCAGCGGGACTGCGGTCTCTCAGCTCGGTAGCCGGACGTACACGTCGTCGCCGTCCTCTTCCGTCAGGACAATCTGCAGCGGGGCAGGGGCCTTGCCCATCGAGATCATGCCGTGGGTCCACTTCGGCATCGGGATTCCGGCGAAGGCGTTGACCCAGTCCATGTTCTCGCCGGTGCGCACGTCGAAGCGCGAGCCGTGCCACGGGCATTTCAGGACCCCGTCGCATATTTCGCCGCGGGTCATTTTCATGCCCATGTGCGGGCAGCGGTTAATGACTGCGTGGACCTGGCCGGCAACCCGCGTGAGCAGCAGCCGCTGGCCGCCGGTGTCGGCAGCATGCAGTTCGCCCTCGCGGACCTCCGTGCCGGACGCAATACGAACTCTGTCTTCGGCCATCTCTGGTCACCTGTCATGCAAGCAGTACCGGAACTTTATCATCAGGTGAGCGGCATGTTGCCGGCGATGGCCGGCGGCACCGATAATCATCCGGTATAGCGTCGTGCACGGGCGCAGAGGCTTGTTTTCATGCGCATAGATGTGATTCTGCCGGCGCATCTGCCGGCGGCCGAGATGGTCTCCCTTGCGCGTCTCGCCGAAGCGCAGGGACTCGATGGCGTCTGGGTGGCAAACGTGCTGGCCTCAAGGGATCCCTTCGTGAACTTCGTGCCGGCGGCGACTCAGACCACGCGACTGAAGCTTGGCCCGATTGCTGTCAGTCCCTTCGAGCTGCACCCGTTGAAGATGGCAAACCTGCTGCTGACGCTGAACGAGTTCGCTACCGGGCGCGCGCGCATCGTGGTGGGCGCCGGCGGCGGGACGATGCAGGCCATGGGTATCCAGCCCAAGCGCATCGTCCGTGCGGTGCGCGAGTGCGTCGAGATACTGAAGCAGGCAGCAACAGGCAAGCCGGCCCCATATCATGGCGAGATCTACGACGTCGCATGGCTGGACGCCAGCTGGGTCAGCGAGCCGGCGCCGATGGTTTACGTTGGTGCCAACCTGCCACAGATGTTGCGCATGGGTGCGGGCGCCGGCGACGGCGTGATGGTCAGCGACTTCACGCCGGCACGTATCAAGTGGGCGCGCGAAATCATGGACCCGGTGCTGGCTGCAGCCGGCCGCGACCCGGGCACCTTCCCCTTGAACAATTTCTGGGCCTGGCA
The DNA here is from genome assembly GCA_947258805.1 of uncultured Gammaproteobacteria bacterium. Next base: position 2,591 of record CAMYJV010000110.1, on the reverse strand, counting down.
CGTGAAGGAGAGTGCCGAGGCAGCGCAGCGCGAGGCGCAAATCTACCTGGCGGTGCGCGGCACGATCTACCCCGATTACATCCGCGACGTAGTGGACGAAGCCGACGCGAAGCTGGTCACTGACAAACTGGGTAGTTTCATGAAGGCTTACACGAGCCGGTCACCCGAGATTGAAGGCGTGCCGGATGCCGTGCTGAAGAAGATCGTGGCCGGTGGCGTGTCCGCATCGCCGATCGGGGAACTGGACCGGGAAATCGAGCGGCTGCGTGAATTCAGCGCGGCCGGGCTGACGGAAATCGCGCTGTGCCTTTACGGCGATTTCGAGATGACGATTCGCTTGCTGGGCGAACGCGTCATCCCCGCGCTCGCTTAGCACACGAACAGTGAGCGCCCCCGGTTCACTGAACCGGGGGCGCGCATCGGATCAGGCGTACAGATGGATCGTTGCCCAGGCTACTCCGGGCGTTTAGCGAGGGGTACTGATGTCGCGGAGCGTCCCGTCGGGACCGAAGCTGAGCGCGCGGCGCGCCTGGCCCGGTTTGTCGTAGATCCAGGTGTCACCGGCGCGTTCGGTGGGTTCGCCGCAGCGTTTCAGTACCTCGTAACGGCCGATGCCGTGGCGCTGGTCATCGGCAATAATGTGCGACCCGCAGCGCATGCTGCCTGCCTGGGCGGTCGTGGCCACAAGCAAAGTGGCGAGAGCCATGGCCAGGCTCAGATGAATGGCTTTTGTCATGATTCAGTCCTCCGCCTGGTGCTTATTCGGGGATCCGGTACTGGAGTTCCGCCAGCTCGGCGAGACCCATGGAGATCCGCAGGTCGCTGCCGCTTGCGACATCTGTTGCCAGTACCTGGATCGGTGAACGCACCGACATTTTGCTGGATCCGGAAATGCCCTCGAACCGGCCGCCACCGCCGGTTACGCGAAACTCACCGTCGCAGCGACCCACTTTGCCCTCGCAGACGAACTCCGCATAGATCACGTTGTCGCCATCTACCAGGATCTCGCACTGGCCCACTGCGGAAGTGGTCTCGGTCGACATGTTCATCCGCTGGGTCACGGGGCACAACATGAAACCTTCGTTCAACACGCCATCGTCCCGCGTGGCGTAAGCAATACCTTTCAGGGCGCCGAGAAAAATGAGCGTCTCGGGCCCGATCCGGAATACGCGGCCCTGAGCGTCCCACGGGATCGTGGCGCTGACGGTGCCGGTTTCGGCAATTGCCACGCCGCTTCCCAGGCACATCAGGCTGCCCAGGCAGGCCAGGATTGCTGGCTTCAGTTTCATCGCGTCATCTCCTGTGGCTGCGGCACCCGTCACCGGCTCGCCGCTTGCATCGGATTATGCCGTTAGCGCCCGGGCCCCACAATGATTTGTGGCCGGGCGCAGGTGGCGATGTTGCTGTCGCGTTTGACCAAAAGCTGCCGCGCACACCGCGTCGCGGACCGGCAGCGCTAGATGAAACAGCCCGTAGTTGTTGGATCGGCGTTCGCGGCGGCTTTAGTTGTTGAAGCGCAGGGTCGCGCTGAGAAAGGCGACAATGAAATCGTCGAATTCGCCGCTGAAGCGGGCGCCCTGGGCGGTCTGGTCTACCCGGTTGTCACCGAAGATCTGCAGCTGCCCCTGCACGGACCAGTTGTATTTGCCTTTGCCGTGCCGGAAGTAACCCGTTGACAACCGAATGTTTTCGTCGAAGGGCAGGTCGATGGTGCGCTTGCCGTCGCTGACCGGCGAGGTTTCGTACGAGGCACCAAAGATCCAGCCGGACGCCGGCTCTCCCTCACCCATGATGCCCTGCGTGACGCCGTAGGCGATGCCAAAGCCCCAGGTATCGTCGAATTGCCGGTCGAGCACAACCCCGATTGGCGGCACCGCCGGATTCGATGCGTCGATGGAAAGCTGGTTGCTGCTGAACTCCGACCACTCCTGCCAGTTCATGCTGAACATCAGGAACCGGTCCGGTTTCACCGCGAATTGGAAGCCTGCTTCGACCCACTGGGGGTTGGTCCAGTCAATCTCCAGGTTGCCGCGCCCTGCGATCGGGACACCGGGGGCGAGGTTCTTCAGGCGAATATTCCCATCGAGCTCGGCATCGAATTCGCCTCGCCAGCTCAGACCGAGCAGCCAGCGGTCGGTCAGCTGGTACTGCAAGCCCAGGATCGGTTGGATGCCGAGATCGTCGAGGTCCTTGAATTCCGCCTTGGCATCCGGGGTGCCGGGCGCCACCGCACTCTGGTTGATCGCAATTTTCTGCTCGAACTGGGTGTAAACCAGCGAGCCGCCGAAACCCAGCGCGAGCTTGTCAGTGGCCTGCCAGCCGAATGACCAGGTGGCGCCCACGCCTTGCAGTAACACCTCCGTCGCGGCGTAGCGCCCGACAAAGGCGTCCCCGTAATCCACGCCGCCTCCCTGGAGCGCGGAGAAGGCGAAACCGAAGCTCCACTTGTCAGTGAGTGGTTGTGCGTAAGCAAGGCTGGGCACGATAGCGGGCTGGCCGGTATTGCTGCCCTCCGTGCCCCCCGCTTCGGAGACGCCCTCGTCCCATTCGGCGAACGGCGCTATCAGGGTAGCGCCCGTAAGAATGGTGGG
>CAMYJV010000109.1 GCA_947258805.1 uncultured Gammaproteobacteria bacterium | reverse complement strand
CGATGTAGTTGCCGTTGGCCTCCAGCGTCAGCCACTCGAACGGCGACCAGGTGCCGCTAAGCTCGACCCCCGCGATGTCCACCCTGTCGATGTTCGAGTTGACCCGCAGCAAACCGAACTGGCCGACAAAGAACTCGAAGAACTGCATGTCGTCCACTTCGATGTAGTACCCGGCGCCGGTGAACTGCAGCGTGTCACCGATGCTGGTACGGAAGCCTAGCTCGGCGGCTGTCGATGTCTCTTCGTCGTATGAGTCCGAGATACCGACCGGGCTGTAGGTACCGTTGACGATATCGGGAAGGCTGTTTATAAACTGGTCAACGGTGGCCGCCGAGCCGAAGTTGTTGAAACCGCCGCTCTTGAAACCCACGCCGACGCTGCCGAACACGTTCAGCCGGTCGGTGGCCTGCCAGCTCAGCGTGCCCTTAGGCTGCAGTTGGTCGAAACTCTCGCTCTGGTCACCGCCCCGACCGGTGGGGTCGATGCAAAGACCGGGGTTGATCGGGTCACCGCCGGTGAACGGCGCGCCCGGCGTGCAGACCAGGTACTGCGTGACGGCGCTCGTCGGCACCTGGCTCTTGGTCTCACGGTCTTCGTAGTCGTAGCGCAGCGCGAGGCCGGCTTCGATGTTGTCGGTGATGTCGTAGTTCAGCTGGCCGAAGACCGCGTACACGTCGGTGTCGAACTTGTCGCGCAGCAGCTGTTCCGTCGGGTTGATGGGGTTGGTGGTGAACAGCTGCTCGATCAGGCCGTTGCCGGTGTCGATGCCGAGGTTCACGCCCACTTCCCGCTCGATGTTCAGGTAGTAGAGGCCGGCCTCCCAGCGCAGGCGCTGGTCGCCCTTGGAGCGCAGGCGCAACTCAAAGCTGTAGTCTTCCTGGTTGCGCTCCTGGTACTGCGTGCCGTCGCAGGTCGTCGGCGTGTAGGCCCCATAGAGAGACCCGGCCGGGCCGCCCGTGCCCGGGCCAAATGCGTCCTGCGGAACGATGACCTGCGGCGGCAGTACCGGGAAGAAACCATTGTCGTCGGTGCTCTGAATGCAGGCCGGATCGGTGAAGAAGAATCCGAAGGCGCCGCTGGTGCCGTCAGCACCCAGGGAGTTGTCGATATCGCTGTACAGGCCCCAGCCGATGAGGTCGGCCCAGCCCAGGTCATAGTCCACCTTGATGGAGGCCTCGAAAGCTTCCTGTTCGTTGGAGGACTCGATGTTCGGATAGAACTTGGGGTCGTGGCCGTTCACGTTTTCGTAGCCGAAGGCGGCCATTTCCGGTGACTGGCCGATGGACTGGAGCACCCCCACCAGCGAAGGAATATGGAACAGAGAGTTGAACATGATTGATCCGGCGTTCACCTCGCCGTAGCGAAGCTTGGCGTCGACTGACAACTTGTCCGTCGGGTCCCAGACCACTCGCCCGTCGACGGAGTAGTCGCGGAAGTTGTCGATGGTGTCGTCAGTCCGGGTGAAGCTTTCGCGGCGGAAGCCGTCCGTATCCCGGTAAGTGCCTGCCAGTTGCCAGGTCCACTCGTCGTTCATCTGGGCGCCGACTCGGCCGCTCAGCAGCCAGGTGTTGTTTTCGCCGTAGGACACCTTCGTATCCGCCTCGAAGGGCGTCGACGGCAGCTGGGTGGTCATGATGATCGCGCCGGCCGCCGCATTGCGCCCGTACAGCGCGCTCTGCGGGCCCTTCAGCACTTCGATCTGTTTCAGGCTGCCCCACTCGCGGTTCAGCGCCGCCGGGTTGGTGAGAACGATGCCGTCCACCACCAGCGCATAGTTCACTTCGGCATCGCGCGCACCGTTCAGGCCGCGGATGTTGATCTGGGTGTCGGCAACTTCGGCGGCGTTTACCACGCTCATGCCTGGCACGAGGGCGACGAAGTCTTCAACCCGCTCCACGCCCTTGCGTGTGATCTCGTTCTGGCCGATGACCGTGACGGCCGCCGGTGAATCCTCCAGCGAGGTTTCGCGGCCGAAGGCCGTGACTACGATCTCGTCGTAGGTTTCGCCAAAGACGGGACCGGAAACCAGTGGCGCGCCTATGGCAATTGCGAGCATGCTGGCAATCGGCCCGCGCAACGGTGAAAATCGCGTGCTTTCTGAAGTCATGTTGTACTCCTTAGAGACGGGAACCCCCTGACCGATCAGGCTGCCCGGTTTGTCCGGGCCCCAGTTGGTCTGCCGGGGTTTTCGGCCAAATCCGCTGGTGGATTCGGCGAGTTGGACTTTACCAACGGCAGCGGGACTTTGCAGCATTATTAGCAACATTGTTGTATGAAAAAAACAACACAGAGTTTTCGGGGATCAGGATGACTGACAGTAGCCAGGTGATCGTCGTTACCGGCAGCACACGCGGCATCGGTCGCGGCCTCGCGCGGGAGTTTCTGCAGCGGGGCCACCGGGTTGTCGTGTCCGGTCGCAGCCAGGCTTCGGTAGACCGCGCGTTAGCAGAGCTGGCGCCACTGGGCGAGGTCATTGGTCAGCCCTGCGATGTGCGCTCGCTCGCCGACCTGCAGCAGCTATGGGATGCGGCCGTTGCTCGCTTCGGGCGGGTAGACGTCTGGATCAACAATGCAGCGCTGGCACCCAATCACCAGATGCTGGCCGACATCCCCGGCGAGGAGATTGCCGCCACGGTAGACACCAACCTGACCGGCACGATCTACGGCTCACAGGTGGCGCTGAAGGGCATGCTGGCGCAGGGCGGCGGCAAGATTTACACCTTCGAGGGTTTTGGCAGCGACGGCATGACCAACCCCGGGCTCGCCATTTACGGTGCCACCAAGCGCGCGATTCGCTACCTGACCGCGTCCCTGGTGAAGGAGTACGCGGACAGTCCGGTGCTGATCGCTTCCCTCAGTCCCGGCATGGTGCCGACAGACCTGTTGATTTACTCCTCGCGGGCCGCAGACCCGGCGAAGTGGGCAAAATCCAAGCGCATCATGAATACCCTCGGCGACAAGGTCGAGACCGTGACGCCGTGGCTGGCCGAGCAGGCCCTGGCCAATGAGAAACACGGGGCGAGCATCGCCTGGCTGACCCGCGGCAAGGCCTTCAAGCGTTTCCTGCTGCCGAGCTATCGCAAGCGCAACATCGTGGACGAGTACGAGCAGAGCCTCGACCACGAACCGGGCCCCGGCGCCACGTGAGCGGCGACGCGCCGGCCGGCCTCGACTTCATCCGGCAGATCATCGCCGACGACAACGCGTCGGGGAAGCACGACGGCCGCGTGGTCACGCGCTTCCCGCCGGAGCCGAACGGCTTTCTGCACATCGGTCACGCAAAATCCGTGTGCCTGAACTTCGGCGTGGCCGCAGAGAACAACGGCCGCTGCTTCCTGCGCTTCGACGACACCAATCCACTGAAAGAAGACCAGGACTTTGTGGATGCCATCGAGCGCGACGTGCGCTGGCTTGGCTACGACTGGGAAGAGCGCCTGACCCATGCGTCGGACTACTACGAGAATTTCTACGACTGTGCCGTCCAGCTGATCGAGGCGGGGAAGGCCTTCATCGACAGCCAGACGCCCGACCAGATCCGGGCCTCGCGCGGTACGCTGACCGAGGCGGGGCAGAACAGCCCCGACCGCGATCGACCCGCCGCCGAGAGCCTGGATCTCTTTCAGCGCATGCGCGCCGGCGAGTTCGCCGATGGCAAGCTGGTATTGCGCGCAAAGATCGACATGGCGTCGCCGAACATCAACCTGCGCGACCCGATCATCTACCGGATCCGGCATGCGTCTCACCAGCGCACGGGGGACCAGTGGTGCATCTACCCGATGTACGACTTTGCGCACACCATTTCCGACGCGCTGGAAGGCATTACCCATTCGTTGTGCACGCTGGAGTTCGAAGACCACCGGCCGCTGTACGACTGGATACTCGACCAGCTCACGCTGCCGCACCGTCCCCGCCAGATCGAGTTTTCAAGGCTGAACGTGGCCTACATGATTACCAGCAAGCGCCGGCTGGCCGAACTGATCGAGATCGACTACGTGAGTGGCTGGGACGATCCGCGCATGCCGACGATCGCCGGCCTGCGCCGGCGGGGTTATCCCGCTGCGGCCCTGCGCGACTTCTGCTCGCGCGTGGGCATCACCAAGAAAGATCACCTGATTGAAATGGCCTTGCTGGAAACCTGCGTCCGCGAGCACCTGAACGAAAGCGCGCCGCGGGCGATGGCCGTGCTCGACCCGGTGAAGCTGGTGCTGACGAATTATCCTGCCGACAAGGTCGAGATGATGACGGCCGCGAACCACCCGAATCGCCCCGAGCTCGGCGAGCGAGAGGTGCCCTTTGGCCGCGAACTCTGGATCGAGCGGGACGATTTCATGGAGGATGCGCCGAAAAAGTTTTTCCGGCTGAAGCCCGGTGGCGAAGTGCGCCTGCGCAATGCGTACATCATTCGCTGTGTAGAGGTGGTGAAAGATGCCGACGGCAACATCACCGAACTGCACTGCACCTACGATCCCGACACGCGCAGCGGTCTGCCCGGGGCGTCGCGGAAAGTGAAGGGCACCATTCACTGGGTGTCGGCAGCGCATTGCGTGACTGCGCCGGTGCGGCTGTACGACCGCCTGTTCACGGTGCCGCGCCCCGACATGGACAAATCAGGTCGCGATTTCAAAGACTGCCTGAACCCGGAGTCGTTGCAGGAGATGCCGACGGCAAAGCTGGAACCGGCGCTCGCGAACGCGGCAGCGGGAAACGTCTACCAGTTCGAACGCACCGGCTATTTCGTGGCCGACAGCGAAGAGTCCCGCCCGGGCGCCCCGGTGTTCAACCGGGTTGTCACGCTGCGCGACACCTGGGCCAAGCTGGAAAAAGCGGCGCTGCAGGAACTCGGCAACCCCTGACGCCCCCCTCAAGACTGGTGGGAGCGACCAGCCGCGACGAGCGACGCCCCGGCCGCTCTCTTGGTGGGAGCGGCTTGCTTGGTCAGGATGACCTGATGTCGCGGAGGCCAGGGATGGCCGGGAGCGACCAGCCGCGAGAAGCATCAATGCCTATGCCAAGCCCTCCCCGGTAGGAGCGGCTTTAGCCGCGACAAAGCTCATTGCCCACGCGACGGCTGCCCGGTAGGAGCGGCTTTAGCCGCGATGAAGAGTCCTGCCTGGTGACTGCCGGGCGGAGACATTAGATCGCGGCTAAAGCCGCTCCTACAGGGGTTGATGTTAACGGTTGTCGGTTACTACGACCGGCGCGCCACGGCCCAGGCCCAGGCGATCGGCCGCATTGCCTTCGGCACACGCGAGTTCCAGCACACCGAAGGAATTCACCAGTGCGAGAAAATCGCCCGGTTTCGTCTGGCCGTAAGTGTCCAGCAGTGGCAGGCTATGCCCCGCGGCCTGCACGCGCGGGGACTGCAGGCCGGCCAGCAGCGAACCGTCGATGTTGGTAATCAGGTTGCCGAAGTGATCGATGGTCACCACGGTGCCGCGAATCTCGTCGCCGCGCACCTCCGCCGGTTCCAGTAATGACGGCACGATGTCCGTCGTCTCCGGACCGACATCCTTCGGCGCAACCCGGCCGCTGAGGATGTCTGCAGCCAGCGGCGCGAAAATGTCCCGACCGTGAAAGGTGTGGCTTGGCCTTGGCCAGTCCTGCTGCCGCCGCCAGTCATCGTCCAGCCGGAATACGCGCGCCGTGTTTTCGTCTTCCAGGAATTGCGCCAGCAGGCCGTTGTCCGGTGCCAGGAACACATGGCTCCGGCACTCCGCCACCAGGATGTCGCGGTTGGTGCCGACACCGGGATCCACCACCGCTACGTGCACGCTGCCGTCGGGAAAGTAGCGGTATGCGCGCGCCAGCCAGAAACCCGCTTCGGCAGGCCAGTGCACGTGAATTTCGTGGGTCAGGTCAATGACACGCGCATCCGGTGCGCGCGCCAGGATCACCCCGCGCATCACGGCCACGAAGGGACCTTTGTGCCCGAAGTCTGTGGTCAGGGTGATTACGCCGCTCATGGTCCGTCGCGTGTGCTAGTGTTCGCCCGGCGGCCCGCCGCGGTCGTTGACAACCGGAATTGGAGACACCGATGGAAGTTACCGAAAAATGTGTCGTGAGTATCAACTTCACGTTGCAGAACGACAAGGGCGAGTTGCTGGACTCCTCATCTGAAGGGACACCGCTGGTTTACCTGCACGGTGCGGACGGGATCATCCCGGCACTGGAGCAGGGGCTGGCAGGCAAGGCGGTGGGTGACGCCTTCAGTGTCACGATCGCGCCCGACGACGGGTTTGGCCAACGCGAAGACGGGCTGATCGTGGACGTGCCGCGCGGGAATTTTCCGGCCGATCAGGAGCTCAGTCCCGGTATGCAGTTCCAGGCAGAGGACCCCAACAGTGGCGACGCCCGCCTGTTGACGATTACGGTAGTCGGCGATGACAGCATCACCGTAGATGCCAATCATCCGCTGGCCGGCATGACGCTGTGCTTCGAGGGTACGGTCCACGAAGTGCGCGCCGCCACCCAGGAAGAGCTCGAGCACGGCCACCCGCATACCTAGTTTCTTCTGTTCAAGAGAACAAGATCGCGGCTAAAGCCGCTCCCACGAATGGTTGGTATGGGCCGTGATCGCTGTCGAGGGGCTGTGCGCCTTTAGTGGGAGCGGCTTTTTGGACACGATGTCCTTATGCCGTGGAGCACAAGGATGTGCGAGAACGGCCAGCCGCGACAGACAAGCCGCCCCCACCAAGGGTTCAGACATGTAGGGTGCGCTATGCGCGCCTCCGCCTCGTCAAGGTGCAGGCGCAGGCGGTACCGGCATATTGCCGCCCGACCGTCGCCGCCGGGCCATGACGTGGTGGGAGATCCGCGCCTGGATCATCAGCAGCGCTGGCGTGAGCAACAGCGTCAGCAAGGTGGCGAACACCAGGCCGCCGGTAATGGCCGACGCCATCTGCTGCCACCACTGCATGCCGGGACCGCCGATGAATACCTCCCGGTTCAGGAAGTCGATGTTGATGGCCAGGGCCATTGGCAGCAGGCCGAGCACGGTGGTGATGGTGGTCAGCATGACCGGGCGCAGGCGCTGCGCGCAGGTGCGAATAATGGCTTCCCGCGCGGCCATGCCGGTTTCGCGAATCTTGTTGTAGGTATCGATCAGCACGATGTTGTTGTTGACCACGATACCGGCCAGCGCAATGGCGCCAATGCCGCAATTCACCAGGCTGAAGGCCTGGCCCGTGACCAGCAGACCCAGCAACACGCCGCCGGTGGAAAACCCCACGGCCGTCAGGATCAGCAAGGCCTGGAACACGCTGTTGAACTGGGTGACCAGGATCATGGCCATCAAACCCATGGCCAGTGCGAAGGCCTTTAACAGGAAAGCCTGCGTTTCGGCCTGGTCCCGCGCGCCCCCTTTAAAGCGCAGTTGCACGCTGGGGTCGAGCCCGAGTTCCGGCAGCCGGTCTTTCAGACGATTCGTGATCATGTCCAGCTGCGCGCCACTTTTGATATCGGCCTGCACCAGCAGCGTGCGCCGGCCGTCGGTGCGCATGATGTTGCGCGTGGCGTTGGCCGGTTCACGGGTCACGAACGTGCTGATCGGGATATTGCCCATCTGCGTCGGGACACGCAGTTCGCCGAGCCGATCCAGGCTGCGATCCAGTTCCGGAAAGCGCACCCGGATGTCGATCTCTTCATCCGAATCGTCCGGCCGGTAGTCGCCGAGCCGGATGCCGGTGGTGACCAGCTGAATCACGCTGCCCACCAGTTGCACGTCGGCGCCGAATTTGGCTGCTTCCGCCCGGTCCACGACCAGCCGCCATTCGATGCCGGGCAGCGGACTGGTGTCTTCGGCATTCACGACACCGTCATAGCTTGCGATTTCTGCACGCAGCCGCCGCGCGGTGTCTGTCAGCGCGTCGCGGTCGGTGCCCGACAATTCGATGTCGATGGGTTTGCCCTGTTCCGGGCCCTCTTCCGGCAGGCGGGTTTCGATTCTCAGGCCGGCGATGTCGGCGGTACGCTCGCGGATGTCGGCAACGATGTCTGCGGCCGGCCGGCGGGTGCGCCAGTCGGAGAAGTTCAGCCGGATGGAGCCGATCTGGTCCGGCGCCGAGCCCTGGTTACCTTTGCCCGTTCGCACGTAGATGTTGTCCACGCCGTCGATGCCGTACACGCGCTCTTCAACCCGCCGCACCAGCCGGTCTTTTTCCTGCGTGCTGAGATCACCAATGGCGCGGATATCCACGGCACCCTGGTTGGGTTCTACTTCCGGCCACATGGTGATGCCGCGGCCGAACGCGCCGTAGGCCGCATATAGCGTAAACAGCAGCAAGGTGATCAGGCCCACCACTGCCCACGGCCGGCGCATCGCGCGTTCCATCATCCGGATGTAACGGCCGGTGAGGCCGCCGATCGTGTCCAGGTCGCCAGTTTCCGCGGCCAGCAGATTACGGCGAATCTGTTCGTTGAAATGCCCGGGTCGCCCGATCACGCTGCCCATGGATGGCACTACCACCAGGGCCATGATCAGCGATGCGCTGAGTATGCATATCAGCGTGACGGGGAAGAACACCATGAAGTTGCCGACCAGTCCCGGCCAGAATAGAAGCGGCAGGAAAGCAGCCAGCGTGGTGGCGGTAGACGCAATGATGGGCCAGGCCATGCGCTTGGCTGCTTCGGTGTAGGCGTAGCGCCGGTGCACTCCTTCCGCCATTTTGCGGTCACTCCTGCCCGGATCATACGGGTTGCACCCGGGCGCCCGAACCCCAACTCTTTGGCCCATGGCAGCCTCCCAGCGCTGGCTTTCGGTCGTGTTGCTGCTCACGCTCGGAATACCCACCAGCAGCGCGTTCTGAAAGCCGAGTACGCCGATCAGGACGATGAACACCAGCACAATGGCAGCCGCGACATTGTTGACCAGGTTCGTCAGGTTCTTTTTCACCCATAGCGACTTGTCGCGCGTGTAGTTCAGTGTAACCCCGGGTGGCCAGGCCTGCGACGCGACATCTATCGCCGCGCGGACGTCTTTGACCGTGTCGAGCATGTTGGTCCCGCTGCGCTGCACCACTTCCACAGCCAGCGACGGTTCGCCGTTTAGCCGGGCATAGCTTTCCACGTCTTTGAAGGTGCGGCGTACGGTTGCGATGTCTTCGAAGTGCACCACGCGTTCGCCTTGCACCTTGATGGGCAGCGACAGGATGTCTTCGGGTGATTCGATCACCCCGGGCACCTTGACCGCGAAACGGCCCTGCTCACCCTGCATCGCGCCGGCGGCGACGAGCTGGTTGTTCCGCTGCACGAAGTTCAGGATATCGGTCGGCGACAGCCCGTAGCTTTCCATCGCCAGCGGGTTGACGATGATCTCCAGGACTTCTTCGCGGGCCCCGACCACGTTGGCTTCAAGAACGCCCGCCACGCCTTCGAGACGGTCCTTCAGGGCCTTGCTGACAGCCAGCAGGGTTCGTTCCGGCACGGGCCCGCCGAGTGTGAGTACCAGCATCGGATCGAAACGCGAGAACTTGATTTCGTCGACACGCGGTTCTTCTGCGCCCTGGGGCAGTTTGGCCTTGGCCAGGTCCACGCGTTCGCGCACTTCCTGCAGCGCGACTTTCACGTCAACCTCGGGTTCGAACTCCAGGCTGATCGAGGCCCGGCCTTCTGCGGCGGATGCCACCATTTCTTTCAGGCCCGCCAGGGTGCGCAGCTCCTGTTCCAGTGGCCGCACCAGCAGCCGTTCGGAGTCTTCCGGTGCGACGCCCTCGAGCACGACCTGCACGTTAACGAAGGGGAATGCAATGTCCGGCTCGTTTTCCTTCGGCATGGTGCGATAGGAGGCGACGCCGGCGAGCACCACCACCAGGAACGCAATGATCACGGTGCGCGTGCGCTGCACCGCCGCTTCGATGAGTGCCATCATTGCAGCTTGTCCGCCGCCAGTGCCGTTTCGCCGTCGGCGTACACGGGCTCCACTTCCAGGCCCACGTCGACATAGCCCTGGCCCAGCACAATGATGCTGGCCGTTTCCGGCAAGCCGGCGACCCACACACCGTCGGGGTCGGAACGGGCGATCTCCACCGCGTGGAACTCCACCTGGTTGTACTGGTTCACCGTCTTCACCCCGATGGTGCCGGCCGCGTCCAGGCTCAGCGTTGCGGGCGAGATCTTGTGGGCGAGCATTTCACCGCCGGGAATGCGCATTTCCGCGGTTACGCCGGCCGGCAGCGTGCCGTCGGGGTTCGCAATTTCTACTTCCACCGTGAAGGTGCGGGTGGCCTCGTCGGCCACCGGGGCCAGGTAGCGAATCCGGCCTTGCACCGTCTGGCCGGTTACCAGCTGGGCATCAGCGACCATGCCCGGGGTCACGTAGCGCGCATCCTGCTCGGCCACCGTGCCGGTGACGATGATCTTTGTATTGTCCACGAAGCTCAACACGGCATCGCCCTGCCTGACGAAATCGCCGAGTTCCACGTCGCGCTCCAGGATCACGCCGTCGAAGGGCGCGCGAATCTCCCGGTAACGCAGGTCGAGTTCCGCGCGGGTCAGCTCGGCCTTCGCCGCTTCGAGCTTGGCCAGGGTCTCCGCGATCTGGGTTTCCGACACGTAGCCTTCGGCCCGCAGGCGCGTCTGCGCCTCGTAGGCGGTGCGGTGT
>CAMYJV010000108.1 GCA_947258805.1 uncultured Gammaproteobacteria bacterium | reverse complement strand
TCGGCAAAATGACCGTCGATGAGTACAAAGCCGCCGGCGTCCTTTTATTACCTCGAATATTCCGGCGAACCCATTTTCCGGCGCTCCGCCGACGGCTATTCAGCACTGCACCATGCCGACGGGCGCCTGAAAAGCGCCGGTGAAAATATCGTGGTGCCGCATCTTGCAGATACGCTGGAGCGCATCGCAAAACATGGCGCCGCCGATTTCTACACCGGGGAACTGGGCAGGGCCATGGCGGGGTTCGTGCAAGCTGCGGGCGGCCGGCTGAGCGAAAAGGACCTGGCCGCCTACCAGGTTATGCGGCGGGACAGCCTGGTGAGCCACGTGGGCAACTGGGAGATCGCCACCAACCCGCCACCGGCCGTGGGCGGAGCGGTGCTCAGCGCGATGCTCCAACTGATGAGCCGGGCTCCGGCCAGGCAGTGGGACCAGGCTGGCCTCGCCTACCTGGTCGACGTGCAGCGCGCCGTGCTCGGTTACCGGTGTTCGCGCCTGGACCTGAGCGACGATCTCCAGGCCGATGCAGATCGCCTGCTGGCGGCCGCCGGGGCTGGCGACCTGGCTACGATCCTGGAATCGGGCTCCACCTGCCACACGTCAGCCGTAGACAGTGACGGGCTGGCCTGCAGCATTACGGTGTCGGCAGGTTATGGCGCCGGCGAGATGCCGCCGGAGACCGGCATCTGGCTGAATAATTGTCTCGGCGAACTGGAACTGAACAAGCGCGGCCTGGAGCCCGGCGCACCCGGTGGTCGGCTGCCGTCGAACATGGCGCCGACGACGGCCGTCAGCGCAGACGGAGAAGTCATTGCCATCGGCTCGCCCGGCGCCGACCGCATCACTACGGCGATCCTGCAAACGCTGATCAATCACCTGCAGCTCGAGATGCCGCTGGACGCGGCGGTCCGGCATCCGCGGCTGCACGTGGAGTTTGCCGGCGACGATTACCGCGTGGCCTGCGAAGCCGGTCTCGATATCGGTGCGGACCAGCCAACGCGTGGCTTTCCCGCCCTGTCGATGTTTTTCGGCGGTGTTGGTGCCGTGTCCTGGTCGCCCCGCGAAGGGTTCGCGGTAGCGGCCGATCCGCGCCGTACCGGCGGCACCTGGGCACCTGCAGACTGACGGTGCAGCGCCCACGTCACTGGCTGGTTGCCAGCTTCGTCCTGGGCATCAGCCTGGCCATTCACGCGCAAACCGTCGTGACGCTGCAGGAAGGCACCGACATCCACGTGTCGGCAAACGCCGACGGCACCCGGCTCAGCTTCGACCTCGCCGGGCTGATCTGGACCGTGAATGCCGCCGACGGCAGCGCCCAGGCCCTGACTGGCCCGGAACTCCTCGCAAGGCGACCGGCCCTGTCGCCAGACGGCCAGCGCATCGTGTTCGATGCCGGCGTGCCGGGCCGACGGCAGCTGTGGGCTATCGACGCCCAAGGCAGTGCGCCACAACAGCTCACCTTCGGCGACTACGATCACTATGGCCCAGTTTGGCATCCCGACGGTCAGCGGGTCGCCTTCGTGTCCAACCGCGGCGGCGACCTCAGTATCTGGGAAATCGAGCCGGATACGCTGAACCTGCGCCAACGAAGTTCCGCCGCGGGCGATGAACGCGACCCGGCCTACGCCGCCCGGGGCGACCGGCTCGCTTACATAGCGGCCGGAGCTGACGGTGACGCGCTGTACGCGATCGGTGCAGAAGGGCGGGCCGAACGCATCGTCAACAGCCGCGGCCGACTGCACACGCCGTCCTGGCGGCCTGACGGCACCTTGCTGACATTCGTGTACCGGACGCCCGGCATCAGCGAGTTGCGAATGGCGATTCTGTCCGACCCGCCCGTGGTGAAGGCGCTCACGCGCGGCGAAAACGTGTTGACCTCACCTGCGCTCTGGCTCGACAGACAACAGTTCATCTACGTGGCCGACGGCCGCATCCGGCGGCGCCGTTTCGACGACTTTCGCGGTACAGACGTGGCTTTCCAGGCCCGGTTGACGCTGCCGGACACGAGTCGCGCTCTCTCACCCGCCGGCATCCCGGCCGCCGAGCCGACGCCGGTGCGCGGCATTACCGGCATCGCCCGGGCCGGCTCGCGCCAGTTCGTCACCGCGCTGGGCGATGTCTGGGAACTGGACGAGTCCGGTGGTGTGGTTCGCAAGCTCACAACGGCGCCATTCCTGGATACGCAACTGGCCGGCGCACCGGACGGCACGCAGCTGGCCTTTGTGTCCGATCGCGGCGACGGCTTGCAGCTGTGGCTGCTGAACCTCGGCGACAACGCAATGCGAGAGCTGACGACTGAACCCGTTGCAGCGTTCTATCCGGCCTGGCGACCGGACAGCGGCGCCATCGCTTATCTCGCCGAGCCCCATCCCGGCGCACGCACGCTGGCGCTGAAGCGCGTCGACATCGAGTCGGGCGAGGTGCAGGAACTCGCCCGCGGGCTGCCCGATACGGTCCGGCCGCAATGGCTGCCCGACGGGCGTTTGATCGTGGCGCTCGGCGGCGGTCGTCAGCTGGCTTTCGATGGAGAGGGCGCCACCGCGAGTCTTGCCGACCCGGGTTTGTCACCGCTGGCTAACGAATTCTTGTCGCCGAATGGCGCGCACATCGCAACCCTCGACGACGGTCGCCTGACTGTGTCTCGGGTCATCGGCTCGCAACCGGCGGAAGACCCGGTGACCGCAGCTGCAGCAGGCGCGACGGGGCCGCAGTGGATCGACGGCGGCAACACGCTGGCATGGCTCGGCCCGTCGGGGCCCATGACCTGGTCAGCCGCGAGCGGCGAAGTGCAGCCCATGCCCGTGACGCTGACCTGGCAACCCGCCCGGCCACCCAAAGACCGCCGGCTCGTCATTCGTGCAGGCAGGGTCTTCGATGGCCTGGGTCCGGGCTACCAGTTTGCCCAGGACATCGTGGTGGCCGGCAATCGCATCGAGGCTATTGGCCCCTGGCGCGACCCGCCGCCCGGCGAACTGCTCGACGCGAGGGACCTGACCGTGCTGCCCGGTCTGATGGACCTCGCGGTGCAGCCGCGGCGCCCCGTCGGGCAGCAAGCCGGGCGGGCGTGGCTGGCCTACGGCGTGACCAGCGTGCGCGACCTGGTGCACGACAGGGTCGCGAGCGTGGAACGCCGGGAAAGCTGGGCCAGCGGCCAGCGGCCCGGACCGCGGCTGTTTCCGGTGGTGTCGGATTGCGGTGAAGGCAGCGCATGGGCTGCCGCGGAACAACTGGCGGCCGTGGCCATTGCCGTCTGCGACGAGCGCAGCGGGCCCGAGCGGGCTGACACAATCACGCGGGCCGGCGCCCGCGGGCTTGCGGCCATTGCGGCCGACGCATTCCCCGGCGCGCTGCTCGGGGCCCGCGAGATTCCGCTGCGCGGGCGCATCGGCGAGACTGTTGGCTATCCAGACGCCGCCAACCGCTTCATCTACGGCGACGTGATCGACGTCGCAGGCGCCGCCGGGCTCACCAGCGTCTCTGCCCTGAGCGCCATCGGCCTGCCCGGCCTGCTGCTGGCCGGCGACGGTTTCACGACAGATCCGCGCCTTGCCAACCTGCTGCGACCGGCCGAGTTGAGCTGGTATCAGCAAAGCTGGAACGCGCAGGCCGCCACCTTCAGCACGGCGCTGCGAGCCGAGGCCCGAACCGCGGGGCAAAGCCTGTTCCGGGCCGTTGGCCGCGGCGCCCGTATTGTGGCCGGCAGCGGAGCCCCGGCTGTGCCGGCCGGCCTCGGCCTGCATGCGGAGCTGCGGCTGCTGCGCCAGACGGGCCTGCAGCCCTTCCAGGTGCTGCGGATGGCGACGCTGGACGCGGCTGAGGCCATCGGCGCCGCAGACTCCGTCGGGAGCATTCGGAGCGGCCTGCTGGCCGACCTGGTCCTGGTACGCGGCGACCCGCTGAAGGACATCGATGCAGCCGCGAACGTCGAAGTGACAGTGATCAACGGCCGCGTGTTCCGAGCCGCCAGCCTGCTGCCCGCCACGGGCGTTGGAAAGTTTTACAGTCCGTGAACGGTCAAATGGGCGTTTCTGCGGTATTTAGCGGGTTTCGATAAACCGGCCCACAGCTCCGGAGGCCGGCAAAGGCGCAGGCCTGTCGGGGCCTTGAACCATGGTTTTTCGCCGCCCGATCAGCACTCTGACCAAGGTTTTTCAGCACCTGGGGCAGCTTGAAGGTGTCGGTATCTATTACACATGTGGCAGCTGCGTCCGGAAAATGCTGGATCAGGACAAGCCAAGCCATTCATGTGCCTCTAATTTCTAGTGTTGGCACGGGTCTTGCTTACTTATAGCTGCGCACAAAAAAGGTTGGAGGCAACAGTGGCAATTCGACATCTGATCACCAGACATCGAAGCCAGAAGACGCCAAAAAATAAGAAGTAAAACAATAATAAGAAGTAGAGGCACGAGCGATAACAACAACGATAATCCACCACAGCCTCGCTGTTGACCTTCTAACCGATTCGCGACAACAACAATAACCCGTATACCCCGCCTCCCTAGCGGGGTTTTTTTTGCCCGGCCGACGGCTGCGCAGCCGCCAGCCGGTATGCTGCAGCCATGACGCCCACCCGGAGCCAGAGGCCCGCCAACCGCCTGAGCTGCTCGGCATTGACGATTGCCGTGGCCGATCGATTGCTGGTGGAAGACCTGGCGTTGCAGATCGAGCCAGGCAACTTTGTCGCCATGCTGGGGCCTAACGGCGTCGGCAAGACCTTGACCCTGTTGACCCTTGCCGGCCTGCGTGCCGCCACCGCGGGCCAGGGGCAGCTTGGCGGCTCGGCACTCGGGGAGTTGCCGCGCAGCCGGGTGGCGCGTGACCTGGGCATGCTGTTGCAGCATCAGGCGGACCCGTTCCCGACCACGGTCCTGGAGATGGCCCTGCTTGGCCGGCATGCGCAGACCGGAATCTGGCACTGGGAGTCGCCCACCGACATCGAGCTGGCGCGCGCCGCGCTGCGGGCCGTCGATCTCCACGGACTGGAACACCGGGCCGCGGTTAGCTTGTCCGGTGGCGAGCGACGACGCCTCGCCATCGCCACACTGCTGACCCAGGACCCGCACCTGTTGCTGCTGGACGAACCATTGAATCATCTCGACCCACAGCATCGCTTCATGGTGCTTGATTGCCTGGAGGCCCTGTGTGCCGACGGGAAGGCCGTGATTGCCATCCTGCACGACCCGATGCTCGCGGCACGCTATGCGAGCCACGCGCTGTTGCTGTACGGGGACGGTCGCTGGGCTTTCGGTACCGCCGCGGATTTGCTCACGGCCAAGCAACTCGAGTCGCTGTACCAGGTACCCTTCGCCAGCCTGCAACTCGACGGCCAGACCATTTTGTTCCCCGTCGCCCGCCAACCTTGACCGCCAACCGACGGGGCCTTTAGAGTCGTCTCAAGCCAGGTGCTTCCGGCCGTCAGGCCGGAATAACGGGAAGCCGGTGTTGCTGAACCTTCGCAGTTCGCAGATTCCGGCGCTGCCCCCGCAACGGTGATCGAGTCAAACCGGCTCCGCGTATCCACCCAGGATCCGCAGCCACTGCGCACGAGCGCGGGAAGGTGAGTCGGCCAGGCGCAATGCGCCTGCTCGTCAGCCCGGAGACCGGCCTGGCCCAGGGACGAGGGTGCGGTGGGCGCTCGCCCAGTCGCTGACAACGACTGTGCCTCCACTCCCCTTGGTGATCGGGAACCGGAACCACGCGGGGCCGCGTGGAGGGGACACCACATGCAAAACCGTTGCAATCACGGCGTTACCGCCGCCATTGCTTTTCTGTCTTCTTGCGCGGTCAGCGCGGCCGAGGTCGTGGATAACCTGATAATCAGTGCAAACCGTACCGCGCAACCTTTGACACACGTAGGCAGCACGGTATCGGTCATCGACCGCGAACAGATCGAACGCCGCAAGCCGGTATTCATCTCTGACCTATTGCAGGATCTGCCAGGCGTGGCCGTCAGCCGCGTCGGCGGTTTCGGCGCCCAGACCCAGGTGCGGGTCCGTGGTTCGGAAGCCAATCATGTACTGGTATTAATCGACGGCGTCGAGGCGAATGATCCGGCCGCCGGCGACGCATTCAGCTTTGAACAGCTAACGAGCTGGGACATTCAGCGCGTGGAGGTCGTCCGCGGCCCGCAAAGTGCCCTGTGGGGCAGCGACGCGATGGCCGGCGTGATTAATATCGAGACACGGCGGACCGGAGACTCGCGACGAATCGGCGCCTTTGCCGAAGCCGGATCCTTCAGCAGCCGCGCTTTTGGTGGCCACGCGGGCGCTGACTTCGGCAAGGGTGCGGTGGATTTCAGCGCATCAGCCTACGACACCGACGGCGACAACAACTCGCGCAACGGCGGCGAAGACGACGGCTACGACAACGTGACAGCAAGCCTGCACGGCCGCTTTGACGCCACGGAGAAGCTGAGTTTCGCCATGTTCGGGCGCTATTCAGACGCGACGACGGACTTTGACGACGTCGATTTGGCCACCGGCCTGCCAGCCGATACGCCGCTGAAGAGCGATGTGGAACTTCTCTACATCCGGGCGACGAGCGACCTTGCCCTGCTGGACCGGCGCTGGACCCAACGTCTGCAGTTCACTTATGCAGGCTCCGACCGCGACAACAAGGACGGGCGCGCCGGCAACGATCCGGTGGATTACGAAGGTGAGCGTTACGGCTTCTACTACCAGACCAACTACGACTTTGGCAGCGTCGCGCGCACGAACCGCCTGACGCTGGCGGTAGACCATGAACGCGACGAGTATCAGCAGCGCGGCCCCATCGTCTTTGGCGATCCGAACCAGGACCAGGAAATGGACAACACGGGCCTGATCGCCGAATACCTGCTGCAGCCACTGGAATCGGTGAACCTGTCAGCGAGCGTGCGTTACGACGACAATTCCGACTTTGACAGCGAAACCACATACCGGTTTGCCGGCACGTGGCGCGTGAAAAACACCGGCACACGTTTGCACGCAAGCGCCGGCAAGGGTCAGAAATCACCCACCTTTACGGAACGCTTCGGCTTTTTCCCGGGCGACTTCGCCGGCAACCCCGACCTGAAGCCCGAGGAATCCCGCGGCTTTGACGCAGGCGTCACTCAAGATGCCTTCGACGGACGCGCGCAGCTGGAGCTGACCTACTTTTATGACGAGGTCGACGACGAAATTAACGGCTTCGTCTTCGATCCGGGTGCCGGCACTTTTACTGCCAGGAACGAAGACGGCACGAGCCGCCGCAGTGGTATCGAGGTGGGCCTGAACGCAAGGCTGCCGGCCGGACTGGATGCCAACGCGACCTACACGTATACCGATGCGAAGGAACCGGATGCGCTCAACGGCGGCAAACGGCGGGAAATTCGGCGACCGCGCCACATGGCGGCCCTGAATGTGAATTACGGCTTCCTCGAAGACCGCGCCAACCTGAACCTGAACGTCTCATACAGCGGCAAGCAACAGGATGACTATTTCCCGCCGCCGGCGTTCACACAGCAGCGGGTGCAGATAGACGAATACACGCTGGTGGATCTTGTTGCCAGCTACGCAATCACGGCAGAAATATCCGTCTATGCCAGGGCCGAAAATTTGTTCGACAAGGATTATGAGAACGTGTTCGGCTACGCTACGCCGGGAGAGGCCTACTACGCCGGCATTCGGATGCGCCTGCGCTAAGCCTCCACAGCCAAAGGTGGGCGGCGCCCCGGCATCTGCGTGGCCGCGGAAAACGAAACCTTGGGCCAACGCAGTCCCAACCGGAACCGCGGCAACTTGGGTAAGATGAATCCATGGGCAATCGACTAACCAAGATTTATACGCGCACCGGCGACGCCGGCACTACCGGACTTGGCACCGGTGAGCGCGTCGCCAAAGACCACCTGCGCGTCGAAGCCTACGGCACGGTGGACGAACTCAATTCCGCCATCGGCATCATGCTGGCGGAAACCGGGCTGCCGGAGACCGTGAGCAGCTGCATGACTCGCGTTCAGCACCGATTATTCGATATCGGTGGCGAACTGTGCATGCCCGGACATATTGTGATCGGCGCCAGGGCCGTCGAGGTGCTCGAAGAGCAGCTGGACGCATTCAATACCGGCTTGCCGCCTCTGAAGGACTTCATTCTCCCCGGCGGTACGCCGGCGGCTGCCGCGTGTCATGTGGCGCGCGCCGTTTGCCGGCGCGCCGAGCGCCGCTGCTGGACCCTCGCGGGTCAGGAGCCGGTGAACGATTTCGCGCTGAAATATCTGAACCGGCTGTCAGATCTGCTGTTTGTGATCGCCCGTGTGCTGAACCGCGCAGCCCGTCGAGAAGAGCCTATCTGGCAGAAAGAGCAGGACTGAGTCCGGCTCGTCCACGCGCTACCGCCAACACGTCGCACACCTGTTTTGCACCCAGCACGACCCGCGGTCCGGGACGGCTGACCAGGTCAGCGTCAATCGAATAGATATCTCCGGTGCGCGCCGCCGGCAGGGCGGACCACTGCGCCCAGTCGCCCCGGCCAGACTGGCCCTCGGCGGCGGCACCAATCAGGATGACCTCAGGGGCAGCCTCGAGCACCGCCTCTATGCCCACCACCGGCGTCAACTCCGCCAGGTCGCCAAACACATTGACCCCTCCGCAAAGCTGGATCATCTGGCCGATCACATGTCGATTGCTCACGGTGAACAGGGGTTCGCCGGCAACCTGGTAGAAAACCCTTCACGACGCCGCTGCCCGGTAACGGTCACGCAGCGCCTGCAGGCCACTGCGCAGCGCCGCCGCCGCGCGCGCCGCTGCCTCGCCGGTGCCTGCGTACTCGCCCAGCCGCAGCAATTGCTCCGCCAGGCTGTCCAACGTCACCGCTTCGAATTCC
>CAMYJV010000107.1 GCA_947258805.1 uncultured Gammaproteobacteria bacterium | reverse complement strand
ATTTTTTCAAAAGTTATACGGAAAAAGTGTGGGGAATACCCTGCACTCAGATCAGGGCCGATTGGGCGGCGCAGCGCATACAGAATCTTTCCCTGGTGCGGGCAGTTCTCCATTCGCTGACGGGTCGGCATGAGACTAGTACGCTGATCAATCAGTTTTATTACCCCCGTTTGGGCCCGGGCATGATGTGGGAACGGTTCAAGAGTCTCGTTGAGGACGCTGGAGGGGAAGTAAGGCTATCGAATCGAGTCGTGAGCCTGCGGCACGATGGTAGTCGAGTTGGCAGCGTCGTTATTCAGGGCGATAGAGGCGAGCATGAATTAGACGTCAGCCACGTTATCAGCAGCATGCCTCTTTCCAGCCTGGTCCTGAAAATGGATCCGCCGGCTCCTTCTGCGGTGGTTGATGCAGCACGTAGCCTGAAGTATCGCGACTTCCTGATTGTGACATTGATTCTGGAAGGTCCGGATCCCTTTCCGGACAACTGGCTCTATATTCATAGCCCGGACGTGACGGTTGGTCGGATACAAAACTTTCGCAGCTGGAGTGAGGAGCTGGTCCCGGAGCCGGATAAGGCAAGTATTGGCATGGAGTACTTTTGCAACACTGATGATCCGTTGTGGACTAAGTCGGACGAAGAACTGCGTGCTTTTGCTGAGGTTGAACTCACGCACTTGGGTTTGGCTCCCGGAAATCGGGTCGTCGACGGCGCGGTAATACGTCAGGAGAAAGCATACCCTGTGTACGACGAGAACTACCTGGACGCTGTAGAAGTCATTAAGAAATACCTGCAGTCCTTTGACAATTTGCAGTCCATCGGACGAAACGGAATGCATCGTTACAATAATCAGGATCATTCGATGCTGACAGGGATGTTGGCGGCACGTAACGTGTCGATGAAGAGACAGTACGACCTCTGGAACGTCAATGTCGAGCGTTCCTATCACGAAGAATTCGTCACTGACGACTCGGAAAGCGCTCAGATTTCTTCGATACAAGAACTTCCCTGAACGATGAGAATCTCCGTCATTGTTCCCGTCTATAACGGGGGCGAGGAACTGCAACGTTGTCTGGAAGCACTGGCCGATTCCGAGCGCTTGCCAGATGAAG
The DNA here is from genome assembly GCA_947258805.1 of uncultured Gammaproteobacteria bacterium. The sequence continues at coordinate 7,787 of CAMYJV010000107.1, read as the reverse complement.
TCATCGTCGTAGATGACGGATCCACGGACGGGTCGGCGCAGTCCGCCCCGTCATTCGGGTACAAGTTGTTGCGCCTTGACGACGGGCCCAATGGCCCCGCGAGGGCGCGCAATCGGGGAGTCTCGATCAGCTCCACGCCGGACCTGTTGGTCTTCATCGATGCGGACGTGGTCGTAAGGCGAGAAACCATCGGTTTGATCGAGCGGTACTTTGCGGATCACGCTGATGTGGCGGCCATTTTTGGCTCCTATGACAACGAGCCGGCGGAGCGAAACATCGCCAGCCTGTACAAGAACCTGCTGAATCACTACATGCACCAGAACAGCGGCCGCGAAGCCTCGACGTTCTGGGCGGGCTGTGGCGCCATCAGGAGCGAGGTCTTTCGGGCGGTTGGCGGCTTTGATTCAGGTTATCGACGCCCGGCGATTGAAGACATCGAACTAGGCGCACGCCTGCGGAAGGCCGGATATCGAATTCATCTTTGTCCAGAGATTCAGGTCAAGCATCTGAAACGCTGGACTCCACAGAGCATGATTAGAACGGACGTATTCAGCCGTGCCCTGCCATGGAGCCGACTTGTGGTGGCGGAGGGGCAACTGCCAGACCAACTCAACCTGCGCATTGAGCACCGTTTCAGCGCATTGGCAGCGGTCGTACTGCTGATTGCACTTTTGGCCGGCTTTCTGTATCCCGCCGCGTTGGTATTAGCAGGCGCCGCTGCTGCGCTGTTCGTGGCTCTGAACTGGCGCCTGCTGAAATTTTTCTCTGCTCAAGGCGGCGTCCCTTTCGCCGGTGCGGCGTGCGGGCTGCATCTGCTTTACTATCTGTATTCAACGGCTGCCCTTGCCTGGGTGATCGCAGAGACCATACTGGGTAGAGCCCGGGCCGGGTGGCTCGCACGTTTCTGAGACACTTTCTCTACCTGGTCAGCGCCACGGCTCGATGGTCAACGATCTTGCTTCTTCTCCAGGCGTGCGCCGTTGTGGTTGATTCGCCCGCCGGGTAGCCTCATCCTAGCGGCCCTGCGCACATCAGTTTGTGCAAGCGGCGCCAGTGTCAGGAGACGTTCATGAATACAGCAACACCGTCGGGCACTGACCCAGAACTCACACGCAAGATCATGGAGATTGTGATCCGCATCGGCATCGTGGTGCTTCTGGCACTGTGGAGTTTCCAGATCTTCAGCCCGTTCCTGGGCCCGCTGGTCTGGGGAATCATCATTGCTGTGGCGGGTTACGGCGGTTTCAGCCGGCTGAAGGCTATGCTCGGCGGGCGCGACGGGCTGGCCGCAACGCTGTTCGCGTTGCTGGCACTCGCTGTCCTGATCACCCCGACGGTGCTTCTCAGTGAGTCGGTGGTGACCAGTGCCCAGGGGTTCGCCCAGCAGCTCGAGGCCGGCGATCTGAGCATTCCGCCTCCGCCGGACCGGGTTGCCGAGCTCCCTGTCGTCGGCAAGCGTTTCTACGACACCTGGAGTCTCGCCTCTCGCAACCTGGAGGAGGCACTGGACGATTTTCAGCCGCAGATCCGGGCCTTCTCGGGCTGGCTGCTCAAGAGGGCCCTCGGCACCGGCGTGGATATCCTGTTATTTGCGCTGTCTATCATTATCGGCGCAGCCTTGCTTGCGAATTCGCAAGCCGGCGAGAGGCTGATGAGGGCATTGTTCGTCCGACTGGCAGACGAGCGCGGCAACAAGCTGTTGGACCTGTGCCGTGACACCATACTCAGCGTGGTGCGGGGCGTACTCGGCATCGCGCTGATACAGACTTTCTTTCTTGCTGTCGGCCTGTTCGTTGCCGGCGTGCCGGCTGCGGGCGTGCTTTCGGTGATCACCTTGCTGTTTGCCATTGCGCAGATACCCATGCTGCTGCTGTTTCTTCCAATCATTATTTTGGTGTTCGCTACCGCCGATCCGAGTACCGCGATCCCGTTCGCAATCTGGTCGGCGTTCTTCTCGTTCGCGGACGGCTTTCTCAAGCCACTGATGCTTGGCCGCGGCTTGGAAGTGCCCATGCCGGTCATTCTGATCGGAGTGGTCGGTGGCATGCTCGCCAGCGGTCTTATCGGCCTGTTCGTCGGCCCGATTGTGCTCGGCTTGAGCTACGCTCTGTTTATCGTCTGGCTGGAACAAAGGCCCCCGATACCCAGGGCACAGGAGTCAGGCTGAGGCCGGGTGACCGATCCGGGCTCCGGCTCGTCGCATCGCTCACCGCGTGTTGCTAACGGGGGCTGAAGAATTCGCCCGCAGTCAGCCGGGGCGCGGCCAGCCGCACGCCAACGACTACAGCCGCGAGCCGGGCAGCGCGGCCGTTGCTTGTTGTGACAATTCGATTGCCGGAAATGTCTGATCGGCCGACCGGAAGCCGGGTCGCGGAGGCATGCGCACGCACCAAGGGTGTATTCTGGTGGCTCAGTCTGGCGCCGCCACTTTGATGGGAGGTTAGACCACAGCGCGTTGGCTACGACACGCAAGATCCTGATGCTGCTGCCGGTGCCGGCACCGGAGGCGGCCCACCCGTTGTTCGCCGGCCAGGTGCCGAATGCCATCAAGCGCGCGGGTTCCCAGGTCGATTTCGTTTTTCCCCGCGAAGGCGCGCGAATTCTCGACTCTTATTACGAGGACGTACTCGCGTCTGCATTTATTCTTGAAGCGGCCTGCACGGCAGAGGACCAGGGCTACCACGCCGTCTGCATCGACACCGTGACGGATACCGGCATTGAAGCAGTGCGCTCGCGGCTGAGTATCCCGGTGGTCGGTGCGGGCGAAACGTCGTTCCTGCTGGCGGCGAGTCTCGGCGCGAAATTCTCCATTCTCACGCTGTGGGACCGCTGGTGTCCGGCCTACCGAAAAGTGCTCGCGCGCCACGGCCTGGAGGGTCGCCTGGCTTCGATTCGTGATATCGATACCCGTCCGGACCTGGACGAGCTGTTGACCGGCAAGGAAGAGATCGTCTTCCAGGCCCTGGAAGACGCGGCGCACCGGGCGATTGAAGAGGACGGTGCAGCCGTCATCGTGCTCGGTTCCACCACCATGTACCAGTCGCACCAGTACCTTGCCGAACGCCTGCCGGTCCCCGTCGTCAATCCTGCGCTGGCGGGATACCTGCAGTGCGAATTCCTGCTCGACCTGGGCGTGGCCCACAGCAAGCGCAGTTTTCCGTCGCCGGAAGTTTTGAACGACTCCGTGCTGAGGTCTGTGCCGGACAGATATTGAAATGACTGACAACCTGGGTAAATGAGACCATGCTCAAGCTGAATATAAATGATGAAGTTCGTCAGTTCGACGGCGACCCCGACATGCCCTTGCTCTGGGCGCTTCGGGAAGACCTCGCACTAACAGGCACGAAGTTTGGTTGTGGTATCGGAGTCTGTGGTGCCTGTACCGTGCACATCGACGGTGTGCCGGTGCGCAGCTGCATGATCGCCACGGCCCAGGTCGAAGGACGGGCAGTCACCACCATCGAAGGTTTGTCGCCCACGTCTTCCCATCCCCTGCAGCGGGCCTGGGTTGCCAGGAACGCACCGCAATGCGGATACTGTCAGTCAGGGCAAATCATGTCTGCCGCCGCGTTACTGGCCGCAAATCCTCGCCCCAGCGATGCGGACATCGACGCAGCCATGTCCGGCAACATTTGCCGCTGCGGCACGTACCAGCGGATCCGCGAGGCCATCCACCTGGCTGCCGAGCAGTCTGCGCCCGGTCAGGGCGAGGAGGTTTGACGATGGCTATCTCTCGTCGCGGTTTTCTGCTGACCACTGGCGTAGTCGGTGGCGGCCTGGTGCTCGGTTTCGCACTGACCCGGGGAAAAGAGCCGCCTCCCTTTCCCAACGGCATACCAGGCGCGTTGCAGCCCAACGCCTTCCTGCAGGTCACGCCGGAAGGCCGCATTGTGCTGCAGATTCACAAGACCGAGATGGGCCAGGGCATCCTGACCGGGTTAACCACTATTGTTGCGGAGGAACTGAACACCCCGCCCACGAGCATCGAGACCGAATTCGCGGGGGTGCATCCGGCCTACCTGAACCCGCAGTTCGACCTGCAGATTACCAATGCCAGCAGTTCCATGATCACCTGCTACGTGCCGGTGCGCGAAGCGGCGGCTGCGGTGCGCACGCTGCTGCTGCAGGCTGCCGCGCAGGACTGGGGCGTCGCGGCAGAGACGCTGGAATTTCGCGACGCCCGTGTGCTGGATCCGGCGAACGGCCGCGACGTGAATATTGGTGAACTGGTGGAGGCGGCCGCTGCGCTGCCGCTGCCTGAGTCAGTAGAGTTGAAGCCCCCGGCGGATTTCCAGTACATCGGGCGCTTCGAAAAACGCCTCGATAGCGAAGCCAAAGTGAACGGCGCAGCGATTTACGGCATGGATACGCAGGTGCCCGATGCCCTGACGGCCGTGGTTGTGCGCTGCCCGCATTTCGGCGGGTGTCTCGACAATTTTGACGCCAGCGAGGCCAGGAGCGCGACGGGCGTCGTGGATATTTTTGACATCGAGGCGGGGGTCGCGGTGGTGGCCAGGCACTACTGGCACGCGCGCCGGGCTGCCGACCTGTTGAAAGTCACCTGGAGACCGGACGACGCGACGCAGGAGTCCAGCGCCACCATCGCCCAGGCGCAGGCGCGCCTGCTCGACGAGCGGGAAAAGGAAGACGGGCCCTTCGCAGGCACCAACGTGCTGACGGCCGAATACACCGCACCCTTCCAGGCCCACGCGTGCATGGAGCCGATGAATGCCACCGTGGCCATCGGTGACGACAAGGTCGATGTCTGGGTGTCGACGCAGGCGCCCGGCGTCGTGCAGTCCGGCGTTGCCAGGGCCCTGGACCGGCCCGTCGAGCAGGTCACCGTGCACAGCACTTTTGCCGGCGGTGGCTTTGGCCGGCGGGTGTATCCCAACGCCGGTGTCGAAGCCGCACTAATCGCGAAAAAGACGGGCCAGCCCGTGAAAGTCATCTGGAGCCGCGAAGACGATATACGCCACGACATGTATCGCCCGTCCGTGAAGTGTCGGATGAGCGCCGACCTGAACGGCGAAGCCGTGCAGGCCTGGCGCTACCGCATTTGCACGCCCAGTCTCCACGCGACCCTGGTCCCCGGCATCCGCGACCGTCTGTTCCCGGCCTGGCTGCCGGAATTTGCCTTCAACCAGATCGTCGCGCAGGCGGCGCGGGATGATATCGAGAACATCGAGGGCGCCGTCGACAGCGCGTATCGCCTCGGTGAGATGGACGCAGACCAGGTCATGTGGAAGCCGGGCATCCCGGTGAGCTTCTGGCGCTCTGTCGGCCATTCTCACAACGGGTTCTTCATGGAGGGCTTCATCGACGAAATGGCCCACCAGGCCGGCGCGGATGTGATCGAGTTTCGCCGTCAGCACCTCGAGCCGGGGTCCCGCGCCCGCACGGTGCTCGATCGAGTGGTGGAGCTGGCCGACTGGGGTAATACTGAACCGGGTGTTTTCCAGGGTGTTGCGGTCGATCAGATCAAGGGTGCCGTTAGCGGCCAGGTCGCCGACGTGGTGGTGAAGAACAACCAGATCCGCGTGAAACGAATTGTCTGCGTGGTGGACCCAGGCATGGTGATCAACCCGGACATCGCGAAGACACAGATCGAGAGCTGCATCGTCTGGGGGCTGACGGCCGCTCTGAAGAGCGAAGTTACCATCGCCAACCGGGCCGTCGTGCAGGGCAACTTTAATGACTTCCCGGTGCTGCGCATGGACGAAACGCCAAAGATGGAGATCCACCTGATTGAAAGTGGCGATCATCCGGCGGGTGTGGGCGAGTGCGCTGTGGCCCCGGTGGCCCCGGCCGTCGCCAACGCCGTCTTCCGCGCCACCGGTGAGCGGCTGCGGTCATTGCCGCTGCGACTCTAGTTGGTTTGACGTCAACCCACTAAACGGGAGAGAAGTGTGAATAAATATATTGGGCTTGGCTTGTGCACAGCCATCGCAGTGGTCTCGCTGGGGGGCCCGCCGGCATGGGCGGGCGGGCACGAGAAAACCGCCAGTGCGCCGCCGAAAACAGCCGATTTGCTGCGCTATACGCGGCTGTACACGGGCGAAGACAACGAGACCCACTTCGAGGACGTGACCGTGACCTTTGCGTACCAGGACTACGGCAGCGAGGAAATCCCGGCCGTCTGGTTTCCGCTCGAAGGTATCCGCGAAGCCGAGGGCTTCCATTTCATCGCCATGCCCGCCTACTGGGGCGGCAACAAACCCTACCCCGCGCCGCGACGACAGTTCATCATCCCTTTGTCCGGCAAGATGGTCTTTTATGCCTCTGACGGCGAGGAGCGGGCGTTCGAGCCCGGTGACGTGCTGCTCGTCGAAGACACCACGGGCGCCGGCCACTTGTCCCGCATGGTAAGCACGGGTATGGGCCTGTTTGCCGTTGTGCCTCTCCCCGAGTCCAAGTAATCCACACGTAAGCGAGGCACCGACGTGATCAATTTCGAACTCACGGAAGAACAGCAACAGCTCAGGGAAACGTGCCGGCGTTTTGCTGAAAAAGAAATTGCGCCGGTCGCGGCGAGCATCGACGAGATCCCGGATCCGCGCGAGTCCTTTCCGAAGGCCGTGATCGGCAAGGGTTTCGAACTGGGCTTCCACACGCTGCTCGTGCCGGAGCAATACGGCGGCATGGGCGGCGGCCTGGTGGATTTCTCTATCATGATGGAAGAGCTGGCGGTGGCTGATGCGGGCGTCGCCTTCAGTTTTGCGGCCACCATTGCCATTTCGCGGATGGTCGCTGCGAACGCCACGCCCGCGCAGTGCGAGCGGTGGCTGGTGCCGTTTTGCGAAGACAAGACCGGCAGCTATTCGCTGGGTTTCGGCGCAACGGAACCATCCGGCGGCACGGAAATTTTCTACACGGGCGAAGATCCGAGATTCGGGACGAAGACTTTCGCGAAAAAGATCGACGGCGGGTACTCGATTAATGGCGCGAAACAATTCACCACGAACGCCGGCCAGGCGGCGCTATACGGCTGCATGGCGCGCACGGACAGGAACGCCCCGAACTTCGCATCCAATTCCATTTTCTACTTCTCGGCAGATACGCCCGGTTTTTCGGTGGGGAAGATCGAGGACAAGATGGGCCATCGCGCGTCCAGCAACGGCGGGCTGATTTTCGACGACATGGAGTTGTCCGACGACGACCTGCTGGGCGAAGAGGGTAAGGGCGTCGAGATCCTGCTGCAGACGTATCACGCGAACGGCGTCGGCATGGGCTCGCTGGCCCTGGGTATCGCCCGGGCCGCTTACGAAATGGCCCTGGCCTATGCGAAAGAGCGGCAGACCTGGGGGCAGCCCATCATCCAGTACCAGGCCATCGGTAACAAACTGGTGGATATGAAGATGGCTATCGAGACCGGGCGCCTGCTGATTCAGCGCATCGCGTGGGCCAGCGACCAGGGCAAGCACGGTGACGACGTGAACCCGTCCATGGCCAAGGTCTATGCGTCGGAAGTCGCCCGCAAGGTCACGGTAGACGCCATGCAGGTCCTGGGCGGCTACGGCTACATGAAAGACTATCCGGCGGAAAAACTGGTCCGCGACGCAATGGTTACGCCCATCTACGACGGTGCGAACGAGGTGCTGAGGTATTTCATGTCCATGGAGCTTTAATCGCGCCCGCCTTATCCAATCATGATGCCGGCCGACACCAGGATGCAGAACAGCAACGAGTAAGCGGCCGTGTGAGCCAGTACCGGGTTCAGTTCTGCGCCGGTGGTCTGGTACAGGCGGCTAATCAGCCCGCGGGGATCTGCGTCGTACTCGGCCTCG
>CAMYJV010000106.1 GCA_947258805.1 uncultured Gammaproteobacteria bacterium | reverse complement strand
CTCCATTGATTGCAGGCCGATGATCCCTTGCGAACTTCGCAAGGGATCATCGGCAACAATCGGCAATCAGGGAGCGACCCTGGTCAGGCTCACGACCGGGCCGGATTCCAGCACGCTGTTGGAGACCGCAATCAGCAGCGTGTCGCCAGGGGCCGCGCCATCCAGCACGGCTGCGAGCCCGCTGTAGCTTCCGGCCGCCGTGCAGGCCGCGACGGTCAGGTCGAGCTGGTAGGCGTTGAAGTTGGAATCAATAATCGACACGCTGCCATCGAAGGTACAGCCGTCGGAATCGGAGCCCGTGATGTCTCCGTTGGCCGCAATGTTGATGTCCACAGAATCGCCCGGGCCGGCCACGAAGGTCCAGTCGTCGGCGACCGTGTTCAGGTCGGAACCGCTCTCATAGACCGCGTCGTAGGTCAGCGCCAGTTCGCCGGTGTCGAACATGCCCTGCTGGTAGGACAGGTCCAGGCTCGCAGCCTCGTCGACCAGGCCTTGAACAAGCACCGGCTCGAAGTAGCTAAGACCGCCCGGCAACAGCTCACCATCGGCAGCAAAGGCCTCGAAGGTACTGTCAAAGAAATTACCGGTCACGGTGGCGGTGCCCGCCAATTGATTGCCGTCTATGTCAACGACGCGTGCCTCAGCTGTCTCAGCGATGATGGCCGTAGCGGGCACGTCGATTCCGTCGGCATCGGAGGTAATGGTTCCGACCCAGATACCGGCAGCAGAGCGTGAGGAGATCCTGTTGACGCTGAAGGCAACGGCCACGGTTGCGTTGGACGCGCTCACCAACAGCGTATTATCCGTACCCGCGTCGTCCGCCAGGCTGGCGAGACCGACATAAGAACCGTCCAAAGCGCCGCAGTCCGAGATATCGAGTTGCACGTCGTAGGCATTGAACGCCGTATCGATGATCGCGAAATTGCCAACGTAGGTGCAGCCGCCCGGAACATCGCCACCCGAAAACGAACCATCGACGGCCACGTCAAGCGCGAGCACGTCGTTTTCACCGCCGATTCCGGCCTTGAAGCTCAGCTCATTACCAATTGACGTCCAGTCACTTGCCAGCTTGGCCAGGTCCGAGAGCCTTTCATACGAGTCAGCATCGTAGTCAACGTCGAAACTGCCCGAGTCGTTGGCGCCGGTGTAGGTGCCGGTGATCGTGCCCTGGCTCGTGATGGTGCCTTCAATCGTAATGGATCCCGCCGGCAACGCAGCGGGCGCCATAAGCCCTGCGAAATTCACGGCCTCCAGCGTCCCGGTGATCTGGTCGCCTGTCACCTGCACAGTGCCGGTGTAGACAGCGCCGCCGTCACTCGACGTGAACTGCAGTTCGCCGGATTCCGTGACCAGGCCGCTGAGCTGGAAGGTCCCGTTGATGGTCGTCGAAGTAATGGTGCCTGACCAGAATCCGCCAGTTTCCTGGTTCACGGGCGGTCCAAACGCACCGCCACCGCCACCGCCACCACTACTACAGGCGGCAAGGATAGAAGCCACGACAAAGCCGGCGAGGGCTTTAATCCGTGAGCCTGAGTGAGTGCGCGTTATTGAATTTAGCATTGGACCGTCTCTCCCTAGTCGGCACGTTCTTGTTTGACGCTTTCCCTGCACGCGTGTCGTCGCCATGCTAGCCATGTTGCTGGCTTCAGCCGCCAGCCTGGCCGATATCGTACTCTGCAAGCCATTAGAAAGCGTGATGAATTTACATAAAGGTCATCGGCTATCACATTGTTGTTGATCTAATTATCTGCGATGCCTCATGGTGAGGGAAGCATACCTCAAAAACGATCTCGGGCGCCCGCCGGGGGGCCTCCCTGTAACCCCGGGACCACCGAGCCTGGCCGCCCAGAATGGGCCAGCGCAATCTCAGCCGCGCCGTGAGCCAGCCGGTGACAGGGTCCGAGCAGGTCCGCAGCTTTCTGTGGATGCCGCCACCAGGCTTGTTCCCAGGGTCTGCACGACCACGGAAGGGCCTGGCCGAAGGTCGCGGCAATCCAAGCTCAGATGAATCGCTGGGGTATCAGGCCGCGCTTTGAACCATCCGTCGGCGCAGCCCCGCGAGCAGAAGGAGGCTCGATGAAAATAGCCAGGCCGCTGCCGGCACGGGAATCACGGAAAATGCGATATTGTCGATGGCGCCCGAGCCGCCCATGAGAATCTCGACACGCTTCACGCCAACCACATTAAAGACGACCGAATCCCAAGTGTTGTTGCCACCCGTGTCCGGCACAGCGAACATATCAGGCAGCAGAGCACCCTGGTTGTCGAAGAGCTGGATAGAACCCATGGACTCCGGTTCCTCGATGTCGAAGAAGTCGATGCTCTCGAGGATCACCGGCACCACAAACTCGAGTATGAATTTACCCGCCGCGCGAGCGCCTTCGTCATCGGGCACATCGCACGCAGTGGCCGAGCACGGGCCGTTCTCCTGGATGATGAGAACATTACCCGGCGAGAGAGCCTCGTCACCGCGAAAAAATGGTGCCCGGAGATCCGTATCACCACCGGTGATGTTGTTGGTGTCAAAGACGACCGCCACGTCCAGGGCATTGTTGAAATTATCCGCACTGATAAAAACACCGCCGGGTCCGGGCCCTGCCGCGTATTCATCGTCGATAATCGTCCCCGCGGAATAGTCGTCGAAATCCACCACCGTCGCGGAAGCGGCAGATGACGCAAGCAAGAGACAAACGGTGGCCCAGCGGCGGGCGGAAACGTGGCAGATATTCATCAAACACACCGTCCTTTTATTATTTTGTGTGTGTAGACCTTTCAGAGCGTCTATCTTAACGTTTACAAAGATACTCCATTGTGACCCAGTTCACGTTTGGCAGAACAACAATTCCTCTCTATTTCGGCTTATGTAAAATCATGTCTGGCAACGTGATGCGTCCGCGCTTAGGGACGAGCCTCGCCAACGTGGCACGCACCAGCGTATTGGTCGGCTTCGCAGCAATTCTTTATCGCCTGCCGCATATCTTGATGGCGCGGCGGGCATTTGACATATTCCGTCCTGGTGACGAAACCAGGAAGTCCATGACTGCCAACCCACGCAATTCGCCACCTGAATCGAGTAACGAGAGCGTCAATTCGCGCAACTTGCTGGTTGCAATGGATATTTCCAGAACAACTGCTAGCATTAGACGTGTTTAAGCGACGGCCTGCCCGTGGCCCGGATGCAATTTCTGTAGTTGGAGCCCAGCTGGAGTGAAGTTCGATCTCATCATTGTCGGCGGCGGCCCCGGTGGGCTGATGGCGGCTCGCACTGCCAGCCGGCAGGGCCTGAAGGTGCTGGTTGTCGAGAAGAACAAGCGCTTCGGACTGGCGCGACGTTTGTGCAGCCGGTTGTTGCGGCTCGGCGACGGGGGGTTTCAGTCCGACATTGCCGTGACAGACGCCGGCCACCGCAAGATCACCATCACCATTGAACTGGATGGCGATCAGTCGATGCTGCATCTGAAGCCGCTGCCTGCCGATGCATCAGTGCGCTACACGGGTGCCTGGGCCGCAAGTTTTAACGATACGTGGTTCTCGCCGTCCGGTTTTGCGCTCAGTCACAAGCCCACGGACAATCATTTCACCGCGCTGATTGTCGACAAGGATGCCTTACTGGGGATGGCCCGGGTGGCGTGAGCATGCAGCTCAAATGCGGCGACACGGTAGACACGGTAAAGGCGAAGAAAGCGATTATTGCCGACGGCTCCTTTTCGCCGTTACTCGAACAGCTGGGCTTCAACGAAGGCCGCAAGGAAGTCGGCGTCAGGGTCAAATTCCTGACGCTGATCCTGGATGGCGTGGGGTCGAACTACGTAGACACTCATCGCGTCAAGTTCTGCTTCCCGTCTCTGCATCGCGGCTACATCACTCTGAGCCAGTATCCGCCGGGACAGTTCCAGCTGGGCGCAACGACGACCACGGGCAGCAAGGTAAACCTGCCAACGGTGCTGCAAAGCTTCATGGCGGAATCTCCTTATGCAGACTGGTTCAAAGACACGAAAATTCTTGGCCGAGCGGGATGCAATATGGACCTGCGACCTCCGGTGTGGGAGCCGGCGAAAGGCAATGTGATCTGCGCGGGCGACAACGTTGCCTACGGGGAAACCTCGATCAAGCATGCGATGGGTTGCGGGTACATTGCGGCCAATGCAATGCAGGCATCTATTGACGGGGAAGACGGCAACGCGGTGTACAACGACTTCTGGCAGAACTCCCTGAATTACTTCAGCAAGCAATACCGCGCACAGCTCGGCAGGACCAAGAATATCCCCGCCGTGCTGAATGACTCGGAAGCGGATACCTTGTTCCAGTGGCTACAGGAGAATCGCGTCTGCGGGCTGCCACAGGACTGCCTGCCGGCCAATCGGGGCCGGCTGTATGCGGAGCTGCCGGGAATCGCAGAAAAGCTTATGGGGCCGAATGACACCGAGGGTCGGGACCGCGCGGCCTGACCGGCCACTGCAACCAGCAGACGGGTTCTGCCTCGAAAGGTGCTCAACCAGCCAGCAGAATGCGCCGGCCAGGAAAAAATTGTGGTACCCCACACCTTGGCTTAGACTTTTGCAGCCCGTCTTGCGGGCGCCACTTTCCGCTCTCCTCCACCCACTGAAACCGCCCGACTATGTCGATGAACGACGCTGCCAATGCACCCACCGGTCAACTGATCGACAAGCCGTACAAGGATGCGGCCACGCCCACCTTCGAATTTGGTCAGAACTGGCAGGAGTTTCTAGAGTCCCTGACCGATGAACGCACCGAAACGGCCAGGCAATCGCTGTTGGATTTTCTGCAGCTCGGCAGCCTGCAAGGGCGCAGCTTTCTGGACATAGGTTGCGGCAGTGGCCTGTTTTCCTACTGCGCACACAGGCTAGGCGCCTCACGTGTAGAAAGTTTCGATGTCGATTCGCTGTCCGTCAAGTGCTGCGAGCACATGCACGAGCTGGAGGGCAAGCCTGCCGAATGGCGAATCAGCCACGGTTCGGTGCTCGACGACGACTTCATCAAGCAGATGGGTCAGTTTGATGTCGTCTACGCCTGGGGCTGTTTACATCACACCGGACACATGTGGCGTGCCATCGAGAACGCCGCTAACTGCGTGGCGCCAGGCGGACTGTTCTACCTGGCGATCTACAACAAGAAGCGCAGCGGGCTCATGAATTCGAAAAACTGGCTGCGGATTAAGACACTCTACAACCGGTCACCGAGGGCCGGGAAGCTCATCATGGAATGGCTATACGGCGGATCACTGCTGCTGTCGAAACTGTTCAGCCTCAAGAATCCCGCCAGGTATGTGCGCGAGTACAAACAAAAACGGGGCATGCGGTGGTCGAGGGACCTCACCGACTGGATCGGGGGCTACCCGTACGAGTGCGCCTCCGTGCAGGAGCTCTTCGATTTCATCCGCGACCAGCGCAGCGACTTCTGCCTGGTGAACCTCAAGACGGCCAAGGGTCTCGGCTGTCACGAACTGCTGTTCAAGAGGCAAGCGAGCTGAGCAGGCCGGCGTGGCTGCTTGCGGCTTCAGGGGTCGAACGGTGAAACGAACTTACCCCGGCGCAAACCGTGCTTGCGCCATTGGCGAAAGCGTTTTTGAGCTTCTTTCCACCGACTCAGGTACCGGAAACCGCCCCGCCGTCCGTCCGCCTCGCCCGTTGGCCCATCACTATCATGACTCGCGGCGGCCGCCCGCCACTGGGCTTTGAAATCGCTCTGGTACGGGCTCGTCGCAAATAGCGGCACGCTCGATATCCGTTCAGCGTGAGCCCACAGCATCACCGGCTTGCGACTCAGAATCTGCACCCGCTTCTGCAAGACTTCGGGATCCTGGACGCGAAAGAAACGCTGGTGACGACTGGCCTCGACACTCAGCAGCGGGCTCTCGATCAGGACCATGTCCCGGACACGGAAACCATTCTCCGAACTAAAAACCCGGTAGAAAAACTCCGGGCTGAACTGATAGAACCCGTGCCCACACAGATTATTTGCCGGCGCCGCCACGAACAGACTGCCGCCCACCTTCACCATGGTCATGTAATTTGCGAGCGTCTGCCTGATGTCGAAAATGTGCTCGATAGTGCCACCATCGATCACGGCATCGAAGCGCTCCCGCCATTCGGCTGGAACCGGCTGATTCAGGTCGTGAACGAGGCTCGCAGACTGATAGTCGGAATAATCCATGGATGTCACGGTGTCGGCACCCAGGCACTGTTGCAAGAAGTCGTCAGCCCATTCAGCCTCCGCGACGGCATCAGGATTCGCATCATCGAGGCCGAACTTCGCCGCGAGGCGGGCCAGATCATCCACCGGAACGGCCATTGACTGCCGGCCAATGGTCAGCGTGTTGTGAAAGCTGGTGCCCTGCTTCCGGGCCCGGGAGAGCAATGTTGCAATACTCGTGTTGATACCCATGTCGCGCGCCGCGTCGTCAGGAACCCATTCAGGATAGTGGCAACGCAGCCAAAGGTGGTGTCGTGCGAGTGCCGTGGATGAAAAAGCCTGCCCCCGCCGACAAGGGAATCGCCTTTTCAGGCTTGTCCTCGAGGAACTCGTCCAGCGCACGCGTTGCACCCGGGCAGGTCGTAAACCCGTAGTCATCGCAAAGGACTACGGCACCCGGATTGAGCCGCGGGTAGAAGAACTCCAGGCTATCCCGCGTGGGCTGATACAAGTCTACGTCGATGTGCAGAAACGCGAAACGTTCATCGCTTAAGTGCTGGAAACAGTCAGGAATCCAGCCTTTATAGATGCGTACATCATCGCCGAACTCCGCGAGGTTCCGGCGGCAGGTGTCTTCGCTCTCAGCCAGGTCGCCGCCGGTCCAGTAGCCGCCATCGAACTCGTCCGGCTCGGACAAACCTTCGAAGGAATCGAATACAAAATGTCGTCGTCGTCTGTCTCCGGCCCGGTTGACGCGGGCGATCAGGTAGGAGCCCATGCCCTGCCATGCGCCGCACTCCGCCGTATCGCCATCCACGTCGGCAATCAAGCGGGCCAGCTGTTGGATCATCCAGCGTCGATCTGCGTTGAGACCACCCTGCTCGCCGAAGCGCTCGATCACGCCGTTGAAATCTGCGTCGCGCCACCAGGCCATTTGTGGCCACTTCAGACGGTACTCGGGCGTTAGCCGGCGCGCCATTTTCCGCAGCAGGCGAAAGCGCTCCATCGGATCACGACTGATGAGCCCTCGGGCCAGGGTTTTGACCAGATTTGCCATAGACCCGCGACTCTACGCACAAACGGATAGCGGATCCATATTCCGGAGCCGCGCCTGAGTGGCGCGCAATCACGTCCATAAGTCGTTCATTGATAGAATCCCCGGCGTCTTGACGCTGGGGCGGGCGATGGCGATACCACAGGACCGACAACACGGCGGCGCGCGAATCGCCGCTTACTGGACCGTGATCCTCGTGATGCTGGTGGTGCTGCTCGAGGCCCTGGCCTTCGCCGCAGGCTTCCTGGCAGATGATCTCTTCGACCACCGCGACAGGGCATTCGCGCGACTGGCCGAACGGCAGATGACGGGCAAGCAGAATGTAGATCCCGTGCTTGGCTGGGAACCCATCCCGTCATCGGAGTTCATTGAAGCGGATTGCGTCGGGCAGGAGATTCTCTACCAGGTGGCGGCAGACGGCGCGCGCAACTACCCGGGTTACGAACCGGCTGATGCCACGGTGGTGGTCGCCGGCGATTCCTACGCCTTTGGCAGCGAAGCGCCGGATCCGGCCGCGTTTCCGGCCGTGCTCGCCGAGCTACTGGCCCAACCCGTGGCCAATCTGGGTGTCGGCGGCTACGGGCCCGTGCAGGCTCTGCTGCGACTGGAACGACACATCGACGAATACCCCAAAGTGCATACGGTGGTGCTCGGCATCATGTACGAGAATGTCCACCGCATGGTGAATTCGTACCGGCCGGTGCTGTACGACAAGACGGACGTGCTGGCGTTCACGCCGTATATGCGTGATGGCAGCCTGCAGCCGTACCCGGGGACAGACGCGCTGAGCAGCGAAAAATCGTTGCGCCGCCAGATGACCCAGGCCTTTGACACCGACTTCTGGGCCAAGCCGCAACACCGCTTTCCTTACAGCCTCGCGCTGTTCAAAGCCGTCAGCGGTCACTATTTCATGCTGCGCAAGGTGCAGAAATCCCTGCGCAAGACCGGCAGGCCAGAGTACGCCATGACCTTTGCGTCCCCCGCGATCCAGGAGAATCTGTTCGGTCTTCTTGACCGGTTTTCCAAACTCGCCGAAAGTCGAGGGCTGCGCGGCATTGTGCTGTTCATGCCACGCAATAGGCTGGATGTGGAAAGCGTGCAGGCTCTGCTGAACACCGAGCGATCGCGCCTGCCCGCCAACCTGTTGGCACTGGACTTAGCTGAGGCCGACGTGGATTGGTCGCGTTACAACCTGGAGAACAAGGCGGACGACAATATCTGCCACCCGTCGGAGTACGGCTATATCGAGATCGCTCGCTACCTGGCAGCCAATCTGCGCTGACTCGACAGGCCGGCAGAGCAGCTACCGGCATCACTGGCTGTGGCAACTCCGTATCGTAATTGACCCACGTAGTGCCCACGATGCACTATTTCTGCCGGCGACAGGCTCGAGGAACGCTCATGAGATTCTCCCAACTGGCAACCACATTGGTGCTGCTGGCCACTGTGATTGGCCTTTCCGCGTGTGCTTCGGCGGAAGACGAAGGCAAGGCGGAGTCGGCAGGCTTTGCAGAGCACATGCACGGACACCTGGATCAGATCAGCGCAGTCAAATCAGCGGTGATTGCCGGAGACCTGGAAGCAACTCGCGAGCCTGCCAAGTGGCTGGCAGAACACGAACAGCCGCGCGGCATGCCCGATGCGTGGGCGCCCTATGTAAACGAGATGCGCGTGCAGGCGAGGCTCGCGGCGTCGGCCAAAGACCTGGAAACCGTCGCCGCCGCCGTGAGCGAAATGGCGCGCAGTTGCGGTGACTGTCACCAGGCCACCGGCTTCGCCGTGGCCTTCGGCTTTGACCAGCGCCCGCCGGCAGATGTGCAGAATGTAACCACCCAGATGCAGCGGCACCTGTGGGCCGCAGACCGCATGTGGGACGGCCTGATCGGTCCGTCGGACCAGGCCTGGGAGTGGGGCACGGAGATGCTGTCCGAGGTGACGCTGACCAGCGCGCAAATCACCGCAGAGCCCGACGAGGAAACCCGGGTCGACGACCTGGTGCAACGAATCCGGGAAGTGGGCAACGACGGCAGCCGCGCGCCCGCCGGCGAGTCGAGGAGCGCGTTGTACGGCCAGTTCCTGTCGCTGTGCGCGAACTGCCACAGTCTGACTGGCGGCGGTCCTGCCGGGTGAGTTCCGACCGCCCGCCTGCCTGAGACCAGCCGAACGCAATCCCAAACGCCCGTCCTGGCGGGCACGCCGCGATGCCCGGCACAGCATTGCGGGCTCCCGAGCTGGCCATGCCAGCTCACTCATACGGGCATCTCCTTATTGCCGGTCAGGACCGAAAACCTGTACATGACTCTGGGCACGCAGATAGGCAAAAATCATGTACATCAATTTCTGGTATCCAATGATTCGCAGCGAAGACCTGGGTCCCGACCAGCCGGAGAAGGTCAAATGCCTGGGCCTGAATTTCGTCGTATTCCGCGACGACGAGGGTGAGGCCCACGTGCTCAGCGATACCTGCGTGCACCGCGGGGGCTCCCTGAGCGGTGCATGGTCAGGGCCGGAAAGCGCCCCTCGGATCGTGAACGGCTGCGTGGTTTGTCCGTACCACGGCTGGGAGTATGGCGGCGACGGCGTTTGCCAGAACATCCCGTCCATCGGCTATGGCACCAAGCCGCCGGCGCGCGCCAAGATTGACTCCTACCCCGTAGAAGAAAAGTACGGCATCGTTTTCGCGTTCCTCGGTGACTTGCCGGAAGAAGAGCGTCCACCGTTGCTGGAGGTGGAGGAATACGGCCAGGAAGGGTGGCGCGCCAATTCCGTGCTCATCCTGGAGGTGGATTACTACTACGAACGTTCTATCGAGAACGGTCTCGACCCGGCGCACAATGAGTTCGTGCACCCGACCCACGGCTTCTCCGGGATGAACCGTGACACCTACCGGGTTAACGAGATAGATATCGAGGAAAACCGGCACGGATGGGGATTCTGGTTCTGGCACCCCTTCGACGCGCCGCCGCTACCCGACAGCAAGCACGAGACGGCGGCAGGCTCAGACGGTAAAACTCCGTGGGGTAATGTCAAAGCGAATCGCAGTACGGTGAAAGCGGGCGGTGGCACCTATGGCCCGAATATCATGCCTACCTACATCATCGTCGACCCGCCGAACATGTTCCGGCAGTACTTCTTCGAACAGCCCGTGGATGTCAACAAGACCCGCATTTTCTTCCTGAACATGCGCAATTTCCTGCTCGATCCGGCGAAAGACGGGCCAATTCACGCCCGCAACAAGGTCATTGCCGGCCAGGACATCCAGATATTGAACGAGCTCCATCCGCGGATGACGCCGGTATCCAACACCAAAGAGGTGCTGGTGCCGTCTGACTCGCCCATCGCGGCTTACCGGGAGTGGCTGGCCAAGTTCGATGACAAAGGCTGGCGAATCGACTGGGAGGAATTCGAGCGACGCAACGGCAAGACCACCGCCTTTGCCATTCCGTCGCCGGCGCGCCGGACATCCGGCAACTGGGTCCTCGAACCGGTGCCCTTACTGGATGGCCGCGCTGCCCGCAAGGCGCGCCAGAAAGACAGTCAGGCGGCCTAGCCGCAGTGCAAAGGCCTGGAGAAGCGGCGGTTCGCCCTCGCGGTGGATCGCTGCTCACGCTGCCATAGTGGAATGCCTCTTGCCTCTTAGCTCCCGGATTAGCGGTTAGTATGCGGAGCATGTCACCAGGCAATAGTGCGCAAGGCTGATCCATGGACGAACCGGTCAACGTGCTCGGCGAGCCGCTGCAAACCTGCAGCGATAGTCCGGTGACGGGCTTCTTCCGCGACGGTTGCTGCAATACCGGCGATCAGGACTTCGGCTCCCATACGGTTTGTGTGCAGGTGACGCAGGAGTTCCTGGAGTTCACCCGGTTTCGTGGCAACGATCTGTCGACGCCGATGCCGGAATTTAATTTTCCCGGCCTGCAACCGGGGGACCGCTGGTGCCTGTGCGCCTCGCGCTGGCTGGAAGCCCACGACAACAACATGGCACCGCGCGTAGTACTTCAGGGCACGCACCGGCGGGCGCTGGAGATCGTCCCGCTGGACCTGCTGCGGAAATTCGCCGTCGACCTGAGCTGATCTGCTCGGCGGACTCTCTGCCCAGGCCTAAAGAGCGCGGCTCCCGTGAACGAGCGGCTCGATTAGCGACTCGCTGCTTTCGAGCCCTCGCGCTTGCGCGCGTACATGGATTTGTCGGCGCGGCGAATCAGTTCGTCGAGGTCCGGCTCTTCGGAGGGTTCGAAAACCGCTGCGCCGGCGGAGAACCTGATTGCGTAGCGGGGATCACGCGTCTCATTAGCCTCCTTGATATTTTCGGCCAGCCGCGCGAAGGCCGGCGCCAGGTTCTCTTGACGGCTGCCGATGAACAAACCGCAGAACTCGTCGCCACCCAGCCGGCCGATCACGTCGGTTTCACGGCAGGCTTTCACTGAGCAACGGGCGAATTCCACCAACACGCGGTCGCCTTCTTCGTGGCCCACCTCATCGTTGACCTGCTTGAAGCCATCGAGATCGAAAAGCGCCAGCGTCGCCGGCAGGCCCTGACGATGGCACAAGGCCAGGGCGTGGCGTGCCAGCATCATGAAACCTCGCCGGTTGGATAATCCGGTCAGTTCGTCGGTCGTGGCCAGGGTCACGGAAAACAACTCTGCTTCCACCATCTGACCGAGGCTCTTCAGGGTCTCGGCGTCTTCAGGACTGAACTCGCGCGGCTCGCGGTCGATGATGCACAACGTGCCCATGCGGGAACCACTTGGCGCTTGCAGCGGGTAGCCGGCGTAGAATCGGATCGAGGGCTCGTTCAGCACCAGCGGGTTGTCGCAGAAGCGTTGATCGCTGGACGCATTGGGCACGACGAACACATCCTGCCCGGCGATGGCGTGGCCACAGAACGATATTTCCCGGGGCGTCTCCGACGCATCCAGGCCGCAGCGAGACTTGAACCACTGACGGTCCCCGTCGACCAGGCTGACCAGCGCGATAGGCACGCGGAAGATTTGCCGGGCCAGCCGCGTGATTCGGTCGAAGCGTTCTTCCGGATCCGTATCCAGCACTTTTAAAGAGTGCAGCGACTTCAGCCGCAAGGTCTCGTCATGGGGAATTGGCGGTTTGATCATGTGCGTGTCCAAATGCCCGGGAATTCAGCCTGTGAGGCTGCAGATTACATTCTCCTGTTGCGTTATGTTGATTACCGGACCGGGTTCACACTTTGCCCCTTGCGGCGGAAACGCCAGGCGCTGGGTCCCTGCCGCAGAGCTGCAGGTTGCGTCAGGGGCCCCAAATGGACTCCACGGGGCGGCACGCCCACCGGCTGGCCGCACTGGACTGCA
>CAMYJV010000105.1:19865-28962 GCA_947258805.1 uncultured Gammaproteobacteria bacterium | reverse complement strand
CGACTGCGGCGCCATCAACCTGTCCCAGGGCTACCCGGATTTCGATGCGCCGTCGCGACTGCTTGACCAGGTAGCCCACCACCTGCGGGCCGGGCACAACCAGTACGCGCCGATGGCCGGCCTGCCCGAGCTGCGCGAGGCCGTCGCCGACAAGCTTGCCCGGGTCTATGAGCGGGACGCGGATCCGGGCAGCGAGATCACAATTACGTCCGGCGCAACGGAAGCCCTTTACTCCGCCATCGAGGCATTCGTGCACCCGGGCGACGAAGTGATCGTGTTCGACCCGGCCTACGATTCCTACGACCCGGCCATCCGGCTGGCTGGCGGCACGCCAGTGCACGTTCCTCTCCTCAACCCCAGCTTCGCGCTCGATCTCGACGCACTGGCCGCAGCTATCACGCCCAGCACCCGGATGCTGATCCTGAACACGCCGCACAACCCGACGGGTGCGGTGGTACCCGCCGCGGATATGCAGCGCCTCGCCGCCATCGTGCGGGACACGGACATCCTGCTGCTCGGCGACGAAGTCTATGAGCACATGGTATTTGACGGGCAACGCCATGAGAGCCTGCTGCGCTATCCGGAGCTAGTGGACCGGAGTGTCGCGGTGTTCTCCTTCGGCAAGACCTACCATGCGACCGGCTGGAAGATCGGCTACGTGGTGGCCGCCCCGGCTCTCACGGCGGAGTTTCGCCGCGTACACCAGTTCGTGCAGTTCTGTGTCGCTACGCCGCTGCAATATGCGCTGGCCGACTTTCTCGTGTCGGACCCCCAGCACTACCTCGAACTTCCTGCATTCTATCAGCAGAAACGCGACCGCTTCGTGGCGCTGCTCGCGCCGTCGCGCTTTAAGCTGCAGCCCTCCGCCGGGACCTACTTCCAACTGGCAGACTACTCGGCGCTCACGGACGAGCCGGACACCGACTATGCCCGGCGCCTGACCCGGGAGCACGGCGTCGCGTGCATCCCGGTTTCGGTATTCTGTGCGTCGCCGCCCGCGGAGCAGCGCCTGCTGCGCTTCTGTTTCGCGAAGGATGCAGACACCCTGGAACGCGCCGCGGAGATCCTGTGCAAAATCTGAACATCACGCTGATGCAGGCCGACTTGCACTGGCACGACCCGCCGGCGAACCGCCGGATGTTTGCGAACCTCGCGGCCGAGTGCGCGTCGGCCACGGACCTGATCGTGCTGCCTGAGATGTTCACCACGGGCTTCACGATGGAAGCCGCGCAGGTAGCGGAAGACATGGACGGCGACACCGTCCGCTGGATGGCGGCAATCGCGCACGATCTGAACGTGACCCTTGCCGGCAGCCTGGTGATCCGCGAATCGGCAGGCTTCTTCAACCGGCTGATCTGGATGCCGCCGGACGGGCAGGTCGCGCACTACGACAAGCGCCACCTGTTCCGGATGGCCAGCGAACAGGACCACTATGCCCAGGGGCATGAGCGCCGGATTTTGCAGCTCGGTGACTGGCGGGTCTGCCCGCTGGTCTGCTACGACCTGCGCTTCCCGGTCTGGAGCCGCGGCGTCGATGAATTCGATCTCTTGTTATACGTCGCGAACTGGCCGGCCGCCCGCCGCTCCGCGTGGCAGACGCTGCTGCCGGCGCGCGCGGTGGAGAATCTGTGCTACTGCGCGGGGGTAAACCGGGTCGGCACGGACGGGAATGGCATCGCCTATGCCGGCGAAAGCGGGGCCTGGGACTATCTTGGCCACGCGGTGACCGCATGCGACGACCAGCCCGTCACAGTCACAGTGGAACTGGACGGCACCGCACTGACGCGCTACCGGAAAAAGTTCCCGGCCCATCTGGACGCAGATCGCTTCGAGTTCGCCCCGGACTGACGGCTTCGTCAGTGCCAGCTGCCGACAATCGCCCCCATGATCGCGAAACTCAGCAGCTGAAACCCGCCGTTAATCAACAGGTGCGAGAACGGGCGCTTCTCGAATACATAGTGGAACCCGATGGCTGTGCAAACAAAGAACAGCCCCACGTTAATCCCCACATTGATGCCGAACCAGGTATCGGAGTTTGGCCCGACGATCGCGGCGAGCAGCGACGCCTGCGTCCAGATCATGATGAACGCAACCACGAAGATAATATCCAGCCGGCGCGCCGGACCACCGAACATCTCTGCGTCCTGTGCGATGATGCCAAGCCGACCAAACAGGTGCGGCGAATACCACACGCCGCCCAGCAGAAAGACGATTACGGTCGCCGTTAACACTGCGAACCAGTTGACCACGTCGAAAGCTAGCGTAAGTTCCATACGGCCCCCTCACCCCGGACGGGGCCAGCAAATTATAGGGGCCAGACGCCCCCGGGGGAACTTCTACGCCGTCTGCAGAGCGCTGGTCTGCGTTGACAAGCGCCGCATCCGTCAGGGATCTTTGCCTTCTCGTCAAAGGAGGACATCATGCGCCGTCTGCTGGTCTGCCAGCATGTCGCCCACGAGATTCTTGGCATCCTGGACCCGCTGTTGCGGGACGCAGGCTTCCGGATCCGTTACGTGAATTTCGGCCGCCAGCCCGACGCGCGGCCGGACATGAGCCGCTATGACGGACTTGTGATTCTCGGCGGGCCAATGAATTGCGACCAGGTTGACCGCTATCCCCATCTCGCCACCGAAGTCGAGCTCGCCCAAGTGGCCATCGGCGCCGGCAAACCCGTATTGGGAATCTGCCTGGGTTCCCAGGTCCTGGCGCGCGCATTGGGCGCCCGGGTCAAGCGCAATCCGGTCAAGGAAATCGGCTGGTACGAACTTAAACCCACTGCAGAGGGCGAACTGGATCCTTTGTTTCGTCACCTGAAAGGTGGGCAGCAGATTTTTCAGTGGCATGGCGACACCTTCGACATCCCGGACCATGCGGTACGGCTGGCCGAATCGCCTGACTGCGCGAACCAGGCCTTCCGTTACGGCGATAACGTATACGGCCTGCAGTTCCATCTCGAGGTAGACGAGCCGATGATCGAACGCTGGCTGCACGCAGCGGTGAATATGCGGGAGCTGGAAGGCATGGGCGACGGCGCTGACCGTGCCGCGCTGATCCGCGCCCAGACGCCGGACCACATTGCCGCATCGCTGCAGCTGGGCCGAACGTTCTTTGGCGAGTATCTGCACCTGTTCCATTCACGCCGCCGCCGCATCGCCCTGCCCTCGCGCTGACACAGCTTGATTGGCGACCCGCCTGCCCCCATTAATAAGCGGTAGACTCCGGGCAATGCGCTGCATTGCGACACCGCGCAGGCAACGGCTAGACTCGACCACCCGAATCCGGACCCACCAATGAGCGCCAAACTGCAAGCCACGACTCCGGCTCAACTCCAGCATGCCGAGCTGGCCGTTGAAGGCATGACCTGCGGCGCCTGCGCCACCCGGCTGGAAAAAGCCCTGGGCCGGGCGGCCGGCGTCGCCGGCGCCAATGTGAATTTCGCCCTGGAACGCGCGGCTGTGGAGTTCGAACCCACCAAGATCAGCCTGACCGCCATTGCCGACGTGATCGGCAAGGCGGGCTTCAACGTCGGCCGCGAGCATTACTCGCTGCCGGTTAGCGGCATGACCTGCAGTGCCTGTTCCACGCGGGTAGAGAAGGCGCTGCGCAAAGTGCCCGGGGTTATCGAGGCTAATGTCAACCTCGCCGTGGAGCGCGCAGACATCACCACCGTCGCCGGGGGCGTCAGCCTGGACAGCCTGGCGACAGCCGTGGAGAAGGCCGGCTATGAACTCGGCGTGGCTGCGGCTGCGCAAGACGAGGCCACGGCCCACGAGAAGCAGGACGCGGAGTCCGAGGCCCGACTCGTCAAGGAAAGGCGCTGGCTGGTGTTGTCTGCCCTGCTGACCACGCCGTTGGTTGGGCAGATGGTGGCGAAGAATCTGGGCTCTGACTTTCACCTGATGCCCTTCTTCGAAGTACTGCTGGCCACGCCGGTGCAGTTCGTCATCGGCGCGCGTTTTTATCGCGCGGCCTGGAACGCGCTGCGCGCGGGTGCCGGCAATATGGACGTTCTCGTCGTCATGGGCACCAGCGCCGCCTATTTTTACAGCTGGTACCTGATTGGCACGCTGGGCGTGGCGGCTGAAGGCCAGCTCTATTTCGAAGCGTCTGCCGTGATCATCACCCTGGTGCTGCTCGGCAAGTACATGGAAGCACGCGCCAAGCGAGGTACCACAGCCGCCATCCGGCAACTGATGGACCTGCGCCCGGAGATTGCGCGCGTGCGCCTGGCCGACGGCAGCGAAATTGACGTGCCCATCGCCGAGGTGCGCTCCGGGGCGACGGTGGTCATTCGGCCGGGTGAACGCATTGCGGTCGATGGCGAAGTCGTCGCCGGGCAAAGTGAGATCGACGAATCGCTGATCACGGGGGAAAGCCTGCCGGTTGTAAAGGCCGCCGGCGATACTGTGACCGGTGGTGCAATCAACGGCACCGGGCTGCTGGAGATCGAGGCCACAACCGTGGGCGAAGACTCTACTTTGGCGCGGATCATCCGGTTGGTAGAAAGCGCCCAGGCGGGCAAGGCGCCGGTGCAGCGCCTGGTGGACAAGATCAGCAGCATCTTTGTACCCACGGTCATCGTGATTGCAGCCCTGACTTTTGCCGCCTGGTTTTTCATGGACGGCAGCTTCGAGAAATCGCT
This sequence comes from uncultured Gammaproteobacteria bacterium, assembly GCA_947258805.1. Next base: position 24,320 of record CAMYJV010000105.1, on the reverse strand, counting down.
GATCGCGGCGGTCTCGGTACTCGTCATTGCCTGCCCTTGTGCGCTGGGCCTGGCGACACCCACCGCGATCATGACCGGCACCGGTGCGGCGGCGCGGGCCGGCATCCTGATCAAGGACGTGGAATCCCTGGAACGCGCCCACCGGATCGACGCGGTGATCTTCGACAAGACGGGGACGCTGACGGAAGGCCGGCCAAAAGTCGTCGCACTGCACACGCTGCGGGGCGACGAAGCGGAACTGATTCGCGTCGCGGCGTCCGCCCAGAAGGGCAGCGAGCACCCGCTGGCCAGCGCGCTGCTGGAGCTGGCATCCGGGCGCGGCATCGCGCTGAGCCCGGTCACGGACTTTCAGAGCCATACCGGTCGGGGTATCACCGGCAGCGTGGAAGGTCGCCGCATCCTGATCGGTAACGAGCGGCTGCTGGACGAGCACCAGCTGGATCCTGCTGCAGAACTGGCGCGGGCGCGCAGCTGGGAAGCCGAGGCGAAGACCGTGATCTGGATAGCCGACGACGATGGCCTGCTCGGCATTGCCGCCATTGCCGACCCGCTCAAGGCCCAGGCGCGGCCGGCCATCGAAGCCCTCCGCGCGATGGGCATTCGCACGCTCATGTTGTCAGGCGATGCAAAGCTGGTAGCCGAAGCCGTAGGCAAGGAAGCCGGCCTCGACGATGCGCGCGGCGGCGTGCGGCCCGACGCGAAGGCCCAGGTGGTGGAATCCCTGGCAGCAGAAGGCTACGCGGTGGGGATGATTGGTGACGGCATCAACGATGCCCCGGCCCTGGCGGCCGCCGACGTGGGCATTGCGATGGGCACCGGTACCGACATTGCGATGGAGACGGCAGGCATCACGCTCATGCGGCCCGATCCGCGGCTGGTTGGCGGCGCGATCTCCGCCAGCCGTGCGACCTTCCGCAAGATCAAGCAAAACCTGTTCTGGGCCTTCATCTATAACGTGATCGGCATTCCACTGGCCGCGGCCGGCATGCTGAGCCCGGCCATTGCGGGCGCGGCCATGGCGATGAGCAGCGTCAGCGTGGTTTCGAATTCTCTGCTGCTGCGGCGCTGGAAACCGCAGCTAAAAGACTGAACAACCCGCAACCGGAGGCAAAAAGAATGGAACGCGTGGAACTGAATGTAGAAGGCATGACCTGCGGCGGCTGCGTGAACAGCATCCAGAATGCGCTAAGCGCGCGCGACGGTGTGGCGAGCGCCACCGCAGACCTGGACGCGAAACGAGTGACGATCGAGTTCGACCCGGCCGTGATTCAGCAGGCAGGGCTGGTAGAGGCCATCGAAGACGCCGGATTCGACGTCGCGGCCTAGCACCACGATCGATACGGCGGAAGCCGACGGGACTAGCCGGAAACGCTATCTTGCGAGGCTCGTGACCGGACCGGCGGGCGGCCAGGCGATTTGATGCGCACAACAATCGCCAGCAGCATCACCAGGCCATTCAGGAAGCCGATCAGACCAAAGGGCGCAGCAGGCGCGACCGCGTCGAACAGCCGGCCGCCCAGGCCCGACGCAAAGAAAATGCCGATTGCACCGCACATGTTGAACGCGCCGACAACAGCGCCGCGGCTGAGTTTCGGAGCCTCCTGGCTAATCAGGGTCGTAGCGCCGAAAAAAGCGCTGATCTGACCGACGCCGAGCACAATAAACAACGGAATCGAGTCTGGAGACAATGGATCGTCCACCAGCCACATCGCGCTGTAGCCGATCGCCGCAAGGCCCATACAGAAGGCGGTACCCGTTACGCGATTGAAGCGGTCCATCACCGCGCCGAGCACCATCAACCAGAGCAGTGCCGCACCGGATGCAATGCCGAAGAGTCCGGAACCGCGCGCTGCCGCGATTGCCGGATCCATGCCTTGCGAAATGCCGGCGACCGTACCCCACAGCACGGTAAAGGTACCCAGCACGACCAGGTCGCTGCGGGCCACGAACGCCGCCGCGTAGGACAGGGCGATACGCGGATTGCGGCGCGCCTCGGTAAAGCCTGAGACGAGCAGTTGCCGGAACGGCAGCTGCTCCTCGGGGCGAGCCGGCGTGCCCTTTTTCAGGCCCAGCAAATAGAGCAAGGAAGAGACCGTGCAGGCGGCGAACACGACGCCATGCACGATCTTCGTTGTCGTGATCGCGTCGTAACCAGCTTCGATCAGGGCGGGCGGCGCCAGACGACCGAAGAGCACCGTGACACAGATGACCCCGAGCCCGTTGAAGACGCCCGTGACCGCAACGAGTTTGCCGCGCGAACGATCTTGCGGGTAGTCGGCCAGGATCGTGCCGAGCATGCCGGTCGATGCGCCCAGCCCCAATGCGTATATCGCCCGGTAAACGATCAGCTCCGATACAGAATCGGCGAAAGGGTAGAGCAAATAGCCCAGGCCCATTGTGAACATGCCGAGTGCGAACAGTTCGCGACGGCCAATCCGATCCGCCAGCACGCCGACAACGCCAAAGATCAACAGCTGCACGACCTCGGTGACGATGACCAGGTCGCCGGTTATCGTCCCCTGCTCGTCAATGGGAATGCCGAAGTTCACATTCAGCACCAGCGCGGTGCCAGGAGAGATGAACGTCAGCAGCCCGATGGTCGCGAACGCGGAATACAGGAAGACCGAGAGGTTCAACCCCGTGATCCCGGGCTGCAGCCAGAGAAACAGAACTCTGCGGCCACCGGCTGTGGCGCCAGTCGGCGCAGTTGGATTGGTCAAGCTTGTTCTCCCACCGAAAAAATGTAACCACAAACCTGGTGCCCTTGCACCAGGGGGGTTACATCATCACATGCACGGCCTTGCTCTGCGTATAGCTCAGCAGTTCTTCCAGGCATTCTTCCCGCCCCAGGCCGCTGTTCTTCCAGCCGCTAAAACCGGTACCAAGGAAATGGCGACCGCCGCCGTTTATCCATACCAGGCCGCACTCGAGATCCTGCGCCATGCCGATGGCCGTGCGCAAATCGTTGGTCCAGACGCCGGCCGTGAGCCCAAACTCTGTGGCGTTGGCCATGGCCAGGGCCTCGTCACGATCGCGCCACTTCAGCACCGACAGCAAGGGCCCGAAGACTTCCTGTCGGGCTATGCGCATGTCCATCGTGACATCACCGATCACCGTGGGCTCTACCCAATAGCCCTGCGCAAACTCGTCGCCGTCCGGTGGCTTGCCGCCGCAAAGAATTTGCCCGCCGTCTTCGCGTGCCACGTCGATCATGTTCATCACGTGCCGGTATTGCCCGGCGTTGTTCACCGGCCCCATTTGTGAAGACGTTTCGCGGGGGTCGCCGAGGCGGATATTGCGCACCTGTTCCACGACCCGGTCCACGACCTCATCGTGCAGCGACTCGTGCAGCATCAGGCGACTGGTAGAGCCGCAGGACTGCCCGGACCACGCGAAGTTCATCCCGGCCACCGCGGCGCTGGCCACGGTATCGGGATCGGCATCCGGGAACGCGATCAGCGGGTTCTTGCCGCCCAGTTCCAGGCTCAGGTGCTTGATGCAGGTTTCGGCCGCCGCGCGCTGAATGGCCATGCCCGTGGGCACGGAACCGGTGAAACCAATTCGCGGCACGCGAGGATGCCGGACAATGGCATCCCCGGTCACGATGCCCTGGCCGGACACGATGTTCACCAGCCCGGGTGGCAGCACCTCGCGACAGATCTCCCCCATCAGGCTCGCGGACAGCGGGCTCTGGTCAGGTGACTTCAGCACCACCGCGTTACCCGCCATCAGCGGGGCTGCAAGATGTGCCGCCGCGAACAGGAACGGATGATTGAACGGCACGATGCGGCCCACCACCCCGAAAGGCTGGCGCAGGGTGAAGTGAAGATTGCCGGGCGTGGCGGGCACTGTTTCGCCCTTCAACTCGATGCCGAGACCGGCCATCATTTCGATGTACTGGGCGGCGAGCACGATGTCATTACCCAGGCTGGCAATCGTGTTGCCGGTGTCCGCAGACTCCAGGGGCAGCACATCGGCGGCCCGCGCCCGGATCGCCGCCGTCAACTCCCGCAGCAGCCCGGCCCGCTCGAACACGGAAGTCGCCGCCCAGCCCGGCTGGGCCGCGGCTGCGGCCTGCACCGCCCTGTCCACGTCAGCGGCTGACGCGGCCGGCACTCGACCGTGCACGACCTCGGTGGCCGGATTCACCGACTCCATCCACTCACCGCTCTCCGCGGCGACCATGTCACCGCCGATCAGCATCGGGCAATCACCGAACTCGAGCGTCACTGTTAGCTACCGTTGGTTCCGAACGGGGGCCATTGTCGGCCAGTGGCCCCGGCGGCCAAAGGCCGCCCCGGCAATCGTTCACCTGTCGGCAGCCGCCGGATCGAAGCGAGGTCGCCCCACTAACGCGTCACGGCTGGCGTGGGTGCCAGGCATGTCTGGCGGGCGTCGTCCGTGAGGAGCGGAGCCATGGATGGCGGGAGCGACGAACGGCCGATCCGACTGAGG
>CAMYJV010000105.1:10101-19811 GCA_947258805.1 uncultured Gammaproteobacteria bacterium | reverse complement strand
GGCCGCAACCTGGTGCCCGCAGCTCCTAAGACATCGTCAGCGGATCCGTATAAAAGCGCTCAATCAGCCGACGCTCAAAGGCTTTAGGATCCTTCCGCAACTGGTCACGCAGTGCCTCCCCCCCGTCGCCCGCAAAGATGTCTTCCTCACCCGCCTCCAGCGCCGCGAGTACCTGCTCCGCATGCTCGGCCGGCGTGCACTGCGGATCCAGGTTCTTCGCCGACATCCGCGTCTTCACCCCAGCCGTAAACACCCCGGCCACCAGCACCGGGTCGCGTTCCAGCTCCGCCCGGATCCCGGCGGTGGCCGTCGCGAAGGCCGCCTTCGCCAGGCTGTAACTGGAAAACTCCGGCAAACAAAACAGGGCACCAATGGACACAATGTTGCAGATCGCCCCGCCACCGTTCGCCTTAATCACCGGCGCAAACAACCGGCACATCTCCACCGGCGCCCAGCAGTCCGTCTCCATGACCAGCCGGGCGTCGTCCAGCGACGATGCGGCCAGCATCCGCCGCTCTTCGGCAACCAGGCTGCCCGGTATCCCGGCGTTGTTGATCAACAAGGTGACATCGTCCGCCACCGCAACCGCCGCCCGCCGCTGCGCATCGTCAGTGACATCCAGCTGCAAGCTGGCAACCCGCTCCCGATCCAATGCCCCCAGTTCCGACAAAGTCTCTGCCCGCCGCGCCGTCGCATAAACCTTCTTCGCCCCCCGCGCGAGCAGCACCTCGACAAAGCCCAGCCCGATCCCCTGGTTCGCCCCCGTCACCAGCGCAATGGAACCCTTAACCGAAAATGCCATCAACGTGTCCTCTGCCCCCAATCGCCCCTCGCCCCCGCTCGGGGAGCGGAGCCATGGATGGCGGGAGCGACGGAGGGCCGATCCGACTGAGGACAGGGATGTCCGAAGGAGGTTTAGCCCGGAAGACACAATTGCCCGCCGGGCCGGCCAGGGTTCTTCGTCCAAGCCGGGTCGTCCGCAGAAATCGCGGCTAAAGCCGCTCCTACCGCACTGGCGCCGGCTTCTGCTCCATCGCATAACGCTCAAGACTAGACAAACTCTCACCCGACATATTGGTGGGTGCGTCGAAATACTTCGCGTAATTCTTCTCCGCGTAGTCCACTGCCGAACGCGACAACACTTCGCTCGGGTGACCGCAGGTACCCATGAAGCACTGGTACATGCAATGACCAGGCTGCTGCCCCATCAGCATCCACGGCAGCCACGGCGTGATCCGGTTCCACGTGCCGCGATAATCCAGGCTGGTGATATCCGGGTTCTGCATATCGTCGGCTTTCACATGGTGCGCGAACATCTCGGACACCTGCACGATGGGCCCCGACGATTCGCGCGGCCACTGGTCCGGCTGCAGCGCGCTGGGGTAGGCCAGGTGGATGTGCAGTTCCATTTCCAGCCAGTCGTTGTCCTGGCGCCAGGGCAGCACGAAGGGGATTTTCGGCGGCGCCTTTTCCTTGTTCAGGCCACCGAATTCCGGTGGCGGCGGGAAATACCGGTCAATCGTATAGTTGTACGGGTCATTGGCCACCTGGACGACCTTGACCGTCTCGTTCGTGTAAGGGTTGTCCCACTCTTCCAGAACTTCGCCGCTGCGGATATCCGTGTACAGGATGATCTCGCGGCACATGCGCTCGATCACGCCGTCGTCGCGCTCGTTCAGCCGAATCACACCGAAACCCTGGGCGCCAATCAGGTCGTCGATCTTCTTCATCGGCCGGTTGCCGGCCACGTAGCCGCGGAACCAGAAGTATTTCTGCTTGCCGAAATCAATGTCGCTCTGGAGGCGGGCGTAGGCCAGTTGATTGCCGCGGCCCGTCGTCAGGTCTAAATAGGGGCCCTTCACCGCCGGCCCATAGCCGAACTTCGACACGCTGTCGGTCTTCGCGTGCGCCTGTTTGCCCATCGCGCTCAGCGCGAGGCCCATCGCCCCGGCCGCGCCAACCCCCGCGAAACCTGTCAGAAAATCCCGGCGTTCCTGCTGCATTCTTGTTGTCTCCAGACGGTGATGACTCGGCCCAAGCTTCGCGCTTCGGCCACAAGGGTGCAAGCGGGTCCGGATCAGGCGATATCGGACTTGGGCTGCGCCGCGGAATTTTTAGCCCTGACCAGCAGGAAGATCGCGAATAAGCACAGGACCAGATTAGCCAGCGCGACGAACATGAACGGCCCGATCCGGCTGACATTGTCGAACAGGTAACCGCCCACCACCGCTGTGGTGAGAATGCCCAGCGCACCAAACCAGGTCCACATGCCAAGCACCGCACCCCGCCCGCGTTCAGGCGCTTCCTTGCCGATCAGCGACGTTGCGGACAGGTTTGCAGTCATCTCTGCCATGCCGATCAGCAAAGCACACAGGTACATCCAGTTGCCAATGGGGTTTTCGATCAGGTACAGCGACCCGTAGCCGATGAAGCCGATGGCCATGGCCATGGCCAGCCCGACCACGCGATCGATCCGGTCCAGGATGAAGCCTGCGATGGGCGCCCAGGGCAGCGCGAAACCCTGCACAACCACATAGAAAGTCAGCGCGGTCTTGCTGGCCTCGGCGGTACTGAGGCCCTGTTCGATGCCGACCTGTGTCAGCCACAGGGTGAAGAAGGTGCTCATCACCGACAGGTCGCCGCGCGAGACACTGGCGGCCGCGTAGGACAGCAGGATCCGGCCGCTGCGCGCAGCCTTCAGGCCGACGCGAAATGTGGCCAGGAGAGGCTCGCGTTTCGTCAGCTGCTGCGGCGCGCCTGGCTTCAGGAACAGGGCCAGCACGACGGCGACCACCAGGCACAGCACGGTCACGGTCCACAGCCAATACTGGCCGGCGGTCACCGGGTCCAGCCCGCCTTCGGCGAACCGCACGGGCAAGCCCCGCAGCAGGGAAATCAGCACGACCAGGCCCAGGCCGTTGAAGATAAAGCAGGACGCAATCATTTTCGCCCGGCAGTGTTCCTGCGTGTAATCGTTGGCTACCGCTGGCAGCATCACGGAATTCGCCGATACGCCCGCGGCAAAGATCAGCCTGAACATGAACAGGCTCAGCAGCGTGCCGGCCAGCGGATACAGGAAGTAGGCAAGGCCAAGGAGCAGGAATGCCGACACGTAGATGGGTTTGCGGCCGAATTTATCTGACAGCGCGCCTACCGGCCCGAGGAGGATCAGCAGCATGATTTCCTGCGCAACGGTCAGCTGTCCGGACAGCACGCCCTGTTCCGCGAGAGGGATATTCATGATCTCGGTCAACACGTAGGGCTGGCTCGTGTTGATGAAACTCATGGACGCAATGCCAAAGAAGGAGGCGAAGTAGAGCGCAAACAGGTGTTTCGGGCGAACGCCCGGGTTCATCGTCAGCGGCCCGAAGCGCAGCCCCTCGCCGCGGCCGGACGAAATGCCCTTGGCCGCGGCCGTGCCGGATTCCGAAGTTGCCACTAAATCCTCCCGCCCAAGCTGATAGGCCGCGCCATGGTTATGTTCTTGCCGGCGCGGCACAAACGTGCTGATCGGGCCGACCATACAGTGATCTGGCTGCAAACGTTTCGCCCTGCCAGGGTAAGGGGTTTTGCGGCGCTGCGGAGTCGCTGGATAGCGTCTAGAATAGGCGCCCTGCTGTTCTGGAATCCCGCGCATGCGCAAGCTCATTCGCCTTTTTCTGCGGCTGATCGGCCTTGCGCTGGCGGTGGGGCTCATCTTCACCATGATCGTCGCCTGGCGCGGACACTTCTTCCGGGACGTGGAATCCAGTTTCGCCGGCACCTGCGAGCCGCTGCCGCTGGATGGCAGCGCAGAGGACATCCAGCTGGACCGGCCCCGCGGGCTGGCCTACCTGTCTGTGCTGGACCGCCAGGCGCTGGTTGACGGCGACACGGATGTGCAGGGCACGGTGATGCGAGTCAACCTCAACCTGAAACCGTTGCGCGCCGAACGTGCGTTGCTGAGCCAGCCGGACCACTTCCGGCCCCACGGGCTCAGTCTGTACGTCGACGAGCGGGGACGCCGCACGCTGTTCGCCCTGAATCATCCGGTAAACCGCGGCAGCGAACCGGAAATGCTGGAGATTTTCGAAGAAAGATCGCCTGGCCTGTTCCGGCACGTGGAAACGATCAGCGACCCGATGCTGGTATCGCCGAACGACATCGTGGCCGTGGGCCCGCGACAGGTCTACGTCGCCAACGACAAGGCGACCAGCACGATCGGCAATATCCTGCAGCAGATCGGTATCGGTGGCTCGCCCCTCACGTACGTGAATAACGACGACATCAGTGTGGTCGTCAGCGACATTGCGTCCGGCGGCGGCATCACCGCATCGGCCGACGGCAGCACTATTTATGTTGCCGAAACCTCGGCGCAGCGAGTCCGGGTGCTGGAACGGGACCCGGACGATGGCAGCCTGACAGAAGTGGATCGCATCGCGGTGGACACGTCACCGGACAATCTCGACGTGGCCGAAGACGGCAGCCTGTGGATCGGCGCCCACGCAAATACGATGAAGCTCATTCAGCATTTTGCCCAGGGCAAGCCAGCCCCGTCGCAGGTGCGCCGCGTGGAACTAGCGGACGTGCGCGCGCAGGCCGACATCTATCTGAATAACGGGCGCGAGATCTCGGCAAGCAGCGTCGGCGTCAGGTACGACAACCTGCTGCTGATCGGCTCCATTACCGCCCGCAAGCTGCTCGTCTGCACGCTGAATTGACGCGGGGCCCCGGCCAGGCCTGCCGCCGGGTCAGCCAAGGGCCAGGTTGTCGATAATTGCCCCGGTCAGCAGCAGCCCCAGCTGTACGATTGAGGCCGCGAAGGTCCGCCACGCCTGGGCCGTTGAAGGCTGCAGGGCCAGGCGCAGGCTCTCGCGCAGAAAGTACAGGCCGCCGGCCAGCGCCGCCACCAGGTAGATCCAGCCCATCCCGTACAGGCCGAGGGCCAGGGAGAGCACTACCAGTACCAGCGTGTGCCCGAAGATCGACCACATGGCCACGGGCTCCGGTGCGACCACCGGCAGCATCGGCACGCCGGCGGCGGCGTAGTCGGCCTTGCAGGCGTAAGCCAGCGCCCAGAAATGTGGCGGCGTCCACAGGAACAGCACCACGGCCATCAGCACCGGCGCCGGCGCCAAGGTGGCCCCGACGGCTGCCGCACCCGCCATCACCGCAAAGCTGCCGGCCAGGCCGCCGATTACGATGTTCAGCCAGGTGCGCCGCTTCAGCCACACCGTGTAGATGATTCCGTAGGTGAACGCGCCGAGGAATATATAGAAGGCAGCGAGCACGTTCGTGGCCATGGCGGCGGCCAGCAGCGCCAGCAAAGTGATCAGCGTGAGACCGGCAACCCAGTACCAGTTGGCGCGCAGTCGCCCCGTGACGAATGCACGGCCGCGTGTGCGTTTCATCCTGGCATCCAGGTCGCGTTCGTACAGCTGGTTGAAGGCCCCGGCGGCGGAAGAAGCCACCAGCACGGCCAGGCCCAGCACCAGCACGCGCCAGGGCGACAGACCGTCGCCCGGGCTGACCGCGATGCCGGCCAACGCGCAGGCCATGATCAGGAAGCCCAGCCGCACCTTCGCGGCGTGGTAAATCAGTGTGAGGGTCTTCGCCATTCGGCGTCATTTTGCTCGCGTACCAGAAGCGTGGATTCTAACCCATGCCGCCTTCCTGCCGCCTGCCCGGATCCGGCGCCCCGGCCCTGGGAACCACGGACTCCTGTAGCGGAAAGTCCGCCTGCGGCTGGGCGCGGTGATTGCGGGTTTCCCGATACAGAATGAACAGACCGCTGGCGGTGATCATCGCCCCGCCCACCCAGGTGGCCACGGTAGGCACCTCACCCCAGATCAGGAACCCGGCTCCTGCGGCCCATACCAGGCCCGTGTACTCGAAGGGCACCAGCAGCGCGGCGGGCGCATGGCGAAAGGCGCCGGTAATCAGCACAAAGGCCAGCCCGCCAAACAGGCCGCAGGCGGCAAAGAGCAGCCAATCCACCGGCGACGGCGGCAGCCAGGCCCCCAGCGCAAAAGGCACGCTGATCAGCATCGGCACCGGAAACAGGTACAGGCTCAATGCCGCTGTGGACTCCGTGACACTCAGCCGGCGCGCGCTCAGGGACAACAGCGCGTAAAGAAACGAGCCGCACAGCGCCACCAGCGCGGCCGGGGCGATCAGGCCGGCGCCGGGCTGGAGCACGACCAGCACGCCGGCAAAACCCGTCAGCACAGCGCCCCAGCGCCAGGGCCCCACCGGTTCACCGAGCAAGGGCCACGACAGGGCCGTGACGATCAGGGGCGCGGCAAAGGCCAGGATCAGCACGTCAGCCAGCGGCATGCGCGGCAGCGCGTAAAAAAACGCGAACATGGATCCGGCCATCAGCACCGAACGCAGCGCGTGCCACTGTGGCCGCCGGGTACGAAGCGTGCGCGGACCCATTTGGTAGCAGGCATACACCAGGATCAGCAGCAGCGAGAAACTGCAGCGCAGCAGCACCAGTTGCGGCAGCGCGTAGGTAGCCAGCAGCCACTTCGCCGTGATGTCCAGGCCCAGCATGGACAGCACGCCGGCACACATCAGCGTGATGCCCCGCCCCGGCGCGCTGACCGGCGCCCCGCGACTCATCCGCCAGGCCGAAAATAATCGCCGGCGGCGGTGGCAAAAGCGCGCATGTCTTCCACCCGGCCCATGCTGACCCGGCTCCAGCTGGGATAGGCCGCCGACGGCATGCCCGTCAGGATGCCCCGCTCGCGCATGCCCGCGGCAAAGGCCCGCGGCGAGCCACCGGTGTCGAAGAACACGAAGTTGCCGTGACTCGGCACGTACTTGAGGCCGAGTTCGTCGAAGGCTGCGGTGGTGATCTCCCGGCCCTCGCCAACTTGCGCCCGGCTGAAGGCCAGGAACTCTTCGTCCTGCAGGCTGGCCGCGGCGGCGAGCACGCCCGGGTAACTCATCTGCGAGACCCGCAGCGCTTCCAGGCGCTGAACGAGTTCGGCAGGTCCCACCGCATAGCCGACGCGCAGACCGGCCATGCCGTGCAATTTCGAAAAGGTGCGCGTGACGATCACGGCGTCCCCGGCGCGCACTCGCGCCACCGCGGTCAGCGCGCGCCAGTCAGGATTGAGATCCAGGTAGGCTTCGTCCACCAGCACCGGCGTGCGCGGACCCACCGCCGCGATGAAGGCCTTGAGCCGGTCAGTGTCCAGCTGCGTACCGGTGGGATTGTTCGGGTTGCAGACATACACCAGCCGCGTTGCCGGGTTGACCGCCGCCGCCATCGCGTCGAGGTCGTGGGTCATCGTATCGTCCAGCGGCACTTCCACCACGTCACAGCCCAGCTTGCGGGCGTAGTCGGGCAGAAAGAAAAAAGTCGGGCTCGCCGCCACCACGCGCCCGCCCCGCCCTGCCACGGCCAGGGCGGCCACCCGCAGGGCCTCGGTAGAGCCGGCGCAGACCATCACCTGGTCGGGGTCTACCCCCTCCAGGGTGGCGATATCCGCCTTCAGGCTGGTCACTTCCCGCACCGCGTACCGCCACCCGTTCTGCACGGCCTGCACTGCAGCGGCCCGGGCCGCGGGCGACGGACCATAGGGATTCTCGTTCGCAATCAGGCGTCGCATGCCGGGCGGGCGGCCGGCGTTCCGCGCCCACATGGGCATCGCGGTCAGACCCACCAGTGCCCCGCCCAGCAACGCCCGCCGGGTTAAACGCTCAGTCATGGCTCGCCCTCCTGCCTGAAAATAATCGCTAGTTATACCGGGATAACAACTCCGACGTTCACGCCGTCGAGCCCGGGCTATACCTTGGCTTCCCGCCCTCGGGCCCGCCAATACCAGGATTCATGAGCCGTTACGCCGCCAACACTGCCGAAAAGCTGAGCTACCCGGACAACCAGGGCGAATGCGGTGCGCTGGACGAAGACGAATCCCGCGAGCTGGCGCTGGCCCACTGCAACCGCCGTTTCTCGGGCCTCAGTGCCGAGGAACGCGTGGCCTGGGCGCTGGACAACCTGCCGGGCACCCACGTGATGTCGTCGAGCTTCGGCGCCCAGGCGGCGGTGTCTCTGCACCTGGTCACGAGCCAGCGGCCCGACATTCCGGTGATCTTCATCGATACCGGCTACCTGTTCCCTGAGACCTACCGCTTCGTGGCAACCCTCAAGGAGCGCCTCAAGCTGAACCTGCAGGTCTATCGCAATCCGTTGAGCCCGGCATGGCAGGAAGCCCTGCACGGCCAACGCTGGGAACAGGGGGTCGCCGGCATTGACGCGTACAATCGTGACAACAAGGTCGAACCCATGGAACGCGCGCTGCGTGAACTCCAGGCCGGCACGTGGTTCGCCGGGCTGCGTCGCGACCAGAGCGAGAGCCGCGCGGACACGCCGTTCCTGTCGTGGTCAGGCGACCGCTGGAAGGTCCATGCCATTGCCGACTGGAATGACCGCGATGTCTTTCTGTATCTGAAGCGCCACGACCTCCCCTATCACCCGCTCTGGGAACAGGGTTACGTATCGATCGGCGACGTGCACACCACGCGATCGCTCCATGAGGTGAACACGGCCCAGGAAACGCGCTTTTTCGGTTTGAAGCGAGAGTGCGGCCTGCACGACATCGACCTCGCTTCCCTGTAGGCCGCGCCGGAACTCAGGCTGGCCGGTGTACCCCGCCAGACCAGTTGCATGAACTCAAGCCGCTTCCGCCACTTCATTGCCGCAACCGCCGCGAATCGGCAAGGCGACGTCGGCGAGCAGCGCATCCACCTGTGCCTGGGTATCTGTCTCGCGCACGTCACGAATGAGCTCCGGCGTGAGGTGCGGGGCGAACAGACTCATGAAATCCACCATGTAGTCGCGCAGCACCGCATCGCGGCGATAGCCCAGCCAGGTTGTCACGCGCGGGAACAGGCCCTCCGCATCCAGCGCTTCGAGGTCGCGCTCGTCCTGGCACTCGTAAGACATGGCCGCCACCACTCCAACCCCCATGCCCATCCGCACATAGGTCTTGATGATGTCGGCGTCACGCGCCGTGAACACGACGTCCGGTTCCAGGCCCTGCTCGGCGAAGGCGTTCTTGAATGATGATTCACCGGTGGCACTGAAGACGTAGGTGATCAGCGGATACTGCGCGAGCGTGGGCAGGTCCAGCTTGCCCGAGAGTTTCGTCAGGGCGTGGTCTCGCGGCGTCAGCACGATGCGGTCCCAGTGATAGACCGGTAACAGCACGAGGCCGGGAAACAGGTTGCGCGACCCCGTGGCAATGGCAAAGTCCACTCGACCGCCGGCCACCAGTTCAGCAATCTGTTCCGACGTGCCCTGGTGGAGCTCGAGGCTGACTTTCGGATAACGATCGCGAAAGGTCCGGACAATCTCCGGCAGCACATAGCGAGCCTGGGTGTGCGTCGTGGCGATGGACAGGGTGCCCTCCTCCTCGCCCGAAATATTCCGCGCCAGGCTCTTGATGTTGTCCACCTCGCGAGTAATTTTCCGGGCCCGCGAGATGACATCGCGCCCCGCCGGGGTGATGGCGGTCAGGCTCTTGCCCTTGCGCGTGAACAGCTGCACGCCCAGCTCCTGCTCGAGGAGCTTGAGCTGCTTGCTGATGCCGGGCTGGCTGGTGTACAGGCGCTCGGCAGCGGCAGTGATGTTGAGCCCGGCATCGGCGATGCCAAGGAGATAGCGCAGTTGCTGGAGTGTCACGTCGGCGATCCTTCGCGCGGCCGTGGGCAAGCCGCCG
>CAMYJV010000105.1:0-10060 GCA_947258805.1 uncultured Gammaproteobacteria bacterium | reverse complement strand
ATCTCGGTCCGGATGGACTATTTTCCGATGTTTGCAGCCGTGCGGGACCAGCCCTGCCTAGTCGTGGGCGGCGGCGAAGTGGCCCTGCGCAAGGTCCGCCAGCTGCGCCGGGCAGGCGCCCGGGTCACCGTGAATGCTCGCGAGATCCGCCCCGAACTGCAGGCCCAGGCAGATCGCGGCGATCTGCGCGTCATCCTGGGCGACTTCCGTCCCGAACTCGTGCCGGAATACCTGCTGATAGTCGCGGCCACCAGCGATCACGATGTCAATCACGCCGTCGCCGCCGCCGCGCGTGACGCGCAACGCTTTTGCAATGTCGTCGATGACGGTGATGCCTGCAGTTTCATCCTGCCGTCCGTCGTCGACCGGTCGCCCCTGGTCCTGGCCATCAGCAGTGGTGGCCAGGCGCCCATGGTGGCCCGCATGCTGCGCCAGCAAATCGAGACCTGGCTGCCGGAACGCGTTGCCGACCTCGCCAGATGGGTGGGCCGCTGGCGCCAGCGTGTTGCGACCCGCGTGCCGGCTGGCCGGGAACGCCTGCGTTTCTGGCAGGACACCCTCGACGGTGCACCGGCCGAACAGGTGCTCGCCGGTCGGGAAACCGCTGCAGACCAGCTGCTCCAGCAGCGGCTCAGTGGCGCCCCGCAAAAAACCGTCGGCGAAGCCTGGCTCGTCGGCGCGGGTCCGGGTGATCCGGGCCTGCTGACGCGCCGCGCGCAATTCCTGCTGCAGCGCGCGGATTCGGTCCTGTATGACCGGCTGGTTGCGGCCGAGATTCTCGACCTGGCCCGGCGCGATGCGGAGCTGATCTGCGTCGGCAAGCAGGGGGGCGGGCCTTCAACGGATCAGGCGGACATTAACCGTGAACTGGTGCGGCGCGTGCGGCGCGGCGAACGGGTCTGCCGACTGAAGGGTGGCGATCCCTTCGTGTTCGGCCGCGGCGGTGAAGAAATGCAGGCGCTGGCCGAGGCCGGGCTGCCGTTCCAGGCTGTGCCCGGTGTCACGGCCGCATCGGGCTGCTCGGCATACGCGGGCATTCCGCTGACTCACCGGGGCATGGCAGAAGGCGTAAGCTTCGTGACCGGGCATCGCGCGCCGGGCGCGAAGGAAACTAACTGGACGCCGCTGGTGCAGAGCGGCCATACGCTGGTGGTCTACATGGGGGGGCGGCGCGTGGCCGCCCTGTGCGAAGCCTTGCAGGCTCACGGTAAAGTCGCCCAGACGCCCGCCGCGCTGGTGGAACAGGGGACTACCCGTGACCAGCGGGTCACCGGCGGCACGCTGGCGAATTTGCCTGGCAGGCTGCAGGAAGTCCGCACCCCAGCCCTGCTGGTGGTCGGCGACGTTGCGGGTCTGGCCGGGCAGCTGCAATGGTTCGAGGCTGAACCGCCAACGTCACAGGCCGCGCTCTGACAATGACTGCAACACGGACATCACCATCATGATCTACGACAGCATCCTCGACACTATCGGCAACACCCCCGTCGTCCGGCTGAATAAGATTGCGCCGGCCGGTGTAGAAATGTTCGTGAAAGTGGAAGCTTTCAATCCCCTCGGGTCGGTGAAGGACCGGCTCGCGCTCGCCATCATTAACGACGCCGAGCGCAGCGGTGCGCTGAAGCCCGGGCAAACGGTCATCGAGGCAACTTCCGGGAACACCGGTATCGCGCTGGCGATGGTATGTGCCGCCCGGGGGTATCCGTTCGTGGCCACCATGGTTGAAACCTTTTCCATCGAACGGCGCAAGATCATGCGAGCGCTCGGCGCCAGGGTCATCCTGACGCCCGCCGCGGAGAAGGGTACGGGCATGGTTCTGCGCGCCGCGGAACTGGCAGAGCAGCACGGCTGGTTCCTGGCCAGCCAGTTCGAGAACCCCGCCAATCCCGCCTATCACCGCAACACCACCGGGCCGGAAATCCTGCGCGATTTCGCCAACCGGAATCTCGACTACTGGGTCACCGGCTGGGGGACGGGCGGCACAATGACCGGCGCCGGCGAAGTCATCAAGCGCGCGCGGCCAAGCGTGCGCATCGTCGCCACGGAACCGGCGGAAGCATCGATGCTGGCCGGCAAGGAATGGAAGCCCCACAAGATCCAGGGCTGGACACCCAATTTCGTGCCGGCGGTGCTGAACCCGGACGTCTATGACGAACTGGTGCCCGTCACCGACGAAGACAGCAAGCAGTGGGCCCTGCGCCTGGCCCGCGAAGAAGGCATTTTTTCCGGTCTGTCCGGGGGCGCGACGCTGGCGGCCGCCATGCAGGTGGCAGACAGGGCGGAACGCGGCGCCACAATCCTGAGCATGCTGCCGGACACGGGCGAACGCTATCTGAGTACCTACCTGTTCGAGGAGGTGCCGGAAGGTTCCGACGACGAATGGCTGGCGAGCCTCGACTAGACGTGACGGCCCTCTACGTCGCGCACTGGTGCTATGACGGCAACCTGCCGGGTGCACACCCGTGGCCGGCCGCAGCCGGGCTGGCGGTGGAAACCTGCCTGCGGCGGGTGTGGATCAGTGCCACGCCGCCGGCGCGCGCGCCTGACGGCACGCCCGAGAGCTACACGGGTGCGGCGGCCTATCGCTTCCTGCTCGAATTCATCTCCGGGCTGCACAGCGCAATACCGGGCGAGACCAATGTGCTCGGCCAGTTCCGCCAGGCCTGGTTACGGTGGCGCGCGACGGACCCCGCAGCAAGCCAGGCACTGGCCGGCATCGTAGACGCGTTGCTGCTGGACACCCGGCGCATACGCGCGCGGCACCTGCAGGGCATCGGCGGCGAGTCTTACGGCTCACTGGTGCGCCGGCTCATCCGCCCGGCACGCCGCGACCGGGTCCTGATCGTCGGGGCTGGTGAACTGGCCCGCTCCATCTGGCCGTTTTTCCGCCAGCATTCCGCCGGACTCTGGAATCGCCACACCGTGGCCGGGCTGGCGCCGGAGTGGCTGCATCAATTCGGGCCTGCGGACGGCGAGCCGGCGGCGCGGTGGGCACAGCACGTGGTGCTAACGACGCCAGCCGATCCCGACAATGACGCCCGCTGGAGCCTGTGGCTGAACACGACGGCGCCAATCACGGTGACGCACCTGGGTCACCGGCGACCCGGCGCATTCTCCGTGGCCAATGCCGGGCAGACCTTCTATCTGGACCACTTGTTCGACCTGCGGCAGAGCCTTTTAAATGTGCGTTCGCTGCAGGTGGAACACGCGCGGGCGGCCTGCACAGACCACACCGTGCGCCGCTACTCGCAGGAATCTGCTGCCCCCCGCCGCATCCGCGCATGAACGCCGCCGCGCGGGCGTTGTGCGTCGGCACTCGCGGCTCGACACTGGCCGTCGCGCAGAGCAGGCAGGTGGCGTCAGACCTGCAGGCCGCTCACCCGGGATTGCAGGTAACACTCGTTACCCTTAGCACCCCGGGCGACCGCGATCGTTCGACCCCGTTGTCAGCAGTGCAGGACGCCGCGTTTTTTTCCGCCGAAATCGACGCCGCGTTGCTGGCCGGCGACGTGGACATCGCGGTGCATTCCCGCAAGGACCTTGATGGGCCGCGGCCCGACGGCGTCGTGACCGCGGCGATGCCGTCGCGGGCGAACCCGCGCGACGTGGTGCTGTTTCGCGGCTCGGTTATCGACCGGCTGCTGCGCGGTGCAAGCCTGCGCATCGGCACGTCGTCCACCCGGCGCGCCCGCAACGTGCAGCGTTTTCTGCAGTCGGCACTACCGCGAGTCGGTCCTGAACCGGATATCCAGTGCGTGCCACTGCGGGGCCCGGTGGATCGACGCGTGGCTCGGCTGCACAGCGACGGCAGCGACGCACTGGACGGCGTGGTCCTGGCCCTCGCCGGCCTGGAACGACTGTGGCGCGACCCGGCCGGGCGACGGGCCATCGAAGGGCAACTGGACGACGTTCGCTGGATGGTACTGCCACTGTCGGAGTGCCCGGCCGCACCGGGCCAGGGTGCACTGGCCGTGGAATGCCGCGCGCGGGACGCGGTGACGCGTGACCTGCTGCGTGCGGTGCACGATGCCAGGACCGCAGACGAGGTGGCGGCAGAGTTTGCCGCGGCCGATCAGCTGGTGGCGCAACAGCGCGCCGCTTTCGGCGCCACCGCCGTTACTGTGCCCGGGCTGGGCAAGCTGTTGTTCGCGCGCGGTGGATCCGGTGACGACAATGTGCTGCGATGGCCGGCGCCGCCCAGGCCGGCTGTGGCGCGGGCACTGGACGGTGGCGCGTGGCACCGAGCCGGCACCCATCGGGCCTTGCAGCAGCCCCTCAGCGCGCCGGACAGCCCGGCGGGGACAGCCCGGCGGTATTCGTCGCACACTGGCGGGCGCTGAACCCGATAGCAAAGCTTTTTAACCACCAACGCATCTGGACCAGCGGCTGGCAGAGCTGGCAGCGGCTCAGCGCCGCCGGACTGTGGGTGGAAGGCTGTGCCGACGGCCTGGGCTTCGATGCGCTGCGCCCAACGCTCGCCAGCCCAGTCCTGCAGTTACCACCGCTGGAACAATGGCTCGCCCTGACCCGTGCCGGCGCCGAAGACACCTGGCAGGACAGCGGCATCGTCAACGTGGTCGGCAGCTACACAATGGAGCCCCCGCCCAGTGACGCGTTGCGTCGCGTGCGCGCGGCCGCCAGGCGCGCCACGCATTTTTACTGGAGCAGCCGCGAGCAATACCTGGCGCTGCGCGATTGCGTGCAGCCGGCGGCCCACCATGCCTGCGGAACCGGAAAAACCCGCCGCGCCCTCACGGAACTCGGCATTCGGCCGCACGTGTTCCCCAACCGCGAGGCCTGGCAGACGTGGCTGGGCTGACGCTCCGCCGCACGCGGCTGAACCCGCATCTGCGCGAGCTGACGCGTGAAGTCCGCGTCAGCCGGAAACAGCTCGTGCAACCCCTGTTCGTGGTGGAAACGCTGCGCGAACGAGAAGCGGTGCCGGGTGTCGATGCGGTTTATCGGGACACGAATGATTCTCTGCTGGCGCAGATTGAAACGGACCTCGCGAACGGCATCACCAAGTTCCTGCTGTTCGGCATACCTGCCGACAAGCAGACGCCACCCTTCAACTTCGACTTCACCGCGGCGCAAATCGCCGCCGTCAAGCGTCACTTCGGTGGCGCGCTGTGGTTGGCCACCGATGTCTGCCTTTGCTCGCTTACCACGCACGGGCACTGCGGTGTGCTGAACGAAAGCCATGACTACGTGCGCAACGATGCCAGCGTCGCCGAACTCGCGCGGGCCGCCGTCGCCTATGCGGAAGCTGGCGCCGACTGCGTCGCGCCCAGCGACATGATGGACGGGCGCGTGGCGGCCATTCGCGCCGCGCTGGACGCGGCAGGCATGGAACGCGCTGCCATCATGAGCTACGCAGCAAAATTCGCGTCTGCCTTCTACGGCCCGTTTCGGGACGCGGCAGATTCGGCACCCGGTGAGAACGAACCGCTGCAGGACCGGGCAAGCTATCAGCTGGACCCGGGCCGGCCGGCGGATGCGCTGGCCAGCGCGCGACGCGACTCACAGGAAGGCGCCGACATCCTGATTGTGAAACCGGGCCTGCCGTACCTGGACATACTCGCGCAGCTGCGCGACGCGATACCGGAACGGCCGCGCGCCGCCTACCAGGTCAGCGGCGAGCAGGCCGCCATCGACACGCTGGCGGCGAATGGCCTGGCCGAGCGCGATTCGGTACAGCGAGAATGCTGGACGGCCATGGTGCGGGCCGGCGCCAACATGATCATCAGTTACGCAGCGCGCCGGTGGTGACGAACGAAGAACTGTTCCGGCGCGCACGGCGGGTCACTCCCGGCGGCGTGCACTCGCCGGTGCGGGCATTTCGCAGCGTCGGCGGCGACCCCGTATTCATCCGTGCCGGCAACGGCGCGTACCTGGAAGCCGCAGACGGCCGGCGCTTCGTCGACTATTGCCAGGCCTTCGGCCCGCTGATCCTGGGCCATGCGCCCCCGGCCGTGAAACACGCGGTCACCGCGGCCCTGGACCGGGGCTGGAGTTACGGCGCCGCCGAAACGGCGTCGCTGGAACTGGCGGAACTGATCACCGGCCGGCTACCGTGGGTCGAACAGCTGCGCTTCGTCAACTCCGGCACCGAAGCGGTCATGACTGCGCTGCGCCTTGCCCGCGCGGTCACCGGTCGCGACAAGCTGTTGAAGTTCGACGGCTGCTATCACGGCCACGTGGACTCGATGCTGATGCGGGCCGGATCGGGCCTGGCCGGTACGGCTGACAGCGCCGGTATTCCGGCCGCCGTGGCCGGCGACACGCTGGTGGCGCCGCTGAATGACGACGCAGCCCTCGACGCGGTGTTCGCCGCCCACGACGACATTGCCGCTGCGATCATCGAACCCCTGCCTGCCAACTACGGGCTGTTACCCCAGCGCCGCGACTTCCTGGAGAAACTTGGCAGGCTGTGCCGCCAGCACGGCACGCTGCTGATATACGACGAAGTCATCACCGGTTTTCGCGTCGCCTTCGGCGGCTGCACCGAACAGCTGGGCCTGCAGCCCGATCTTGTGACCTGGGGCAAGATCATCGGCGGCGGCTTCCCGGTGGGGGCGGTGGCCGGCCGGCGCGAGTACCTCGAACAGCTGGCGCCCGTCGGCAACGTGTACCAGGCCGGCACGTTGAGTGCGAACCCGGTGGCGATGGTCGCCGGTCGCGCAACGCTGGAAGCCTTGCTGGATGCTGCGGTCTATGCGCACCTGGATGAGCTAGGCCAGGCATTGGAAGCCGGACTGGCGGCGGCGCCGGGACTGAGACTGCAACGCGCCGGCTCGTTGTTCTGGCTGGCTGCCGGCGACGGGAAAACCGTGCGCACGCCGACGGCGATTGACGCCACCCAGCGCGAGCGTTACGCGAAGCTCTTTCACGCTGCCCTCGCGGCCGGGGTCTACCTGCCGCCCAGCGCGGTAGAAACCGCTTTCCTGAGCACTGCGCACACCGCTGCTCAGCTGGACACCTTAGCCACGCTGGTCCGCCAAAACTTTTGAACCCGACACGGCGATTTCAAACGCAAAAAAAGACCGCCTGAAGGCGGTCAAAAAACAAGACGATTTGTTTTGTTTGGTTTCAAGGTGGTTTAAATGCAAGCGCGCACGGGCGCGTCGCGCACGTCGTCCTCTGCCATTTCGCGACGAATCAGGTCGCGGAGGTAGCCGCACAGGGACTTGCCCTGCTGCGCAGCCATTGCCTCCAGCTGTTCGCGTTCCGAGGGTTCCACGCGGATTCCGATGGTGACCATCCGGGTCCGTCCTAACGGCGGCCGGCCTCTCTGCGGTTTGTGTTCGATATCCATGGCGGGAATTTTGCCGAGAGCTGCCGCATTGGTCTTGTCAGATCAGGTCAGGTTCCGATCTGTGAACACTTTTTGTTCACTGATAGCCCGATGTGTTAGCCGACGGTTGTCATGAAACGGTCGAAGCGTCTCCAGAGGGGGCCTTCGGCAGTGCTTCAAAGCACAGCGCCGGGGGCTAGTTGCGAGTCAACAGGACCAGCTGACCGCCCTCCACCAGTTCACGTTTCCCACCGATCGGGCCGCCGCTCAGTCCGTGGGCCTGCACCGTCAGCAGCAGGGCGAGCTGGCCGGGGTCGAGCCCCGGCAACGGTGAAATGTCGACGATGCCGGAGCTTTCCCACGCGCCGAACCGACCCGCCTTCGAGTCTCTGGCGCCTGGCGGCACGAGCGCGGCCCGGTTAATCACCGCGATGCGCTGGTAGTCGTCTGGCTGCAACGGGTCGATGCGCCAGATCGAGGCATCGATGCCATCGTCGGCAGCAAAGCGAGCACGCTTCGTCGCCTTGTCCTCCTGCACGTAGACCATGCCGTCACTCGCCCAGGTCAGATTGTCGGGGCTGCGAATGCCGCGGCCGTCGAAGTCGTCGCCGTCATGCAGGATGGTGAGTGTGGCTATGGCGGTGGGCCAGCCGTCGCCCACGGCTTCGAAGTTCGCGTCGATGCGGTACAGCGTGCCCCAGTCGTCATCCGGGAATTGGTCGCCGTGGCCAGTAGATGCAAACACGGCCTGGGTACCGCGGGCCGGATTGGTGTGCACGTCTTCCGGTCGCGAGAATGCAAAGGCCCCGCGTTGCCACGCGGCTGCGCGCAGCGTGGTGTCGTTCCGGTAGCCGTACGCGTCGTGTCCGCTCGAACCGGCCCGAGCCGGATCCCGGGCCGCCACCTGGACGAAGCGGCCGTCACGCCTGGCACCGGTGCCATGCCAGTCCGCCGGCGAGCGGTCGCCCTGGTCCGACACCCAGACGTGCAGCTGGCCGCCGCGCAGACCGTTCCGCGCCAGGAAATCGCCGTCGGGACTCTTGCGGCCGATGTACAAATACAGTGGCGCACCGCCAGACTCGAGGTCATCGCCCAGCAGCAGCGCGACAAAACCCGGAGGTGCTGCCAGCGCCGCGGAGTTCTCCCAGGAACCGCGGCCGAGATCCGGCACTGCCCGCAGCTCGCGCCCGGCCGGGTCCAGGACCCAGACAGAACCACCGTGCGGGTGGTCTTCTCGGGCCGACACTTCCTCGTGCGTGAAGTACAGGTCATCGACGAAGCCGCCCTGCCCGGCTGCGTAACCGGCGCCGGAACACAGCGCATTCAATCCCGACTCGGGTTTATCGTCCCGCTCGCTGACCTGCGCGGCCCGTGTAACGATCTTGCCACTGCGGTCACGCATAACGTCGAAGGCCAGGCCCGCGCTTCGGATCTGCAGGGTACTCGTATCGATGTCGAAATAACTGATGCGCGATCCGCGCAACTTGGTGCCGTTTGCAAGCTGGTAGGGGTAGCCCCTCGTGGCGCCGAATTCATGGTTGGCCACTACGCGCAGCGTGTCGTCGTCCACGCGCCAGGCGCCGAGGCCGTCGAGGATCCCTGGCGGCTGGTATAGACCGATGCGATCCCCGACCGTAAACAGCACCCGCGCCTGGAAGCCAGAATCCGGCAAGGCCTTGAGCATCACCGGGGCTGGGCCGTCGCCCGCGGGCGGCCGGGCATTTACGCTCTGGCAGGCGCCGAGCAGCGCGGCGGCAATTAACAGGCTCGAAACACGCAAATGCAGCTCCTGCGCCACGCGGGGCCGATCCCCACCGCAGTTTCCACCCCGGGGATCACTGCTGGCCGGGCGAGCAACGGCACTGCCGGCTTGCGCGCGATGCGCTATCCATGAACTACGGACGAACGAGGCGCAGAAATTCTTCGCGGGTGGCCAGCTCGCTCCGGAAATTGCCGAGCATGCACGACGTAGTCATCGTCGAGTTCTGCTTCTCGACCCCACGCATCATCATGCACATGTGCTTGGCTTCGATGATCACGCCGACGCCTCGGGCGTCGATCGCTTCCATCACGCACTCGGCGATCTGCTTGGTCAGCACTTCCTGGATCTGCAGACGCTGGGAGAAATAGTCCACGATCCGGGCAATCTTCGACAGACCCAGCACCTTGCCCTGGGGCAGGTAGGCCACGTTGCATTGACCGATGAAGGGCAGCATGTGGTGCTCGCACAGGGAATACATCTCTATGTTCTTGACGATCACCATTTCGTCGGTGTCGCTGGTGAACACCGCGTTGTTGATGAGCTCGTCGAGGTTCTGCCGGTAGCCCCGCGTCAGGAAACGCATGGCCTTCGCCGCCCGCTGCGGCGTGTCTACGAGACCCTCGCGGTCCGCGTCTTCGCCGAGACTGTTAATGATCTCGCGGTAGTGTTCCGATATGTCTGCCACGTGGCTGGCCTCGTCGTCTGGCGTGCTTTCCCGCCGCTGGAATGGGTTCTGAGCTGACATTCTAGTCCCCTTTGGCCGCTCGCTTCGGCCACTTGTTCTTATCTACGCGGGTCACCGCTGACAATTCCGGGATTCGCGCCGACTGTTTGTGATCCGGCATCGCTTCCAAGACGTCTGCGATGCCTGCAACAGTAGGTAGTTCGAACAGGGATAACAAAGAGATTTCCACGCCGAGCTGATCGCGAATGCGGGCAATCAGCCGGGTGGCCAGCAGCGAATGCCCGCCGAGGGCAAAGAAGTCCTCGTGCACCGCCACCGTCTC
>CAMYJV010000104.1:15291-23332 GCA_947258805.1 uncultured Gammaproteobacteria bacterium | reverse complement strand
AGGCCCACCGCACGGAACTCGCTGCGCTGATCACCGCGGAACACGGCAAGCTGCTGAGCGATGCCGACGGTTCCCTGCAGCGTGGGCTGGAAGTGGTGGAGTTCGCCTGCGGGATTCCACAAATGCTGAAAGGCGAGTACAGCGAAGCCGTGGGGACCGGTGTAGACGCGTATTCCGTGCGCGAGCCGCTGGGGATCTGCGTCGGCATCACCCCCTTCAATTTCCCGGCCATGGTGCCGCTGTGGATGTTCCCGCTGGCCATTGCCTGCGGCAATACCTTCATCCTGAAACCATCGGAAAAGGTGCCGTCCTGCGCACTGCGCCTGGCGGCGTTGCTGCAAGAGGCCGGGTTGCCGGACGGGGTCTTCAACGTGCTGCAGGGTGATCGCGAATGCGTGGCAGCCTTGCTCGGGGATTCGCGAGTGAGTGCCGTGAGTTTCGTCGGCTCCACACCGGTAGCGAGGCAGGTATATCGCACCGCCGCCGAGACGGGCATGCGCGCCCAGGTCCTGGGCGGCGCGAAGAATCATATGGTCGTATTGCCGGATGCCGATATCGACGACGCGGCCGACGCGCTGGTCGGCGCGGCCTATGGTTCGGCCGGTGAGCGTTGCATGGCGGTGTCAGTCGCCATTGCTGTGGGTGATGCGGGCGACCGGCTGCGCGAGGCATTGTTGCCAAGAATCCGGGCATTGCGGGTTGGCCCCGCCACCGCGGCGGCGGTGCACATGGGCCCGCTGATCACCGCCGAGCATCGGGACCGGGTCGCGGCGTACATTGGTAAGGGCGAGCAGGAAGGCGCAGAGCTGGTCGTCGATGGCCGGAACCTGTGCGTGCCGGGCCACGAGCAAGGTTTTTTTCTCGGGCCGAGCTTGTTCGACCACGCCGGGCCGCAGATGCAGATCTATCGCGAGGAAATTTTCGGTCCGGTACTGACAATGCTGCGCGCGGACTCCCTCGACGCGGCCCTGGACCTGGTAAACGGCCATGAGTACGGTAACGGTGCCGCGCTATTCACGCGCAGCGGCCGTGCCGCGCGTGATTTTCGTCAGCGGGTTGAAACCGGCATGGTGGGTATCAACGTGCCAATTCCGGTGCCGATGGCTTTCTACAGTTTCGGCGGCCGCAAGTGTTCTTTGTTCGGCGATAGCCAAGTGCACGGTGCGGAAGGCGTGCGCTTCTACACGCAGCTGAAGAACGTAACGGCTCGATGGCCGGCAGAAGATGGCGGCGGCAACTATGGCTTCGACATGCCAACTCTCGGTGAATGAGGAACGACAATGCTGATCGGCGTACCGAAGGAAATTAAGAGCGACGAATACCGGGTTGGGCTAACGCCGTCCAGCGTCCGTGAACTGGTGGCCCATGGCTGTAAAGTCGTCGTTCAATCGGGTGCCGGGGAGGGTATCGGCATGCCCGATAACGCCTACCAGGACGCTGGCGCAGCCATTGCCGCCGATGCTGCGGCAGTTTTTGCCGATGCGCAGCTGGTCGTTAAGGTCAAAGAGCCGCAGCCTGTCGAGTGCGCGATGCTGAGGGAGGGGCAGGTGCTGTTCACTTACCTGCACCTCGCACCCGATCCTGCCCAGGCGCAGGCCCTGGTGGATTCTGGCTGTATCGCCATTGCCTACGAAACGGTGAGCGATGACCAGGGCGGTTTGCCCTTGCTGGCGCCGATGAGCGAGGTGGCGGGGCGCATGGCCGTGCAGGCCGGTGCGCATTCGCTGGAACGCGAGTCGGGCGGCGCCGGCATCCTGGTGGGCGGGGTAGCCGGCGTGCCGGCCGCGAATGTGGTCGTGATCGGCGGCGGGACAGTGGGTACCAATGCGCTGCGCGTCGCGCTCGGCATGGAGGCCCGCGTCACCGTAATCGACAAGTCCCTGCCCAGGCTGAACCAGCTGGACCTGCTGTTCGGTGGCGGGCTGAACACGATCTTTGCCACAGCCGAAGCGGTGGACCATTACGTGGCCGATGCCGACCTGGTCATTGGCGCGGTGCTGGTGCCAGGCGCCGAAGCGCCAAAGCTGGTGTCCCGTAACCTGCTGGCGCGTATGCGGCCCGGTTCCGTGCTGGTGGATGTGGCTATCGACCAGGGCGGGTGCTTCGAGACCAGCCGGCCGACGACTCATTCCAATCCCACCTACATTGAAGAAGATGTAGTGCACTACTGCGTGGCGAATATGCCCGGCGCCGTGCCGCGCACGTCGACTTATGCACTGAACAACGCCACCTTACCGTACGTGCTGGCGCTGGCCCGGAACGGCTACCCGCGCGCGCTGCTGGAGATTTCGGGCCTGCGTGACGGGCTGAACGTGCACTGCGGTCAGATTACGCACCCGGCCGTGGCCGAAGCGCTGGGTTATCCCTACGTGCCGCCCGTCGACGCGATGCGGGTTTGACCGTTCTCGCTGGCAGGCGCCTCCCGTGGCGCAAGCGCTGGGCTTGCGCGTTGGTGGTCGCCCTCGGCGTATCCGGCTGTGCCATCAGGCCCCCCACGCAGCACGGGGCACCGGCAAGGGATGTCGCCGCCGATACGACGCTGGTAGCGGATACCGCAGCTGCTCCGATGGCAGCCAACGCGGTGGTAAACCAGGGCCGTGGTGGCTATCAGCGCACTACCGTGCCGCCGGGGTTCATGGTCCTGATGATTGGCGTACCGGTGCTGCTCCTGCTGCTCTGATCCGCGCCGGGTGTTTCAACCCGCTGTTTTGGCCTGCAGATTGCGGGCTGCCCGGGCACAGGCAACATAAGCCTGGACCGGAGTCGCCTTCCGTGAAGGCGTTAACGGCGCCCGGCGGCAGCAAGGGCTAGGCTGTGTGTCAGCCAAAAGACAGCGAGATCGATCATGAGACTGCCACGGCTAGATGCCCTCAAGTTGCCTAACTTCGGCAAAGCTAAGTCCGGAACGAAGCCCGCGCGAGCCGCAAAGACACCGCAGCAGGCCTTTCATGCCGTGGCTATCGCCACCGGGTGGCCTTCCTGTGCAGCTGCCCGCGAGCTGGAAGGGCAGAGTTTCCTGTCGGCCGAAGCCCCGTTGCTGCCACTGCGTGATTGCGACCAGGCCTCCTGTGACTGCGCCTATCAACATCACCGCGACCGCCGCGGCGGGCCACGCCGCGACGAGGAGCTGGGGCTGCCGGGCCCGGGTTTCAGGGCCACCAACGAAGACCGGCGCCAACGTGTCGAGCGGCGCGCCGGGAAACGACCCCGTGGTGGGGAGCCGGCAAAAGATTACTTCGAGCACGCTACGGGCGCATACAAGCTGCCGTAGCCGAAGGCATGGGGCGAGCGCGGCTGCACGCGCGCCGCTGACTGGCGCACCTTGTCAGGCCCGAAGCGGCCGCCTCCGGGCGGCCGCTCCTGGTAAGCGGCAACGAGATTTGTCGCCGGCGGTCGGCTGCTACCAGCGATAGAAAGGCGCAGCGAAGCCGGCCGGGAACTCGTCCCGCCCGCGCGCCAGTTCCACCACCCCGTCGCTGCCGGCGAGACCGACGAAATCGCCCGAGGTGTTAGTGGGCTGAGGAAGTGCGAGCTGTTCACCGTCTTGCGCGTGTTGCAGCACCACGGGCAGGAAGCAGGTGAGATCCGGTTCGAAACGGAAGGGCACTGCCAGCTTCACGCACGGCGGCTCGAATGGCCGGGCACCAAGTGACTTTAGCAGTGCCGGGCAAGCGTAGCGGATGAAGCACACCAGGCTCGACACCGGGTTGCCGGGCAATGCGAACACTGGCTTGTTCGCTGCGCTGACGCCAAACCACATCGGCAGGCCGGGCCGCTGCAGCACCTTGTGGAACACGAGTTCGACGCCCAGCTCCGTCATGATTTGCGGCACATAATCGTACTTGCCCATGGATACGCCGCCGCTGAGCACCAGTACGTCGTTTTTGTCATGGAGCGCCTTCACGGCCGCGCGCATGGCTGCCAGGTCGTCGGGCAGCCTGGCTCGCGTGATGCGGTCGCAACCGCGCCGGTGCAGCGCCGCCGCAATGGCCCAGTCGTTCGACGAGCGAATCTGGAAATCTGCCATCGGCACGCCGATGTCCACCAGCTCATCCCCGGTAGACACCACCGCCACCCGTGGCCACTGCGCCACGCGGACCGTGGCCTTGCCCGCCACGGTCAGCACGGGCATTTCCGGCACGCCGATGCGCATGCCGCTTTCGAGAATCACATCGCCGCCCGAGTGATCGGAACCGCAGCGGTGAATGAACTGACCGGCCTCCGGCATGTAGCCGGCTTCCAGCGTCGCGCAACCGTTGCTCACATCGATGCGTTCCACCGGCACTATGGTGTCGGCGTCATCGGGCAACATCGCACCGGTCATGATTTCCACGCACGCATCGTCGGCGCCCAGCGTCAGGGCTGCCGCGCCGGCGGCCTGGGTGCCGCCGATCCGAAAGCGCCGGCGCCCCTCGGCCAGGCCGGCCTGCCGGATGGCAATGCCATCCATCGTGACCCGGTGGAACGGCGGCTGGTCCCGTTCCGCGTGCAGGTCTTCGCGCAGGATGCAGCCCTGGGCGTCGGCGAGTGGGATTTCCGCCGCCGGGTAGTCCGGCAGCCGTGATGCCACCAGCGCCGCCGCTTCGGCGACGTCGATTCTGCGTCTTGCGGTCATTGGCGGGAGTCTAGCGGACTGGCTGCGGTGGCGAAGTAAGCCTGGATTTCCGCCGCCACGGCCAGGGCGATGGTTTCGGGAGAATCTGCACCGATGTCCAGACCCACCGGACCGTGCAGCCGCGGCTGAAGTGCAATGCCGGCATCGCCCAGGTCATCGAGCAAGCGATCGCGGCGCGCGCGCGGGCCCAGCAGACCGACGTAGGCCGGGCCGGTGGCCACGAGTTCGCGCAGATGTTCGCGGTCGGAGTCCAGGTGGTGAGTCATGACCACGGTGGCGTGGAACTCGTCGGGTGTCAGCTGCCCGGCGAGGGACCCCGGGCGCGCATGGATGCGCGCATCGGCCACGTTCAGGCCGGGCGCGTCGAGATAGGCCGGCCGGTGATCGGTGATGGTGACGCGCCAGCCCAGTTCGGCGGCCAGGCGGACCAGCGGCACTGCGTCCGGCCCGGCACCAATCACCAGCAGCCGCGGTATCGGGGCGACCCGCGTGTGCAGCACCTCAAGGCTTTCGCCGGCCGCCGACACTGCGCGGATGCCGGGCCGGCTGTCGGCGGCCAGCGCCTGGCCGACGGCCGCCACCCCGGCGTCGTCGAGACTGGAGTGGCTGATACCCGCCGCCGACTGCAACCAGGTTGCGCCCAGGGGGATGGCAGCCGTTGAACTTTGGATCACGATGCCGAGTTGGCCCCCGGCAAAGCTGCGGTGACAGTCCGCGATATCCAGGTAGGGTTGATAGTGATGTTCCGGGTCGAGACGCTGCACCAGCAGCCGCAGCAAGCCGTTGCAGCCAATGCCCAGGCCCCAGATCTCGTCGGCGTCGTCGCGCAGGTCGTAGGTGAGCAGTTTCGGTTCGCCGCTGGTGATCACCTCGCCAGCGTGCGCGGCCAGGTCGCCTTCCAGGCAACCGCCGCTGACCAGGCCGTGATAGTCGCCCTGGTCTGCCACCAGCATGCGGTGTCCCGCCTTCGTGTAGGTGGAACCCTGGGTTTCGACCACGGTTACCAGCGCGAGCTGCTGGCCGGCCCATCGCCATTCGTCGAAGGCGCGTATCGTGCTGAGCAGACTCACGCCGGCCTCAGTGGCCGGTGGTCAACACGAGTTTCCCCATGGCCCCGTTGGCTTCGAGTATCTGGTGTGCTTCGGCAGCCCGCTCCAGCGGCATGATGTCCTGGATGACGGGCGCCAGGTTGCCGGCGTCGAGGTGCGGCCATACCCACTCCTCGAGTGCCTCGGCAATCGTGCCTTTGTCTGCCGGCATTCGGTTGCGCAAGGTCGACGCGGTGATGGTCAGTCGCTTTGACAGCATGCGCCCCAGGTCGACCTGGCCTTTTGCACCACCCAATACGCCGATGACTACAATGCGGCCTTCCGTGGCCAGCAGCCGCAGGTTGTCTTCGAGGTAACTGCCGCCAACCATATCGAGAATCAAATCGACACCGCGACCGTCGGTCAGCGGCTTGATGACGTCGAGGAAGTTTTCCTCTTGGTAATTCACTGCGCGCTCGGCGCCCAAATCCTCTGCCAGCTGTCGCTTGGCATTGTTGCCAACCGTCGCGAATACCCGAGCGCCGAAGATGCGGGCCAGCTGAATCGCCGTCGTGCCGATGCCGCTCGCACCGCCGTGGATCAGCACGGTGTCGTCGCACTCCAGTCGGCCGCGTTCGAAGAGGTTGCTCCAGACCGTGAACAGCGCTTCGGGCAATGCCGCGGCGTATTCGATGTCCATGTTCGCGGGCACTGGCAGGCACAGGCCGGCCGATGCGGTGCAGAACTCGGCGTAACCGCCGCCACTCAGCAGCGTGCAGACGTGGTCGCCATAGCGCAGTTCTCCCGCGCCCGCGCCAACGGCAACGACCGTGCCGGCGACTTCGAGGCCGGGCAAGTCGGATGCGCCGGCAGGGGGAGGATAGAGGCCGCGGCGTTGCAGACAATCGGGGCGATTCACCCCGGCCGCGGCAACACGAATCAATACTTCTCCGGGGCCTGGCTTTGGCAGCGGACGCGTGGCAGTGGCGAGCACATCGGGTGGACCGTGACGGCTTATTTCCACCACCCGCATCCGCTCGGGGAGCGGTGCATGGGTCATTTTGTTGTTGTTGTGTCAAATGCGTCGAATGCATTATAGCTCGCCTGTTTTGCAGAATGTCCCCGTATTAGGCTGTGTTAGCGTATTTTTTTCCGACACTTTAAGCAGAAGCTTTGATGGCCGAAGTTGACATAATACCGATGCCCGGGGCCCGGGCGACCGTGCTGGATCGCCTGCAGCGGCCGCTGCAAGACTTGCGAATTTCGGTGATGGACCGCTGTAATTTTCGCTGCCCCTACTGCATGCCGGAAGACAAGTATCACAAGGACTTCCGCTTTTTGCAGAGCCACGAGCGCCTGTCGTTTGACGAAATCAACCGCCTCGCCAGGCTGTTCGCCGGGCTCGGGGTGCGCAAGCTGCGCATCACAGGCGGCGAGCCCTTGCTGCGCCCGGAACTGCCTGAGTTGATCGGTGACCTGCACCAGGTTGATGGCATCGATGACGTGGCCCTGACGACCAACGGCATCCTGCTGGGCCAGCAGGCAGCGGCACTGAAAGCGGCCGGGCTGGACCGCGTGACCGTCAGCCTGGACGCGCTGGACCCCGAAGTCTTTGCGCGCATGAGCGGCGGGCGCGGCAGTCCCGACAAGGTGCTTGACAGCATTGACGAGGCGCGCGAAGCGGGGCTGGTACCCATCAAGATCAACACGGTCGTGAAACGGGGTGTGAACGATCATGCGGCGGTGCTGGAACTGCTGGACCGTTTCCGCGGCACCGGCGTGATCGTCCGCTTCATCGAGTACATGGATGTAGGCACCATCAACCATTGGCAGGAGGGCGACACGGTGCCGTCCGCGGAACTGGCGGCGCAGATTAATGCTCGCTGGCCTATCGAGCCCATGGAGCCGAGCTATCACGGCGAAGTGGCGCGCCGCCATCGTTTCAGCGACGGGGCAGGGGAACTGGGCTTCATTTCATCGGTGAGCTCCCCGTTTTGCGGCTCGTGCACGCGTGCGCGGCTGTCCTCCGACGGCCAGTTGTTCACCTGCCTGTTCGCGTCGCGGGGCACAGACCTGCGCGGTCCAATGCGGGCCGGCGCCGATGACGAGGGTCTGCTGCAACTCATTCAGAGCGTCTGGCAGCACCGCGGTGATCGCTACAGCGAGCTGCGGGCCAGCGGCAAAGGCGGCGAAGAAAAAGTGGAGATGTACTACATCGGCGGCTGATCGGGCTCATGCCATGAGCCCGCCCCTTGCTACCGTCGGGCAGTGAGCGCCAGCCTGTTTCATCCGGCCGTTGCCCGCTGGTTCGACGCGCAATTTCCGGCGCCCACTCCCGTGCAGGCCCGCGCCTGGCCGGTGATCCACGCCGGTCGCCACGCGCTGATGGCCGCACCCA
>CAMYJV010000104.1:0-15254 GCA_947258805.1 uncultured Gammaproteobacteria bacterium | reverse complement strand
GTCGCCACGCGCTGATGGCCGCACCCACCGGCTCGGGCAAGACCCTGGCGGCCTTCCTGGCCATCATCGATCAGCTGGTCCGCGAAGGCGAAGTCTTCGGCCTGCCGGACGAAACTCGAATACTTTATATAAGTCCAATCAAGGCTTTATCGAATGATATTCAAGTAAATTTGGAGGAACCGCTCGCGGCGATCCAGGCGGCCCTCGGCGTGTTCAGCCCACTGGTAATACGCAGCGCGGTGCGCACGGGCGACACGCCGGCCACGGAGCGCGCGCGCATGCGCCGCCGGCCTCCCCACATCCTGGTCACGACCCCGGAGTCCCTGTACATCCTGCTGACCTCCGGGTCCGGGCGGGACATGCTGAGCACGGTGCGCACGGTGATCCTGGACGAACTCCACGCCGTCGCAGGTAACAAGCGGGGTGCCCACCTGAGCCTGTCGCTGGAGCGCCTGGAGGCGTTGTGCGGGCGACCGCCGAACCGGGTGGGGATCTCCGCCACGCAAAAACCCATGCAGTCGATGGCCCGCTTCCTGCTCGGCAACCGCGACGAGCCTTGCGAGGTCATCGATACCGGTCATGTCCGCGAGCGGGACCTGGCGCTGGAGTTGCCCGCGTCGCCGCTGCAACCGGTCATGGCCACAGAGGTCTGGGGCGAAGTCTACGACCGGCTGGCCGAGCTGGCCGGCGCGCACCGGACAACGCTGGTTTTTGTGAATACCCGGCGGCTCGCCGAGCGGGTGGCCCGGCACCTGGCCGAACGGCTCGGGGAGGAGGCGGTCGCCGCCCATCACGGCAGCCTGGCGAAAGAACATCGGCTGCGCGCAGAACAGCGCCTGAAGGCCGGTGAGCTCACGGTGATGGTGGCCACTGCGTCGCTGGAACTCGGTATCGATATCGGTGACGTCGACCTCGTTTGCCAACTCGGTTCCCCCTACGCCATCGCCACCTTGCTGCAGCGGGTAGGCCGGTCGGGGCACGGCGTGGACGCGCTGCCGAAGGGCCGGCTGTTTCCGCTGTCGCGTGACGACCTGGTGCAGTGCACGGCATTGCTGCGCGCGGTGCGGGCCGGTGAACTGGACACGCTGGAAACCTGCGGGCCCGCCATCGACGTCCTCGCGCAGCACGTGGTGGCGGAGACGGCTGCGCAGGAATGGCGGGCCGACGAACTCTACGCCTGCTGCCGCCGGGCCTGGCCCTACCGGGCCCTCGAGCGCACCGATTTCGACACGGTCATCGCGATGCTGGCCGAAGGCTACAGCACCCGGCGAGGCCGCCAGGGCCGGTTCCTGCACCTGGACGCAGTGAACGGGCGGTTGCGCGGCCGGCGGGGTGCGCGGCTGGTGGCGATGACCAACGGCGGTGCGATTCCGGATCAGTTCGACTACGAAGTGCGGCTGATGCCCGCCGATCTGCCCGTTGGCACGCTGAACGAAGATTTCGCCTTCGACAGTTCGCCGGGCGACATCTTTCAACTGGGCAACGTGTCATACCGGGTCCTGCAGGTCACGACCGGGACGGTCTACGTGGAAGACGCCCACGGTGCACCGCCCGGCATCCCGTTCTGGTTTGGCGAAGCCCCGGGCCGCACGGCCGAGCTGTCGGCCGCCGTGTCCGAATTGCGCCAGCAAGCAGCCAACTGCCTGGACCGGGGTGGCGACGTGCTGCGTCGCTGGCTCGAAGCAGAGGCCGGGGTGCCCGCCGCTGCGGCGCTGCAACTCGTGGATTACCTGGGCGCGAGCCATGCGGCCCTCGGCGGCTTGCCCACGAATCGCCGCATCGTGTTCGAGCGTTTCTTCGATGAACTCGGCGACATGCACCTGGTGATCCACTCGTCCTTCGGCTCGCGACTGAACCGCGCGTGGGGCCTGGCCTTGCGCAAGCGCTTCTGCCGCAAGTTCAACTTCGAGCTGCAGGCCGCTGCGCTGGAAGACAGCATCGTGCTGTCCCTGGGACCCACCCACAGCTTTCCGCTGGCCGAGGTGGCGAACTACCTGAACCCGGACACCGTGCGCGAGGTGCTGACGCAGGCCTTGCTCACCGCACCGGTGTTTCCTAACCGCTGGCGGTGGGTAGCGACCACGGCCCTGGCGGTCAGGCGAAACCGCAACGGGAAGAAGGTGCCGCCGCAATTCCAGCGCAGCGATGCCGAAGACCTGCTCGCGGTCATTTTTCCCGACCAGCTCGCCTGCGCGGAGAACCTGGCCGGTGCCCGCGAGGTCCCCGATCATCCCCTGGTGGGCCAGGCTATCAGCGACTGTCTGCACGAGCTGATGGACGTGCGCGGTCTGGAGCTGCTGTTGCAGGCACTGCGCGACGGCGACGTGGAGCTGGTGACGAAAGACCTGGCCGCGGCATCGCCCCTGGCCCAGGAGGTCATCAATGCCCGGGCCTACGCATTCCTCGACGATGCGCCGGCAGAAGAGCGGCGCACGCGCGCCATTCGCAACCGCCACGTGATGACTCCGGCCGACGCGGCGGAACTCGCGCGGCCCGATCCGACTGCCATCGCCGAGGTCCGTGCCGAAGTATGGCCCTTGGTGCGCGACCCGGACGATATGCACGATGCGCTGGTGCTGAGCGGTTTCCTCGCTGCCACCGAATGCGAGGCGGCCTGGCAGGAACAGTTGGCCGCGCTGGTGCAGCAGGGCCGCGCCCGACAACTCAGTTCGCCCGGCGGAGTAGCGCTCTGGGCCGCGACGGAGCAGGTGCCGCTGCTTGAAGCCGTGCTGGCGGACCAGGCGGGTGCCGCCGAAGCCCTGGTGGAACTGTTGCGCCGGCGCCTGGAGACCGTCGGGCCGGTCACCGTCCGCGCCCTGGGCGAGCCGATGTCAGCATCGGAAGACCGCATTAACTTAGCTTTGCAAGCGCTTGAAATAGAAGGCTTCGTAATCCGAGGTTATTTTGAAAATCAGCCCGCGGGCGAGCTGGAGTGGTGCGAACGTCGCCTGCTGGCGCGCATCCACCGGCGCACGCTGCAGAGCCTGCGAAAACAGGTGGAGCCCGTATCCCCGGCCGTCTTCATGCGCTTCCTGTTTCGCCGCCACGGCTTGTGCGGTGAGCGCGCTGACGGCGTGGCCGCAGTGGCCGAAGCCGTGGAGCGGCTCCGCGGCTGCGCGCTGCCGGCCAGGGCGTGGGAGCGGCAGCTGCTGCCGGCGCGCAGTTCGAGCTATGAGCCGGCCAGTCTCGACAGCCTGTTGGCCGGCGGGCAGTTCGCGTGGTTCCGCCCGGCGCACGCCGGCAACGGTGCGGCGACTACCGTGCGCAATTCCCCCATTGCCATCGTCCCGCGCGGCGAATTGCTTTTCTGGCGCGAGCTGCTGGGGGTGGCGCCAGCAGGGGCCGATGCGCTCAGTCCCGAAGCACGGCAAATTTGCTGCGCGCTGGACGCGGGCGGTGCCATGTTTTTTGCCGACCTGGTCGGCGCCAGCGGGCTGCAGCCATCGCAGATTGAAGCTGGCCTGGGCGAGCTGGTGGCACAGGGACTGGCTACCTGCGACGGGTTTACCGGCCTGCGCGCACTGATGGCGCCCGTTCGCCTCCGCCGCCGGATGCCGGCAGCGTTGGCCCACGCAGGGCGCTGGTCCCTGCTCGACGTGGCGCAGCGCCAGGACTCCGCGGCCGCAGTGGAAGTTGTGGCCCGCGCGTTGCTGGACCGTTATGGCATCGTCTTCCGGGCACTGCTGAAGCGCGAGTCTGCGCACCTGCCACCCTGGCGCGACCTGGTGCGCGCACTGCGGCGCCTGGAAGCTCGGGGAGAGGTGCGGGGCGGCCGGTTCGTGGCCGGCATCGGCGGCGAACAGTTTGCGTGGCCGGGTGCGGTGGAGGGCCTGCGCGACGCGCGCCAGGCAGACCAGGAACTCGAAGTGGTGGTGGCCGGCGTAGATCCGCTGAACCTGACCGGCATCGCGACCCGCGGTCGGCGGGTGCCGGCCAGGAACGGGCACCTTGTCTGGTACCAGGGCGGTGGGCCAACGAAACTCTCGTCAACAACTTCTGCCGTGACTGGTCCCTGCGCGACGCCGACGCGCTGGCGCAGTACCTGGCCGAAGACCTGACTTACCAGATCACCCCGGGCCAGCCGCTGATCGAGAGCTTCGAGCAGTTCCGCACCCAGATGGGCCCCTTCATGAAGCGCATGGACAGCATCCGCTGGGAGATCCTGCGGTCGCACGCGGTGGGCCCCCTGGTGCTGAACGAGCGCATCGACTATTTCAATGCGCCGGAAGGCTCCAGTGCGCCGAGCATGCGCTTTCATGTCGCGGGCCACTTCCTGGTCCAGGATGGCAAGATCCAGGTCTGGAAAGACTGGCCGATGCCCGGCGCCAAGCAGCTCGTCGGCTGACCCCGGTTAAGCCGAATCCCGGCTAAACTGGTAGCCTTGACACTTGCCTGGGGCGGGGTGCCGCGGACGGGGCGAGCCGCGCTGGATCAATACTAGAACGAGTATGATGAATGGCTGCTAACCTAC
Organism: uncultured Gammaproteobacteria bacterium; assembly: GCA_947258805.1. The sequence goes on along the minus strand of CAMYJV010000104.1, from coordinate 10,783 downwards.
AGAATTTACCGGAATTTACGGATAAATTGATCGACGCGCTGGGCGCCGAACACGTGTTGCTGGATACCGCAGATCGCGAGTTCTACGCGATGGATGTCTACAACTTCCGCGAGCTGCCCATGGCGGTGGCCAAGCCGGGCAGCATCGAGGACCTGCAGGCGGTGGCCCGGACTGCGTCGGCGGCCGGTGTCGTGCTCGTGCCGCGCGGCGGCGGTGCCTCCTACACGGACGGCTACCTGCCGACGACGGGACGCTCGGTCATGGTGGACACCGGGCGAATGAACCGGGTGCTCGAGGTCAATGCCCAGGACATGTACGTCACGGTGGAACCGGGTATCACCTGGGCCGAGCTGACGGCGAAGCTCGCCGAGCAGGGTCTGCGCACCGCCTTCTGGGGTCCGTTCTCGGGCCTGAAGGCCACGGTAGGCGGGTCCATGTCGCAGAACGCCGTGAGCCTCGGTTCCGGCAACTATGGCTGCTCGGCCGAAACGGCCCTGTCCTTCGACATCGTGCTGCCGAGCGGTGAGTTGCTGCGCACCGGTTCGGCCGCCATCGATACCGCATCACCGTTCTTCCGCTGGTACGGGCCGGACCTCACCGGGCTCTTTACCGGTGACGCCGGTGCGTTGGGCATCAAGGCCCGGATTACCCTGCGACTGATTCCGGTGCCGACGCATTCCGCCACCGCGTCCTTCGGTTTTGAAGACTATTACGCCATGGCGGCAGGCATGAGTGCCGCAGCCCGCACGGGCGTGGTCGCCGACAGCTTTGGGCTCGATCCAAAATTGCAGCAGGGCCAGCTGGGCAGCACCAGCACCAAGGATGCGATGCAGGCCGTGTGGGCCGTGTTGAAAACTTCGACCAATCCCATCGACGGGCTGACGCGGGTCATCAAGATGGCGGCGGCCGGCAAGCGCTTTCTGAGCGGCTTCGACTACTCGGCGCACTACGTGGTGGAAGGCACCACGCGCGCCGAGGTGAACGCGAAGCTGGCACAGGTGCGCGCGGCGGTGGGCGGCAGCGGCACGGAGATCGCGAATACGATTCCGACGGTGCTGCGCGCGATGCCGTTTATCCCGCTCTACCCGATTCTTGGCCCGCGCGGCCAGCGCTGGGTGCCCATGCACGGCATTCTGCCGTTTTCGAAGCTGCGCGATTTCCACGATCGGCTGGCGAAGGTCTACGACGAGTACGCCGAGCGCATGCAGCAGCACAAGGTGGAGAAAGCGGCGATGTTCACCACCATCAGCACCAACGGTTTCCTGTATGAGCCTGTGTTCTACTGGGAGGACGACCGCACCGTGTTCCACAAGCGCTACCTGCCGCAGGAGTACCTGGACATGCTGCCGGAGTACCCCGCGAACCCGGAGGGCCGGGCACTCGTGCAGGAAATGAAGGGCGCGATCCAGGATGTGTTCAGCGCGGTGGGCGCAACCCACATGCAGGTCGGCAAGGCCTATCCCTACATGCGCGGCCGGCAGCCAGAGGCCGAGCGACTGCTGCGCGAGATCAAGGGTGCGGTGGACCCGCAGGGGTTGATGAACCCTGGCGCGCTGGGGCTTTGAGCGGCGCTGCGCCGGCGGAACCGCGCGCGACAATGCTGGCAGCGGGCGACGCGCTGCCGCGCGTGGGTGGCGACCTGCCCGCCGGTGCACCGGATCTGACACAACCGAAAGAAAACCTCGAGGCGGTGCTGCGGGTCACCGGCAGCCTGGTTGAGGAAGACGTCCCGTGGTGGTACGACGGCACCATCTTCGGCATCGTCGGCGAACAGCAGCCACGCCCGCTGGTGAAGTTCGAGGGCATGGAGCTTTACTGGGTTCGGCACCTGGAAAACGGCGAGTTCGAGCTGATCGGCAACACGGTCACCTTTTTCCGCGACGTGGAGACCGGAAAAATGCTCGACGTGTTCCAGAACCCGTACACCGGCGAAAAGAACACTGTGAAGCCTGCCGTGCAGGGCGGTGGCCCCGGCCGCGGTTTCAACTATTCGGTGCGCGGTATCCGGCCGACGCCGTTCATGGACAGCATGCCCGAGTACCCGCTGATCCTGGACTGGAGTTTCGTCCGCGACATGGTCTGGTTGCACAATCAGACGCAGTACCCGCCCGGCATGCCGCCGCCGCGCGCCCAGCGCCAGACCATGTTCGTGCCGCTGGCCCGGTTCAATGACCGGCAGGTCAGGAACCTGCCGACGGTGTTCAGCTCGACTGTCTTCATGCCGTGGCTCAAGTGGATGAGCATGGGCAACCGGCCGGGGCACGTCGTCTGGCACGCATCGGGCGCCAAGCTCGAATCGATAGACCAGCTGCCGACGGAGTACCGGCGTCGCGCGGAAAGCGAATATCCGCAATACATGACCGCGGACCCCGTTGCCCGCGACAAGTGGATGAAACCAACGTACGACTGATCGAGAGTGTGATGCCCGCGCATTGCTGTCGCCCACACGGAAACCGAAGCCCAGACAGAGGAGCCCGAGATGCTGAATTCCACGCTGCTGAACGCCGTGAGCTCACGCCGCGACACGCTGAAGACTCTGTTCACGATGGGCGGCGCGGCCGCCGCGATGCCCGTGCTCAGTGCCTGCGCGCCCGATAGCGGCCAGCCGGCAGCCAGCGCACCGGCTGCCAGTGCGCCGCCACCGGCCCCGTCGGCAGGGCCCAGCGAGGACGTCCAGCTGACCATCGACTTCCAGGACCCGGCGCAGAACCTGCGCAGCTTTATCAAGGCGATGGGCAATCTCGACCCCAGCGTCGAGACCGTCGGCTGGTTTGGCGGCGACATCTTCGCCGTAACGAGCCCGGACAAGCCGTTGCAAAAAATGTTCGGCGTGGAGGGCATGGGCGTGCTGCGCACGGAGCCGCAGGAAGACGGCACCTACCGGATTTTCAACCGCGAGTGCGCGTTTTACACCCACCCGTTTACGGGCCAGTACATGGACACCTGGCAGAACCCGTTCACCGGTGAAGAGGTGAAGGTGTCACCCATTCACAACCTGGTGGTGAATGCCGAGATCGCGCCGATCTTCAAGATGGATTTCGACGGCGTTATGAAAGAAATGCCCTTTACGCCGCCATGGTGGGTGCAGGAAAAAATCGACACCGCGATGAGCATGTTCGAGGTGCACATCGTGGCGCCGAGCCCGATGTCGGTGGAGGAGTGGCCGCGGGAGTCCGCCGGCCCCATTAACCGGATCAGCGAAATGTTCCACCGCAGCATCCGCCTCAGCGAACTGCAGGACGAGAATGTCACCAGCGCCAACTACGATGGAGTCTGGACCCGCGTCGGGCCGTGGCTGCCGTGGATGCTGCAAGGGCAGGCCGAAGGGCACATGCTGTACCGCACGTTCATGACTCGCCCCGGCACGCTGGACCGGATGCCCGACAGGCTGCTGCAACAGGTGGCCGACAAACTCGGCGAGGAATATTTCGTGGCGCCGCCGCCGGACACCTGGGGGCAGCAGAACGATTCGAGCTTCAGTGTCTACATGGCGGAGAACGAGCCGGCACCGATGCCCTGAGATCGCTGCCGCCGGCGGGGGCCGGTCCCGGAATTTCGCGCTGTGGTCTGGTCAGGCCAGGGAGCGCCCGGCCGTGCCAGCGGTCGACCCAATCGTGCCCCCGTGAGGATCGGCGGCTGACAACCCGCGCCCGATGACGCATTTGGTTTCGCGAGCTGCCAGCCGCTTTCCCCTGGGGGAAACCTGTGTCGTTGTTCTGTCTCGGCTCTCCCGGAAATGAGCGGCTGACAACCCGCGCCCGATGACGCATTTGGTTTCGCGAGCTGCCAGCCGCTTTTCCCTGGGGAAACTTTCAGTCTTCGTGTTCTCGTTCCCTGGCCTTGGTCAGACGCTGACCGGCAACCCGCGCCCGATGACGCATTTGGTTTCGCGAGTTACCGGCCATTGCCTGAACTTTGAAAGCTAGTTTCTGGATCGTGCCGATCAATCGCGTGCCGAATTCTGCTGCTCCCAAGGGCCTGTGCTCCGGGTGCTCTCGGTGATGCGTGATTCTCGGCGTCCTCCCTTCCTTAATTCTCGTTTTGAGACGTGTCGTCTTCTGGTTACTTGTTATCGGACCCCTCCGAGATGTTTCGCGGCCTGTCAGTCCGCGCCCTTCTCCTTTTGAGGTCGGTAGATGTACTTGTCGTAAAAATAGGTGCGCAGCGTTTCCGGTACGTCCGAGTGCTCCACGCCTTGTTCCTGAATTTCTCTCAACTTCGCGTGTACCTTCGTTTGATGCAGGCCGGACATGGACAGCAGCACCAGGTCCTCTTGTTCTACGTTCGGCGTCGCGTCTTCGTCGTCGCCGTTCAAAATCTGGCCAAGCCGCGAAACGTCCAGGTCGAAATAACTGGCGAGTTCCGCGCCGTACTCCACGAACACCGGTATCAGGCTGTAACCGCTCGCGTTCGGTTCATGCAGTGGCGCGAGCCGATTCAGCATGCTGCGGATCGCGTAGCGCATGACCGCCGCCTCCGTGGCTCCGAGTCGTCTGCCTATCTCTCTCAGCTTGGCGTGCTCCGCTTCTGTGAGCCGCATGGAGAAGGTTTTCGTTCTCGTCTCGCTGACTACAGCGTCTGACGTGGGTTTCATGTTCAGCAGCGTCTGTAAGCCGTCGAGGCAACGCCTGTAGCGTAAGTGTATTTCTTCTGTATTGCAATATTATGACTTATTAAATACGAAGCTAGTACAGAACGGGTACGTTACATCGATTGCGGCTGTCGCGATAGTGTTACTGCATAAATTCTGCGGCGTTATGTCATATCGTTAAGGCCACAACCAACTTCGGTTGCGGCCACAACGGCTGTTTCGGAATCGTTGCGATGCAACGCGGCACAGCGGCCTGCATGCTAGACTCCGCGCCGTGTTGGCAGCCGGAACCACCCAGTGATTCGTCTAAGCGTGAACGGCAAGACCACGGAACTGACGGTGCCCGGGGAGATGCCGCTGTTATGGGTATTGCGAGACGAGCTGGCGCTGACCGGCGCGAAGTACGGCTGCGGCATCGGCCAGTGCGGTGCCTGTACCGTGCACCTTGACGGTCGCGCAGTGCGCAGTTGCGTGGTCCCGGTATCGGCCGTCGCCGGCCGCAGAGTTACCACCATTGAAGGTCTGTCGCACACACCGGGATTGCACCCGGTGCAACGAGCGTGGATCGACGAGCAGGTTCCCCAATGCGGCTATTGCCAGCCGGGAATGATCATGGCCACCGTGGCCCTGATCAGCGAAAACCCGGACCCTTCTGACGATGACATCGATCGCACGGTTACCAATATCTGTCGTTGCGGCACCTATCCGCGCATTCGCCGGGCCATCCATGCCGCGGCGAGGCTATCGGCTGGCGACGTGGCGACAGCGACAGTGACTAGTAAAGAGGAGAATGACTGATGACGAGTTTGCGTACGGCGGCCCTGTTGGCGGCATTGTTTTTGTTCTTGCTGGGCGGCTGTGCCGAAGATTCGTCTACCCCCGCGACCGACACAGCGGGCAGTGAGCCGGCGGCGGCAACCAGCGCCGCTGAACAGGAACAAAACCTGGAAGCGCTGCTCGCGCAGGCCGACGTGAAACGCGGCCAGACCCTGTTTCTGCAGTGCCGGGCCTGTCACAGCCTGGAAGCCGGTGAGCCCCACAAAGTGGGGCCGAACCTGAACGGCATGTTCGGCCGGGAGGCGGGAATCGCTCCCGGCTTCGACTACTCGCCGGCGCTGCAGGAATCGGAAGTCGTCTGGACCCCGGACGCGCTCAACGCGTGGCTGGAACGCCCCAGCGAATACCTGCCCGGCAACCGCATGGTATTCATCGGCGTAAAGAAACCTGCCGACCGTGCCAACCTGATCGCTTACCTGCAGCAGGCCACGGCCGCAGAGTAGCCTGACCGCGGCCCTTAGCTGCGGCCGATTTCTTCCAGCCGGTTTTGCAGGCTCAGCCTGTCGAGAGAGTCCATCGGCAGGCTGGTGAAAATCTCGATCCGGTTGCGGAGCATGCGTAACGTGTCTGCAAAGGCCAGGTGGCGCTCGGTCTCACTGCCCTCGGCAGCGGCCGGGTCGGGCAGTCCCCAGTGGGCAGTCATCGGCTGGCCGGGCCAGGTCGAACAGCTCTCGGCGGCGGCGCTGTCGCAGAGCGTGAACACGAAATCGAGCTCGGGCGCATCAGCGCCGCTGAACTCGTCCCAGTTCTTCGACCGCAGTTCGTCCACCGGGTAGTTCTGGCGCTTCAGCAGGTGCAGGGCCAGCGGGTGAATTTCGCCTTTCGGCTGGCTGCCGGCGCTGAAGGCCCGGAAGCGCTCGCCGCCGATGCGGTTCAGCAGGCATTCGGCAATGACACTGCGCGCCGAGTTGCCGGTGCACAGGAACAGCACTTTATATGTCTTGTTGTTGCCCATTGCTCATTACTCTTGCGTCTACGGCGGGGCATGGCCGGGCTGACCATCTGATCGGTCTCAGGCGCCGGCGAAACGTTCCCACGCAATTCCGCCCCAGGTCACGGCCCACAAGAAGAGCGTGAGAAGGACGGCCGCCGACCCCATGTCCTTGGCGGCTCCGGACAGGCTGTTCCGTTCAGTGCCGATGCGATCCACTGTGTATTCCACGGCGGTGTTCAGCAGCTCGACAATCAGCACGAGCAACACGCTGCCGACCAGCAGCGCTCTTTCCGCCGCGTTGGTGCCCAGCCAGAAGGCTACGGGCAGAAGGACCAGCGCCAACATCGTTTCCTGGCGAAAAGCCGCCTCGCTGCGCCACGCTGCGGACAGTCCCGACACGCTGTACCGGGTGGCTGATACCAGCCGCATCAGGCCGCGATGGGCGTTCATGCTCTCCCGGGGCTGATCTGCGGGTCCTGCCATTTCCTTAGCTGCCTGTCACCGTGCTTGTCCGTGCCCGCCGGGGCTGTGCATACTAGCAGCGTCGCTTCGCCGCTCCCAACGGAGCGGCGACGCACATCTGGCTGGCCGTCATCAAACAGTAACAATTCGGGCCATGAGTTATCGATTGCAACGCAAGGCTGCTCCCGCTGCGGAAGTGCGACGAGTATTGCTCGAGCAAAACCGCAAGGCACAGAAACTGCTGGCGACCTGGCGGCAGGACCCGGCGGGTCACGTGCACCAGTCGCGCCAGAGTTTCAAGCGCATTCGCGCGGCACTGTGGACACTTCGCCCGCGATTTCGCTACGTGTACGCGGTGGAGAATCGAGCGTATCGGGATCTCGCCCGGCAACTCTCCTACACGCGCGATGCTTCGGCAATGGTCGAAGCCACCGATCTGCTGGCCGAGCGGATTTGGGAACCGGGGCCGCGGCAGGCTTTGTTGATGTTGCGCACCAGCCTGGCGGACCAGGCGGCGCGGGAAACTGCCGCCGCGCTGGCCGGCATGGCCAGCAGCGTGGCCGCGGTACGCGCGGAATTGCCGCGGCTGGCCGAACGCCTGCAGAGCCTGCCGCTGGACGGCCTGCGCCGCAAGCACCTGCGCGCCGGCGTCCGGGGCACGATGCGGCGGGCGCGTCGCAACTACCGGCGCCTCGACCCGGTGGCCGGGCCGGAGCGGTATCACGACTGGCGCAAGCACGTGAAATATGCGTATTACCAGACCTCGCTAATGGCGGAACTGATGCCCCGATGGAGTGCCAGGAACAAGCGGCCCCTGCGCGATCTCGCCGCGCTGCTCGGTCACGCACAGGACTTGAATGTGCTCGACGCCCTGATTGCTGCGCAGCCCGACGATCTTGGCATCGACATTCATTGGCGGCGACTGCGGCGCCTGGTGCGCGATCTGCGGAGCGACCTGCAGCTGCAAGCGACCGGCCTTGGCCAGCAGCTGTTCGACACCGGCCAATCTCCGCCCGGGGAAATCATCACGCTGCCCGTGCGCAGCCAGCGAGCCTGACGGGCTGTGTCACCGCGCGACGGGGACAACCCCGCTGTCACGGAACTGCAAAGTTTTCGTAAAGACCCTGCAATTACCCCGATCCTATGATCTGACTTCGCACCATTGTTATCACAAGGTTTGTTCCATGGCGCGGATCCTGGTCATCGATCCAAATAACGACGAACGACAATGGTTATGCGACCGGCTGGTGGCGGCGGGTCACGAGGTTGCAGTCGGATCGGCTTGCGCTGAGTCGTTGAGCGAGTTGCAAACGTCTGCTTTAGAACTCGTGCTGACCGCGTGGTCCTTGCCGGGCACCGCAGGCGCAGCCTGGGTTCAGAGACTGCGTCGCAACGCGGTGACGCAAGACCTCCCGGTCATGGTGATTGCCCAGGACCCGGACGGGCAGATCGCGGCGGCAGCGCTGGACAACGGGGCAGAGGATTTTGTCGCCAAGCCGTTGAATCCCGCAGAGCTACTGGCGCGGGTGTCCGCCGTCTTGCGACGGCAATCCTTCAACGGCTCCAGCGGCCGGATTCACGTGGGTCCGGTGTGCCTTGAGAAGCCGGCTCACCGGATTACGATCAACGGTGAGGTCATCAACCTTGCACCCGCCGCCTATGGACTAATGGCCTTCTTCGTAGAGCACCCCGGCCGCGTATTCGATCGCCACCACTTGCTCGAGCAGGTATGGGGCCGGGCCGACGGCATCGGCCAGCGCACGGTCGATGTGCACGTGCGGCGGCTCCGCGCCCAGCTGGAACCACACCGCTGCGCCGACCTGCTGCAGACGGTGCGGGGCTTCGGCTACCGTTTTGGCCCGTGAAGACTCGCCCGGCCGGCTTCGAATCTGCGGCCATCCGGGCATGCGCGGCGGGCCTGTGTCGTAACACTTCTGTAACGTGCTACCGTTGTAATAGGGGCCCATGACAGGGACGCCGCCAATGACTATCCGCCGCATTCTCGTGGTTGAAGACGAGGCCGCGATTCGTCAGATGATCACCTTCAACCTGGCTCGCGCCGGCTTTGAAGTCGCCGAAGCTGAAGACTCCAGTTCGGCCCGGACAATGATTGCCAACCAGCGACCGGATCTGCTGCTGGTGGACTGGATGCTGCCGGATTCGTCCGGCGTAGAATTGACCCGCTTGCTGCGACGCGATGCCGCCAACAAGAATTTGCCCATCATCATGTTGACGGCGCGCGCCGACGAACGCGACAAGGTCACCGGGCTGGACAGTGGCGCAGACGACTACATCACCAAGCCTTTCTCGTCCCGCGAGCTGCTGGCGCGCATCTCCGCGCTGCTCCGCCGCACATCTCCTTCAGACGATGAGCCTATTACTGCCGGTGAGCTCAAGATCAATCCCGTCAGCCACCGCGTTACGTTCAAGGATACGGAAATCGGCCTGGGTCCCACGGAATACCGCCTGCTGAAGTTCCTGATGAGTAATCCGGACCGGGTTTATAGTCGCAGCCAGCTGCTGGATTCCGTGTGGGGGCAAAACGTGTACGTCGAAGAGCGCACGGTAGACGTCCATGTGCGCCGCCTGCGCAAGGCCCTGGAAGCCTTTGGCGCCGACAAGTGCGTGCAGACGGTCCGCGGCGTTGGTTACCGGTTCTCGGCGGTCTGAACATGCCGGCCCTCTGGATCACAACTCTTCTGCAGCACGCTGCGGTTATTGCGGCCGGCTTGCTGATTGGCTGGCTTTACGACGCGACGCTCTGGGGCCTGCTTGTCTCGGTCGCAATACTTTGCGTGTGGCACGTTTATCACCTCTACATGCTCGAACGCTGGCTGCGAACGAACGGGCCGGGGCCGCTGCCGAGCGGCAACGGGCCCTGGTCGCAAGTGATCGCGCGTATTCAGACGGTCCAGGAGAGTGCCCGGACCAATCGGCGGTCGTGGGTAAAGCTCGTTGAAGAAATTCGTGCTTCGACAAAAGCCTTTCCCGACGGTGGCGTGATTCTGACAAAGGACCTGGAAATTGTCCGCTGCAACAAGATCGCGCGGCAGATGCTGGGGCTGAAGAAAAAGCGCGACCGTGGCACGCGGATCGACAACCTGATCCGGCACCCGGAATTCGTCCACTACCTGGAAACCGGCCGCAAAAAAGAAAGTGTCGAAATACCGGCGCCAGGCGGAGGCGATCGGTGGCTCTCTTGTCGGGTATTGCCATACGGCATGGACCAGAAACTGCTGCTGGTGCGCGACATTACCCAGAGTGTAATGAACGAGCGCATGCGCAGAGATTTTGTGGCCAACGCGTCGCACGAGCTCAGGTCACCGCTGACCGTGATTACCGGTTACCTCGATGTGATGGCGCGTGACGACACCTTGTCGGAGGCCTGGCGGGCACCGGTCGCGGACATGCATGAACAGGCTGGACGCATGGGGGCCCTGATCAGGGACTTGCTGACCTTGTCCAAGCTGGAGTCCTCCGAGGCCTGTCCTCGCGAGAATGCCGTGGACATCAGGGAGATACTGGAGACTGCCCGCAAGGATGCATTAATGGAGCCCGGTGGCCCCCAGCGCATTGAAGTAGAAATTGCCAGTCCTGATGGCATCCTCGGCGAGCAAACTGAACTGCAATCAGTGGTCACCAACCTGGTTACCAACGCAGCGCGCTACACGCCCACTGAAGGGTCCATAGTCATTGGCTGGCAGACGGACAAGAAGGGCGGGCACCTTTCGGTCAGGGACACTGGCATCGGTATTCCCGCCGATGATATTCCCCGACTTACGGAGCGCTTCTACCGGACGGATGCGGGGCGGGTGCGGCAAAAAGGGGGTACCGGCCTGGGGCTGGCTATCGTAAAGCACGCGCTGAAGCATCATGATGCGGAACTCGAGATTCGCAGCGAAGTCGGCACAGGGAGCGAATTCGTCTGTCATTTCCCCGCCGACCGGCTGGCGGCGACC
>CAMYJV010000103.1 GCA_947258805.1 uncultured Gammaproteobacteria bacterium | reverse complement strand
TACCCGGAGGCCAGCGAACGCGCCTTCGCCTTCATGCTCGAGGGCCTGGCAGACACGGCCGAAGCGCTTGCCGAACGCGGTATCAAGCTGGTGGTCCGCCGCGGCCGCCCGGACCGGGTGGCGCTGGAACTCGCGAAACAGGCGTCGCTGGTCGTCTGCGACCGCGGCTACCTGCGTCACCTGCGGCAATGGCGCACTGCAGTTGCCCGGGGCAGCGGCTGCACCGTGGTGCAGGTGGAGGGCGACGTGGTGGTGCCCGTGAACGCGGCGTCTGACAAGGCAGAGTACGCGGCGCGAACGCTGCGCCCGAAAATCATGCTGCGGGTGGATGACTACCTGCGGGCCCTGGGCGCAACCCGGCCCGTGAAGTCCTCACTGCCGTTACACGTGCAGGGCGACTGTGATCCCCGGCAGCCCGAGACAACACTCGCCGCACTGCGTGTGAATCGCAGCATTGGCCGCGTGCGCCGTTTCATGGGCGGCACCGCCGCGGCCCGACGACACCTGGGTCGATTTCTGCGACACGACCTGCCGGGCTACGCGAAAGCGCGCAACGACCCCGCCAACCCCAGTGCGTCGCGGCTGTCGCCCTACCTGCACTTTGGCCAGATCTCGCCGGTGGAAGTGGCCCGCAAAGCTAAAGCGACCAAAGGCGCCAACGCCGACGATCGCGCTGCGTTCCTGGAAGAACTGATCGTGCGCCGTGAGCTCGCCGTCAACTTCGTCGAGTTCGAGAAGCATTACGATTCATTCCGGTGCCTGCCAGACTGGGCAAAGAAAACCCTGGCGGAACACGCCGGGGATGCGCGCCCCAACCGTTACACGGCGAAGCAGCTCGAGGCCGCGGCCACCCACGACCGCTACTGGAACGCGGCGACCACCGAGATGAAGAAAACCGGGTACATGCACAACTACATGCGCATGTACTGGGGCAAGAAAATTCTCGAGTGGTGCAACACGCCCGAACACGCGTATCGCACGGCGCTGGATCTCAACAACCGCTATTTCCTGGACGGTCGGGACGCGTCGTCTTATGCGAACGTTGCCTGGATCTTCGGCCTGCACGACCGGGCGTGGACCGAACGGCCCATTTTCGGGAAGCTGCGCTACATGAACGCCGCGGGCCTGGAACGCAAGTTCGACGTGGAGGCCTACGTGAAATGGACGGACGAACTGCCCGACGGCGGCTGATACTGCTTTACGCTTCCGTATCCGGCAGGGTCGTGCCGAGCACAGCGCCGGCGAGTCCCATCAGGGCAAGTAGTCCAATCACGCCGGCGTTCGTGATAAGCGGCGCCAGCGCGCCGACCGACCCGACCATCAGCAGCAGCACACCGATGACCGTATTGCTGATCGCCACGTAGTCCGTGCGCTGATTGCCCGACGCCAGGTTGACGACGTAGGTCTTGCGCCCCACCCGCACGCCGCTGTGCGCCACCGACAGGATGAAGTACGCAAAGGGCAGGAACCACACCGTGCCACTCAACTGCGGTAGCACCCGGTCGACGATCACCGTCGCAATGCCCACGCCGGCGGTAATCAGCGCGGCGGCAATCATTACGCGCTTGCTCGACACATCGGCAAAGCGTCCCCAGACCGGTGCGCTGACCAGGCTCGCGAGGCCGGCGGCGGCCACAAAGGCGCCCAGCAGGTAACTCGGGGTGCCCAGTTTGTTCTGCGCCAGCGCGACGTAAAACGGCGCACTGAGCGCGGAGCACATCAGCAGCGCCCGCGTGATGACAAACCGGCGGAAGGGCCGGTCGTCCGCCAGCAGGCGCAGTCGCCCCAATGCTTCCAGCGCGTTGCGCCCGCCATCGGTCTCGCCGGGATACTCCGGCAGCTGCGCATAGATACCTGCGGCAATCAGCCACAGGCTGCCGGCGCCGATCAGCAGCATGCCCAGCAAGGCGTCGCCCACGCGGCCCGCGCCGGGCAACATCAGGAACAGGCCCAGGCCAACACTCACCAGGCCGGCAGCGCTCGCCGACCAGCCGTTCAACTGGCCCCGCTTCGGTTTGGGAATCGTCTTGCCCAGCACGTCTTTCGCGGCCACCGAACAGAAGCCGCGCGCCAGGCTGAAGACCGTGATCAAACCGAGAATCGCCCAGCCGGCGGCAGCGCCCCGCAAAGTCAGCGCCACCAGGCCGATGCCCGCGATGGCCAGGAACTGGCCGATGCAGCCCGCCACCCACACCCATTTGCGCACCGGCAGCGTGCGAATGGCGCTGCCGATGAACAGCTGCGGAATCATCGAACCCGATTCGCGAATCGGCACGAGAAAGCCGAGCACGAAGGCCGGTGCACCGAGCACCGTCGTCACCCAGGCCAGCGTGGTTTTCGGACTGGCGATTGCGTCACCGAGCTTGGTCAGGCAGTAGCTCGACAGGATCAGCAGGAAGCTGCGCGGCGTTTCCCGGCAGGCCTCGTCACGAATGTCCTCGCAGACGCGAGCGTCTTCGTCATCCGTCAGCTTGTCGTAGAGATCGTCGGCCAGGGCCATGTTGCGGGAACTGCGAGTCAGTGTGCTGTCATTGTGCGGCTGGCGGCAGGCATTGTGAATGGGCTGATTCGGGACCTGACCCTCGGCCCCACTTCATGATTTGAAACGGTTGGCGAGTTTCTGCAGCAGGAAGATCACGGCCACCCAGGCGACGACGGCGGTCACCAGCCAGGCCACGTTGCCCGGTGTCGGGTCGGTCAGGATCGCGCGCACGCGGTCGCCCATGATGCACAACATCGCGATACCGGGCGCCATGCCGAGCAGAGTGCCCAGCAGAAATCCCGGTAGCCGAATGCCGGTCTGGCCCGCCAGCAGGTTCACCGCGGTAAAAGGCGCCACCGGGACGTTGCGCATGACCGCCACGGCCATGATGCCGTTGTCTTTCATGGCCGAGCGGATCTTCCGGCGCACCGCGCCCGGGATCAGGCTGCGCAACACCCCCTCCAGCTGCAGGCCCGCCAGGAACGACACGGTGGCCGACAACAGCGTGCCTGCCAGCGCAGTCGCAAAGCCGAGCGTGGGACCGAGCACGATGGCCGCGGCCGCGATCAGCACCGTGACCGGGAAGAACACCAGGCCGCCGCCAACGAACAGGCCGAGCATGAGCAGCGTCGTGCGGGTGTCGTTGCGCGTGTCCGCGAGCCGCTCGGCGATGAACTCCGCGTCGACCAATGCCGACAAGGGGGTGTAGCGCCACGTGGCGAGCAGCGCCCCCAGCAGCAGCAGCGCACCGGCAATCCGCACGGCGCGTTGCCTCAGCACGGAGACGGACCGGCCACCGAAGCTATCGCCCAACAGGGTCTGGGGATCGAGGGGCGCCTCCGGGTCGGCGACGGCGGTCAGCGGACCCAGCAACTCCGTGTCGATGGACGGGTCGCGTTCGATGGGCGATAGTCGGCGCCGGCCGTCTCCCAGTGCTTGCAGTGCATCGAGGCAGTCGCCGTCGTTTTCCAGCAGCGCGTCCACTTGTTCCGGCGCGGCGCCCGTGTGCTCGGCCAGCAGCCTTGCCCTGAGTTCGCGCGCGGCCTGGCGATGCACCGGGGCCGCGCAATCCAGCACCAGGTTGCATTCCGTATCGAAGCCGAGGGAGCGGTTGTTCAGATTGGCGGAACCCATCAGCAGCACGCAGTCATCCACAATCATCAATTTGGCGTGCACCATCACTGCCTGTTCGTCGTCGCCGGCCTTTACGACGGGTTCTACAAAGCGAACGCGATCATCCACGCCGGCCTCGGCGATGCGTGCCATGATGCGTTCACGGCTGGCGCCCATGGTGCTGGCTTCCAGCCAGCCGCCCGGTGCGCGCGGGCACACAAACAGCACCTGCAGCCGGGGGTTGTCATGCAGGCGCTCGATCAGGGCCTCGGCGACGACGCCGGCCGTGACGTACTGGTTCTCGATGTAGATAAAGCGTTCCGCCGCGCGAATGGCGGCCACGTAGACAGCTTCAATTTCGCGGATTTCGCCTTCGCCGCAGTAGCGGGCTACCGTGCGTGCGACGCCTGTATCGAGATCGGTGAACTGCGGTGTTACGCAACCCGGCCACGGGTCCGTGTCCAGATCGGCGGGCTCCAGGTGCTCGCCGGCCGCCTGTTCCCAGCGGGGCCGACAGAAGCTGGCGATGGCCTGCGCCGGTGCACCGTCCACGACTGCATGCAGGTCGTGAAATGGCGGATACGGCTGGCCGTCGGGATCCACGCGCTGTTCATTGTCGGGTTCATGCGCGGGCGTATCCCAGCGGCGAATGGTCAGATCCAGGCCACCGATGAATGCCAGGCGATCGTCGACCACCACCAGCTTGTGATGATGGCTGGCGCCGAACGGCAGCTCGCCGTCCAGGCAGATGTCGACACGCCGGGGCGTTTGCCATCCCAGGGACACCTGCGGCAGCAGTTCGCGCTCGGCGGCCAGGAGCATCGACCAGTCCCAGAGCAGCAGCTTGACCTGGAGCCGGCGGTTCCTGCGCACGAGTTCAGCCAGGAAATCCCGGAGCAGCTCAGGTGCGCCGTCGGCGGGCGGAATGTCTTCGCCGACGAGCCGCGTGCGGCTGTCGATGTCCCAACCCAGGATGTAAATGGAGCGACGCGCTTTCAGCAGGGCCTCGCGCAGGGCCGCGAAGTAGTTGCTGCCGTCTACGAGCACACCCAGGCGGCTGGCCTTGCCGTGCTGCCAGCAGAGCTCGTACAGGGACCCGTGCCCTCGTGTTGCCGTGCGGGTGTCGCTCATGGGTTCATCTCGCCGGGCCAAGAGGTGTCGCGAGCGTCACCAACCTGGATTCGCGCGACCACGGGCAGATGATCGGAGGCCTCGCGCGCCGGCGGGGGTGTGACTGCCGAGGCCTCGAGCAGGGCCTCGCCCGGCCAGACGTGCAGGCGGTCGAAGGCCAGGATGGGCCAGCGGGCGGGAAAGGTGCGCGCCGCCGACGTGGCCCCGCCCGGTGGCGCGGCGTGCCGAAACCACCGGGGCGGGCGAATGTCATTGAAATCGCCGCCCAGCACCGTGGTGGTGGCGGGCGCAGCATGCAGAATATCCGCAATGCGCTGGTATTGATGGAGTCTTTCACGTCTTCGCAGGCCGAGATGAGTGGCGAGCACCCGCAGCGTACCGCGGCCAGCGCCGAAACGCAGTTCGAGCAGCCCGCGGGGCTCGCGGCCGGGCACCGACAGGTCGTGACGGCGCCAGTCGCAGGGCGTCTGCCGGCTCAGGCACGCGTTGCCGTACTCGGCATCTTCACGCATCAGGGTGCCACCGAGAACCGCGTGCATCCGCAGCTCGCGCGCGAACCAGTCGATCACCTGGGCGTTCCCGTCAGCGTAGTGACTGTTGCGAATTTCCTGCAGCAACAAGAGGTCGGCATCTAGCTGTCGCAATACCTCCAGGGTGCGCGCGGGCGAATGCACGCCGTCGGTGCCCCGGCATTCGTGGAGGTTATAGCTGGCAACTTGCAGGAGCATGCGTAATGCGGTCAGGCCTGTTGTTTGCAAGATAGAGGGGATCGATGCCTTGCCAGTAACCGAAGGAAATCTTTAGCAGAGCTCGTGCCAGGTGCTCGAGTCAAGTCGTCTAATTGTTTTAGAAGGTGCTGCGTCGACTATTTCTACGTGAGCTGTTGAGTGTGCAAGAGCCTCGGGAAAGACCGCTAAGCACCGATGGGTTCCCCGTGTGGACGGATATAGGATTCCCTCGTAACCGCAGTCTCTAAGGATTCTTCCAAAAATTTGCGAATTCGAAGGGATATCAAAAAGAGCTATTGATGCTTTCCAGTCAATATCCAGGATGGACGCTAGCATGTTTTTAGGGTCTCGAATTACAAAAGGGTTTTTGTTGCCGGCCTTTTTCGCGAGTTCCTTAAGCTCTTTTGGCACCTTAATCCCTGATACAACTTTGACAAACGCATTGAGGCACTTCCTGTCCGCTAAATCGAAGACATCATTCAATTGCCCTGTAACTCTGACAAAAGCAAATGATGCAGGCTGGCGAAGTACGAGGTCTGTGTCGGAAAAATCGTCTGATGGAGCCACGCCAAACTTCTCAGCTCGGGCTGTCGCTTCATCTTCTGCCAAATAAAGAGCAGGGAAATCGCTAAAGGCTGCAGGATTGATCTTTTCACCATAGTTGAAACGACCGCCAATGCTCTTCCTGCTCCCAACGCTTGATAACGGCGCAGTCGAGTATTGATGATCTACTATGCGTGCCCAATTATCGAAGGTAAACGGTTTTGTGGAACCGCTTCTGAGAGCGTTGCAAATCTCAGCGTGAAGTAGTGCTCGCTGCCCTGCCAAATAAAAGCAACGTGCGACCTCATACTCTGTTGCTGCCGCTGAGGTCTGGTTCCATGCACGAAGATCGCTTGTCGTGAAGCTGTCTAGCAGAAACTCGGGTGCGCTGACTATCCGGGACTTTTGCCGCGGTGGCGGAGGTAGTGGCTTACGCCGTCTCTTTTTCCTGGCCAACTTCGTTTGCGTCTAAAGCTTCAACGACGAACTGCATAAGCTTTTTGTAGCGGCCTAAACGCAACATGTCTCGAGGAGTAACTCCACCGAGCATAGGGTTAGGGGTCTTGAACCAAAGCGCGGTACGGAGCTCGTCACCGTCGAAAAACCCTGCTACCAATGAGCAGATATTGGCGATCTCAGTCAGCCGCGTAACCACTATGGGCGGGATTCTTTTATCCCAACGCACAGAAGATCTGCTAACACCGGCGATTTTGGAAATATCTTTTTCGTTTAGATCTAAGAACTTAGCGACTTCCTTGGGGCTCCTGAGGCCGTGATCAGCAAAAAAGTTCAGCGGATCTTCTCGGGCGACGTTCGCAAATAGCCTGTCAGTCATGATTCATTGCCTGGTACCAACATCCCCTGTGATGTGGGGCGGCTCTCTAAGCTATACCAAGATCTTGCCAAAAATCAACCAACTATTAGCCAGACCAAGGGGAAATTTTAAGTCATTGTATATGTGGAGGTTTTGCTGCCTTGCTTGTCGGATAGCGACCGAATTGCCAGCCTGGTTGCACCTTTCTTGGCGGTGGTCTGGATCCACGCTGATAGGGGCGTTGGGCATCACAATCAGCCAGGAGGGGCAAAAACCTAACTCCGGCACCTCTTTCCACTCCTCGGTGCCGGCCGGCGCGACGTGGCCAGGGCGATCACCGGCGCAGACCTGGCAGGGCGGTGATCCCGGGAGCGATGCGATGATCAAAGACTTTCTGACTCTCGGCCTGCTGTTGTCCCTGCTGCTCTGCGCCGCCTGCGCGACGCAGCCGGAGCCCGCCGGCGAACTGGAACTGGTGGCAGAGCTCGACCAGGCACCGGGTAACATCGCGGTCACGCCGGACGGCCGGCTGATCCTGAGCCAGCACCCGATCTTCCGGCCGGACATCAAGGTTGTGGAACTGCTCCCGGACGGCCGCGACCCGAGCTCGTACGCGAATGTCGGCTGGCTGTTCGGCCTGCACGATCGCGCGTGGACCGAGTGCCTGAGCGCGACGTCACTGACTGCTGAGCCTGCTCCGCTTAGCCCACGGCAACCGAACGATCGTGCCGGGCCAGTTGCCGGTTGGTGAAAACCCGCCCGGCGCCTTCTCAATGGGCAGCCGTCAGCAGCGCACCGCGCTCGGCGCACATGGCAAGCCCGAGCGACACATTCTCCACCAGCGCGCCAGGTACGATGGCGCTGGTCGACGTCACCACCGCCGCGCCCATGCAAAACTGCGAATACGGCGCATAGGCCCGCTCGAGCGCCTGCCGGGCTTCCTTGAGTGCCGCCGAGGCACGTGGATGGTCGAACGCCATAACCCAAAGGTACACCTTTTGTTACCGAGCGGATGCTGGCGCACCTGGGGCGCGACCAGGCGGCCATGGAGCCAGCCCACCGGAACCGGGGACCACCAGCCGGCGAGCTGCCCTTCTGAGCGTATCCCATCGCCCCGATCCCGCCGAGCGAGCCGGCCGACGGGCGGGTTCGCCCGACCTCAGCCGCCGGCAACCAACTGAAAGGCGTTTCTGCACGGCCGCGGGAGATTCACGGGCGCCAGGGAGCCCGCGTGCGAGGCGCCACCGACGATTCGTCTGTCAATTGATGCCTTCACCGCGCATTGGTCATTCACCCACTCGCTGATACAGGGCGTTTGCAAGTACTATCCTCCGGTGACGGATTGAACTGACGCTGCCAGGCTTTTGCCCTGCGCGCGGCTCTTGTGAAGTTTCTCCGGCGGCGTGAGGAACAGATGTCAGGGCATAGAACAAAGCGAGATAGGCAGATTGGCCGGCACCGCATCGCCAGGCTCGTCCTCTTACTGATCCTGGCGGCGCACTCGCTGGTTGCGCCCCTGCATGCCGCCGGCACCTTCGCACTTGGCTCCTCGCAGACAGCTCCAGCCGACTGTCCGATGCACCAGGAATCTGGCCCGGACATGGCAATGCCCTCCGACTGCGATTGCAGTGCGTCGGCTTCCTGCGTTGCTGGCGTTGATCGGACTCCAGCCCAGGGCGTTGCAGTCCAGATCTATGTCTTGGCGCATTCTGTTATTCGCTTTTCGCCGGACCCGCCGAGGGTTCGTGCTGCCCTGGCCACGCCTGCTAATACTCGCTCTCGCGCTCCCCCCTCTCTGTAACCGCAACTCACTTCCAGTCGCACGGCCATGCTGGCCGGCAGCGGCGATGGACAAGCTGAAAAAACTACCGGCTCGCGGGCGTGCGCTATCTGCGCACCCGTGCATCGAGACGGGCGGAGAAGATTAATGAAACTTGGAGCAACCGCGTGGCTTCTGGCCACGAGCCTGTGGACTGTATCCGCCTGGAGCCAGATTCCAGAGATCACGGTCATCGAGACCCAGAGCAGAGACGACACCACCGATATCACCCCCGGGGTCGGCGGTGCGCCGAGCCCTGATTCCATGGCGGCCATCGCGCAATTGCCGGGTGCGGCCGTCAACAAGAACGGGCCCCTGAGCGGGCAGGCGCAATATCGCGGTCTCGCCGGGCCCCGAATGAATGTGCGCGTGGATGATATCCGCGTGACACCGGGTGGTCTCAACTGGATGGATTCACCCATGCACTACCTGCCACCCGGCCTCACGCGGCAGGTGACCCTGACCCGGGGTATCGCTTCCGTGAGTTCCGGGCCCGGTATCGGTGGGCTTATCCAGGCCCAGTCCAAAGGCCAGTTCGCGGGCCTGGAAATCCTGCAACCCAACGGCAGGTTCGACGACCATTCGCAGGATCGAATCCGGGTTCTCCTGCGAGATCTCCTCGATCTCCATGCCGCCGGCGGCGGAAGCG
>CAMYJV010000102.1 GCA_947258805.1 uncultured Gammaproteobacteria bacterium | reverse complement strand
ATGCAACAGAATCGTCCTCCCTCCTGGCGGCCAGCCTGTACTCGAAGGCGTGACTGGGCTCTATCCGGACCTGTGTTACTCCACTCAAGTCCAGGGACGATTTCGTCTCGAGCAGGGATTGTGCCCGGTCACCCCTGCCGGCTTCCGCGATCTTCTTGCTGAGACGCTGTTGATTGACAGCTTTTTCAATAAGACTCATTTCTTGTTCCATGAATTACCGGGTAACACGCATTCATAGCGCGATAGCAAAAACAGTAGTAACCCCGACCAGCAACAGGCTACAGGCATAGGCTCCGACAACAATGCGGTGCCTGAAGATGTCGCGGCCATTCTTTATATAGGGAACCGCAGCGAGGGGCGGGACTTCGAAGGCCGCAGATACGTCCGAGGCGTTGCGAACCGTATTATCCATCCCTTCGAGGAAAAATGCGATGATGACGCCAAATCCAATGGTGACAACAAAGGCAAGAGCAACGATTAACGTCTTCTTGGGCTTATAGGGTTCGTTGGGGGTAATCGCAGAAGTTAGGACGCGCACATTGCCTGCCTCGAGGTCCAGTGTTTCTACAGTTTCCTTGATTCGACTGTAAAAGATCTCGTAAAGCTCGCGATTGGTGTCAACCTCCTGCTGCAGTTCCGCGAGCCTGGATTCCTTGCGGCCGACATCCTGATACTGCGCTTTGGCCATATCCAAGGCCTGCTCCAGCGATGTGACTTCCGAGCGCGCTGCCTCGTAGTTTCGCCGAATGCTATCGGCGACACTTGACTGCTGCTTGTTCAAATTCTCCTGTGCTTTAGCCAGCTGACCCTGCGCTGCAATCATCTTGGGATGTTTCGGGCCGTAACGTTTGCCCAACTCTGCGACGAGCCCCGCGGCTTGAGCTTCGTCTTCCTGGAATCGCTGCACGACTTGGTCGTCAAGGACTGCCGGGACACTACCAAGATTGTCTGGCGACATCTCACCGTCAGGATAGACCTGGAGATAAGCAATCCTCGCGACAGAGAATTTGCGCTTCGCATCGATCAGGCGCGAGTTCAGGTCGTTGATTTCCCTTGCTGGCAGCGACTTTACGCCATCGTCATCGATCAACTGCTCCTGCTCCCGAAACGCCTGCAGTCGCTGCTCTGAATCCAAGAGCTGTTGCTTGAGCCCTTCCACACGCTCCGACATCCAGCTCGCTGCGGATTCCGTCACGTCATCTCGAGCTTCGCCGATACTGCCGATGTAGGCTTGCGCGTGGGCGTTTGCGACGCGCGCGGCGAGTTCAGGATTTTCCGAGTCGAAATAGACGCGCACCAACTGCGTCTTCGGGATAGGGGCCACGAACAGACTTTGGAAATACCGCTCAGCTGTCCGCCGCCTCGGATCGGGTGCGACCTGAGATGCCGGTTTTTTACGGAACCCGCGCAGCCATTGTCCGACGCCGCCGGCTTTGGCCTGGAAGCTCGGTTCATTGACCAGGTCCAGGCGATCGATAACGGTCTCGGCGATGGATCGGGATCGCAGTATCTCGAACTGCGTCTCGTAGTACTGCTCACTCCCGGTGTCTACGCCGTAGACTTCGTCGATGGAAACGATGTTCTTTTGATCCGACTCGATCAGGAGCGTTGCTGATGCCCTGTAGACTGGCGTGATTGTCGACAAAATCAAAGCCGCAACCATGCTCACGACGGCTGCGGCGCCAAGGATCGCCCACTGTCGCCGACTCACGGCGCTCCAGACCTGACGGAGATCTATTTCGTTATCTTGTTTTTGCCTTTCCATGTATCTCTTACTCGTATCCTGGCGAAACGACTTCTATCCTCTGCTCAGGTGAAGCTTGTACGTGCAGACGCCCGCTCAGAACAAACCCGTCTCCGGAACGTTGATGACGTCGCCGGGGTACACGGGGTCCGTCAGCCGCAATCGCACCGATTCCCCAGATGCGCCAGCGGCCCGTTTGACCTCGATTTTCTTCCTGGCAGCAAACTCCGTGAACCCCCCGGCCAGAGCAATGGCTTTTTCGAGCGTCAGTCCGGGCTCGTAGGGATATCCGCCCGGCTTCTCGACTTCACCGTTCAGATAGAAACTACGGTACGCCTTCATGGAGACTGTTACGTCAGGATCAATCAGATACGGACCTCTGAGCCCATCGGTGATCAGTTCCTCCAGCTCGTTGACCGTCAAGCCTTCGATCTGCAGAACGCCCAGCAGCGGGTAATTCAATGTCCCCGAATTACCGAGCCTGACATCCATAGAGAGATCGTCTTCGCCAAAC
This sequence comes from uncultured Gammaproteobacteria bacterium, assembly GCA_947258805.1. The sequence goes on along the minus strand of CAMYJV010000102.1, from coordinate 7,394 downwards.
ACGTTGATGAGGACCTGGTCACCCGGCGCGAGACGATAAGCATCTACTGTTGCCCGCGCCTCGGCATTAACCGGACCTGCTAATCCACACATCAGCATCAGCGCCAGGAAAATTGACGTGCCTGGATTCACAATAAGCGTATTCACTCTTTGGCTCTGAATCATCGGGTTATACATTTTCATATTCATTCTTATTCAATGCTTGTGATTTCTGCGCAGACGAGCGACTAAAGAACTCACGAAAGCAGGCCAAGCAACTATTTTCTCCGCTGGGCACTATCCCGCCTTTATAGCGCAAAACTCCGCTCCAAGATGCGAAGCTGTGCATAATCTGGAGATTCGCTGGCAGACGCGACATAAGGACCAATCGGGCTGCGCCCAATTGCCCAACTGCAACTGCGCTAGACAAATTTTCGCTCCTTCTGCTCGAAGCTTTCTTCTGCCCCGGCCAGTTTCTCAAGGTTAGAACTGGTATCTGTCGGGTTGATTTCAACATCCGGTGTCTCCGCATCCGGTGTCGTTACTGGCAACTCATCAGGCAGCGGCACATTCGAGAATGCGACGTCGACCTGGCCTAGTGTTATTACGTCTCCATTACGCAGCAAACCGCGTTTCTGGCGCTTGCCATTCAGCAAGAGGCCGTTCTTGCTCTGCAAGTCTTCGATGATGTAGACGTTACTGATATGGTCAATCAGCGCGTGTCGGCGGCTGACGTTCTTGTCGATCACGACCAGGTCGTTAGCGTGGCTGCGGCCGATCAGAAACGGAAATTGGGAGATTTCGACCTGGTCTATCAATCTGCCCGCGCGATAAACGATCAACTTCGGGCAGTAAGCGGGCTTGGCTGTTGGCACAGGTGTTTGCTCAGCGACGCGCTTGGAATTACCTTCCTCGAACCAGTCCCAGCCTAATTCACGAACGGTCTCATCGATGATCTCTGCGGTCACGGTGGGCGTCTCTTCGACACAACAGGCCATCAGCGCAGTGTCACACAGTGTGTTGATCAGCCGGGGCGTTCCGGTGGCAAGCCTATGGATCTCGCGGACAGCGTCCGGGCTGAAAATCGCATCCATGTCGCCGCCTACAAGTTCGATGCGATGACGGATATACGCCTCGGTCTCTTCCTCGTTCATGCACCTGAGACGCTGCCGGAGCCGAACCCGTTGCCGTAGCTGCACGAGATTCGGCGAATCGACCACGTCATCCAGTTCGGTGCTGCCGGTAAGTACGACCGTGACTATGCGCCGATCGTGACTGTCGATGCAGGTCAAAAGGCGCAGTTCTTCGAGGGCCTCGGCGTTCAGCTTCTGGGCTTCGTCGACGATGATGACGACGTGAGTGCGCTGGCGGTGTTTCTCCAGGAAGATGTCGCGCAGCGTGTCCAAAAGCTGCACCCTCTTCCTTGTGTACATTGGTTTACCGAACTCGGACAGGAGCGCCTGCAGCAGTTCGATGTTGTCCAGTGTCGTATGGGTCAACCTGGCCGTTTCGTACCCGCCACCAAGCTCGTCAAGCACCGTATTCAGAACGGTCGTTTTCCCGATACCAATTTCGCCAGACAGGATCACGAAGGTGTCGTGATTCGCCAGTGCGAATTTCAGGTTAGCCACCGCACGTCCATGCGCCTCGGTCAGAAACAGGAACCGGGGATCCGGAGCCAGATCAAAAGGGCGTTCGGTCAGTCCGAAATAATTCTCGTACATGTTCTTCTTATTAGCGCCGAGAGCGGGGACTCGTTAGCAGCCGACAGGTCAAAGCCGGACTGAAAACTAGGCATCTAATTCTAGTATTTTCAGCCGAGTATGTCCCGTGCTTAAATTCCCTATTATGTTTCGGCTCAATGGTCGAGCCTCTGATGCATTGCGAACTGCCGTCTTTCCCATCGTTTGCCGGCTATTCCAACATCTTGATTCTAATGCAGGAACAACCCACCGGAAGGAACCAGTTCTCAGAAATGAGCACCAGTTCGCATTTTCCTGGCCATGCCGGGCCGGTCAAAATCCTGGCTGGCGGAACCCGAGGCCTGGCCGAACCAAATAGACAATAACCAGACTCAATACAACTGCCCGGTCCGCAGCCTCACTCAAAGGCCCGATTTGGCAGAGCGCAACGCGTTGAGTTCAACCTGCCCTGCCGAGACAATTTTACATAATATTGATGGGCATGGCCGGCGCTGCGGGCCCGCTGCACGAATTCCGGGCGGACCTGAACCTGGCTCTAGGCGGGCTTGCGCAGCTTCCAGACAAAGCGATCCGTCTTCCCGCGAATGTCCTTGCCGAAGACCATCCCCGTCTGATCATCGTCCGGATTCCGCAGCATGCCGCCTTCTTCTTCCATCGCGAAAGGTGTCTGCTTCACCAAAGCCTCGACATCCGACTCCTCGATACGATGCAACTTCTTGTTGTCAGCGCCGGGTTTGCCGGAGTGGTCGATCAGTATCAGCACGCCGCCGGGCTTCAGTGCCGCATATATCTGGTTGAGCTGGTCGATACCGGCCTGCTCGCCAGAGCGGTCCACCGTGTCGTGGAAGTTCAGCGCAGTGAGCGCCACATCCACGCTGTTTGCGGGCACCGCGCCCTCCTCCAGCCCCCCGTCCTTGCGCACAACATTGGGCAACCGCTCGCCGGCCAGCCGCTCGGTCAGGGCTTTATCCGGCGCGCCATTCATCGCCTCGAGCAGCCAGCGCGGGTTCTCCGCGTACACGATGCCGTCCGGCCCAACCGCCACGGCCAGCACTTCCGTATACCAGCCGCTCGCGGCCATGACATCCATCACGGTCATGCCCGGCGCCACGCCGGCAAATGCCAGCACGTCGGCAGGCTTGCGGCCGCCATCGCGGGCAACGTCCGCTTCCGGGCGTCCGGCTTCCGCCAGTGCGGCGGCGAGGGCCGCCGCGTCCCAGGCGCGAGGCCCGGAGGTGTCTGCGGAGGGAGCCTCGGAGGCGTTATCTGGCGCACAGCCGGCTAGCCAGAGGAGTACGAGACCAAGCGCAACAGCGCATTGTTTCTTCTTGTCCATGAACGATTTCCGACCAAGGCAACGGACTGGATCGTTATACACCAACTCTGCGGCATCTCGAAAAAGCCTGCGTTTCGGCGCCAGTCAGGTGCCCTGGAATAGAGGGCTGCCGCGAGAACCCGGCCAGGCGTCTCGCCGGGCGCCGGGCGTAAGCATGGTCATCCCGCTGATAGGAGATTACGATCCGGGGAACACCGGCAATTCGTAACCCAAGCACGGTGCGAATGGCCCTGGCACGGAGATATCGAGCATGTACATCAACTTCTGGTACCCCGTGGCCCGCAGCACCGAGGTCACGAACGACGCGCCCGTGCGCGCGCGCATTCTCGGCCTGGATTTCGTCGCCTTTCGCGACCCGGCCGGACAGGCGCACGTGCTGAGCGACACCTGCGTCCACCGCGGCGGTGCGCTGGGCAAAGGCAAGATCAAGGGCGACTGCGTCGAGTGCCCGTATCACGGCTGGCAGTTTAATGGCGGCGGGCACTGCACGGTGATCCCGTCGCTGGGCGACGGCCAGCACCCCCCGGCCCGAGCGAAAGTGGACACCTACCCGGTGGAGGAGCGCTACGGCATCGTGTTTGCCTTTCTCGGCGACCTGCCGGAGGAAGAGCGGCCACCCATCTATGACATCACGGAGTTCGACGCGCCGGACTGGCGGGCGAACGAACTGGTGGTCTTCGACGTGGACTATTACTACGAGCGCTCGGTGGAAAACGGCCTGGACGCCGCCCACAACGAGTTCGTACACCCGAAGCAGGGCGCGCCCGGCATGCGCCAGGACTTTCGCAGCAAACCTATCGACGTGCAGCCGATGACCGACTGGGGGAGCAAGTTCATTATCCCCTTCGTGCACGAGAAGGCCGACACCGCGCTGATGGGCGACCAGATTCACCGCGACACGGAATACCTGCGCGGCGGCTCGGGGCACCTGGGGCCGAATCAACTCGTCACGTGGCTGCAGTTCTCTAAAGACAACATCTTCCACCAGTATTTCTTCGAGGCGCCCATCGACGAGTTCCACACGCGCATCTTTTTCGTGAACATGCGCCACTTCATGATGGACCCGGCCATGGACAAGCGCATCATGGACGTCAACATGGAAATCGCCCAGGAAGATATCGATATCCTGGTGGACCTGAACCCGGTGCGCACCCCGCACAACACCACGAAGGAACTGCTGGTGCCCGCCGACGGGCCAATCGTGACCTACCGCAAGTTCCTGGAAGACTGGCAGAGCCGCGGCTGGCGCATCGACGTGCGCGAGCTGCGCGAGACCCGGACGGATGTGGCCTATGCGATCCCGTGCCCGGAACGGCACACCACCGGCAACTGGGTACTCGACCCGGTGCCGCTGATGTAGGTCGGCGCCTGGTGGCCTAACGCCGCCCGTCGTACCAGAGCCCGAGGTCGTCGCGGCTGCGCAGCGAACGCCAAGGCCGCGCCAGCAGGCGCCCGAACTGCGCGGCGATTTCACGACCGGAGTAGAGCCTGAGCTTGCGCCCGGAAGTGTGTAGCGGGTAACGGTGCAGGATCGTGAAGGTCTGGCCGCGGGCCCGCCCCCAGCGTTTGAGACGCCGGCTGAGATCGATTTCTTCCGCCGCGTATAGCGCGTCGTCAAAGCCGCCGACGTCACGAAAGGCCTCCGTTCGACAGGCGAGAAAGGACCCGGCGGCCCAGCGGCACAGGCGCGATACGCCGTTCCACGTGCGCATCATCGCCAGCGCCCACCACGGCAGATCGGGCATGTGCATGGTGGCGCCGCAGCCCACCCAACGGTCCGATTCGAGCACCTGCCGCAACCCGGCGGCGAGGCCGGGATTCAGGTGGCTGTCGGCGTCCAGGAACAGCAGCCAGTCACCGGTGGCCGCGGCAGCACCGGCATTTCGCGCTCGCGCAATCTGGTTCACCGCCTCGAAGACCACGCGCGCGCCGCCCGCCTCGGCAACGGCTGCAGTGCGATCCGTGGAGTTGTTATCCACCACGATCAGCTCGACGTCGAGACCGATGCCATCATCGCCAAGGTTCGCGGACACGGAGGCCAGGCAGGCCGGCAGCAGCTGCTCTTCGTTCCAGGCGGGAATGACGACGGAAAGCTTCACGCCAGAGTATTCGCCCGCGCGGCGAGTTCGGAGCTGACCCGCTTGAACTTTCCTGCAAAAGGCGCGTTGTCCGGCGCCCGCCAGACGCCCGGCACCAGCTCGCAGGGGCGGCCGGGCACAGTGGCGCTGACTGCCGCCAGCAACAGCGGGCCAGCGGCCTCCGTATCCCCGGCGTCGAAGTACAGGGTCAGCCGGCCGGCTGCATCCTGGTGCAGCCGCCAGGCCCGCAGGCCCGGCACCTGCTCGAACTGGAAGGCCAGCGGCGATACGCGCTGGCCTTTTCCGTCGATGAGCCAGTCGTCCCGGCGCGCCTGCTCGATGGTCAGCGTGGGCAGGCGGACGTGGCAGTCGGCCGCCTCCGCATCGAAGCGCACGCTGTCGCCCAGCCGGTAGCGGAGCAAGGGCTGCGAAGTCACGAACAGCGGCGTGGCAATCAAGCCCTCCGCATCGTCTTCCAGCAGGATTTCGTCGGAGTTCGCGTGGTAATGCCCGCAGCTCGGGCACTGCCAGGCAATGGCGCCGGTCTCGGTAGACCCGTAGCGGTCCAGCACACGCGCCCGGAAGCCCTGTTCGATGGCCCGCCGCCATTCGGGCAACAGGGACTCGCCCCCCGGGGCAACGATACCTACGCCGACATCTTTCAGCGGCGCATTGACGCTTTCCACGAAACGCACGATGCCGCTCGCAATACCGCGCACCAGCTGCGGGCGCAGCGTGATGAGCAGTTGCCAGATCTCGCGCGGGTTGCCGGCCACGCCGCAAAACCAGGTCTTGTAGGTGGTACCGCCGTAACGAAACCACTTCGCCGGATCCGCCGGACTCGCGCACCACGCGCCGTCCACGAAGACCACCTGGTTTACCTCGGCGGGCAGGCCATAAAACAGCTGCGGGCGATAGAGCAGAGCCCGCCGGAACTCGCGTTCCCGCGCGGTGTTGCGAATGGTGACCTGGAAACCGCTGGTGCCGGAGGTGCGCGTGTCTCGCAGATCCGGTGCAGCGGCGACAGGGATGTCGGCGACATCGGCCTTCTCCAGCACCGGCACGTGCGACCAGTCAGCGTCGCCAATACGCGCCCGGTAGTAGTCGCTGTGCTGCCGAAACGCGGCCAGGATTGCGGCGCGATCGTGATCAGGCGATGCGCCGACCGCGCGGGCGCGCAAGTGCTCAGCCCAGGTGTCGGGCGGCTGGTGAATCGCCGAACCGGGAATCAAAAACGATTCAGCGGGCGCTTGGCGCGCGCTTTCGCCAGGCGCTCCAGCTCGGCCGCGGAGCGCCGCTTGCGGGTCTCCGTTAGCGGCACCCCGGCCTGCACCGCGTCTTTTACCGCGGCGTGGCGTTTGCGCGCATAGGCCACATCGAGGCTGCGCGCGCGTATCGCGCGGTCAACACGCTCCAGCTCCGCTTCTGCAGACAGGTCACCGTCGGCGAGACGGTCTTCCAGTTCGCGCTGGCGTTCCCGGAGTTTGTCCAGCGTGGCCAAGTCTCAACCTGCAGCCTGGGCGGGTGCCGGCGGCATCTTCACCTGGGTCTCAACGAAGCCTTTCAGGCCTTCCACCCGGTCGCGCCAGGCCAGCACATGGGGACACTCGGAGTAATCGAGCTTACGGCTCAGCTTCGTGATCAGGTACGCGGCGACGGCGAAGTCCACGACGCTCAGTTCGCCCAGCATGTACTCGCGGCCGTCGGCAAGCTGGCCTTCCAGAATCTTCAGCAGCGGCGTCAGCGAGTCGAGATCTTTTTCCTCCGCCTGTTTCAACGCGCCCATGGCCGGCATCAGGTGACAGCTCTGCCAGTGCAACCAGCGATCCACATCGGCGCGCCCTTTCGCATCTGTGGGTATCGCATGCGTCTGTGGGAATACCGTGGCGAGATAGGCCAGGATCGCGTTCGATTCCCAGAGTTTCAGGTCGTCGTCCACCAGCGCCGGCACCTTGGCCATCGGGTTAATGGCCAGGAACTCGGGGCTCTGGGTTTCCCGGTCCTTGAAGCTCACGTGGTGGATATCCACGGGCAGGTCGAAGTGCTTCACGAAGGCCTCGGCCTTGCGGTTATTGGGTGTGATCGTAAAGGTGTAGAGCAGCATCAGAGCTTTTCAAAACTAGATCTACTCTACTTTTTTTACTGCGGAACTTGAAAAGGCGGTTATCAATGCCGATAGCGGATGGCGCATGTTTGAACCAAGCACGCGGCTGCAGAGCATATTGCACGAGGAATCGTCCGAGCAGCGCCTTATTGCCTCGTGATCGAACGCCGCTAGTATCTCACTCAGGCTCGATTC
>CAMYJV010000101.1 GCA_947258805.1 uncultured Gammaproteobacteria bacterium | reverse complement strand
GGCCTCACCCCGGCACGTGCCGGCAAAGCTCATCGCAGTACCCGACTTCCCGCGCACCACGTCCGGCAAGCTCACCGAGCTCGCCGTGCGCGATGTGATTCACGGCCGGGCCGTGACGAATGCAGACGCGCTCGCCAATCCGGACGCGCTCGAATATTTTCGTGATCTACCCGAGTTAGGTTGCTAGGTTTCCCGGACGCGTCCTGCATCCGCCTTCATCAATCTGCGCGCGAGCACGCACCAGACGCCGGCGCAGATCAAACCGAAGCCGACCACGTGATATGGCCGCAACTGTTCGCCCAGGAACGCGATGGCCATGACCACGCCGAAAACCGGGATCAGGTTGACGAAGATACTCGCCTTGTTTGCCCCCAGCGCCTGGTTGCCGATGTTCCACATCAGGTTGCCGGCCACCGACCCGATTGTGCCCATCGCCAGCACCGCGCCGGCCGTTTCGAGCGTCAGCGCGAATGGCCGGCCTGACAGGGATTCGGCAGCGTAAATCGGCAGCACGGCCAGGCAACCGGCCACGGTAATGGCGAACAGTGCGTCGAAGGGGCGGAGGTCACGTGGGAGCCAGCGCAGGCCAATGGCGTACGCGGCCAGGCCGAACATGCCAATCAGTGCGCCGATATCACCACGGTTAAAGCTCAGGCTGGCGACCACTTGCCAGCTGCCCTTCGAGACCATCGCCAGCACGCCGACGAAACCGACCACGACGCCAGCGATTTGCAGCAGCGTAAGCCGTTGCTGCAGGAACACGAAGGTCATCAGCACGGTCATCGCCGGCTGCAGCCCGTTGATCAGCGATACATTCATTGCCTGCGTGAACTGCAGTGACCACACGAGGAGCGTGGTGCTGCCCACCATGAGTGCGCCGAGGCCGAGAAACAGGAGCGTGTGGCGGCGGTAAACGGGCAGTTTGGCCCCGAGGCCGCGGCCCACGATGGCCAGCATTAGCACCGCGGCCACCGTCCAGCGCCAGAACGACAGCCCCACCGGCGGTGCCAGCTCGTGCATACCGCGCCCGATCACATGATTCAACGCGAGACAGGCCATGGTCGCCGTGAGCATCCCGTAGGCGACGGTGGGACTCAGGCGGTCGGGGTCAATGCGCATCAGCGTATGGTAGCCGGGCCGTCATCTTCGTGTCCTGATGCAGGCGATGGGTCGCCGCTCCTGGTGGGTGCCCTGAGCGCGAGCAATACCAAGCGCCAAATGTGTTGCCTGGCGATCCGCCGACAGGTTTTCTGTATATTGTTGTTTGGTGAACCGATCCAAAGTTTCTCCATGTCCGACACGGTTACCCGTATCCCGGTTCCTGCAGAGATCAAGCTGAACGCGTCCCGCAGTTTGCTGACGGTGGCCTTCGACGACGGCCAGTCGTATGAAATGAGCAGCGAATATCTGCGCGTCTATTCACCGTCTGCCGAAGTACGGGGGCACGGCGGTGGTGGCACCCTGCAGGTTGGAAAAGAAGACGTCACTATTGGCGACATCCTGCCCGTGGGCAACTATGCGGTTCGTCTGGTGTTCAGTGACGGGCACAGCTCCGGGTTATTTACGTGGAAGGTCTTCTACGACCTCGGTCGCCACCAGGAAGCCTACTGGCAGGACTATCTCGAGCGCCTCGCTGCCGAAGGGCATGCCCGAAAGACAGATGGCTAGAGCGGGCCGCCACCCGTAACCAATAGCGCCGTTGGGAGCGGCTTCAGCCGCGACGAAGGTATCCAGCGGCCCACGCTGGGAACCGGCACCGGTAGGAGCGGCTTTAGCCGCGATGAAGGTATCCAGCGGCCCACGCTGGAAACCGGCATCGGTGGGAGCGGCTTTAGCCGCGATCAAGAATCGTTAACTTTGCCCGAATTCAAGCAAGATCGCGGCTAAAGCCGCTCCTACCGAAGGATTTTGGCCGACTCGGTCAACCGCCTTCGATAGTAATTTTGGGGAACAGGCTGCTGTAGTCGCGCGCCGTGACGGCCAGCCGGGCAGCGGCGCGGCGGGCAATATCGCGATATGCCTGGCTGATCGGGCTGTCGGGATGGGCGGCCACCGTGGGATAGCCGCTGTCGGCTTCGGTGCGAATCTGGATATCCAGGGGCAGCGCGCCGAGCAGTGGAACCTCGAACTGGGCGGACATGCGCTTGCCGCCACCGGCGCCGAAAATCGGTTCCTCGTGACCGCATTGCGAGCAGATGTGGGTACTCATGTTTTCGACGATGCCGAGTATCGACACGTTCACTTTCTCGAACATGCGCAGACCCTTGCGTGCGTCCAGCAGCGCGATGTCCTGGGGTGTGGTCACGATAATCGCGCCGCTGACCGGCACCTGCTGAGACAGCGTCAGCGCGATATCGCCGGTCCCGGGTGGCATGTCGACGATCAGGTAGTCCAGGTTGTCCCAGTTGGTCTGGCTCATCAGCTGGTTGAAGGCCTGCGTGGCCATCGGGCCGCGCCAGATCATGGCCTCTTCTTCGTTGACCAGGAAGCCGATCGACATACACTGAATGCCGTAGGCCGTGAGCGGTGTCATGGTCTTGCCGTCGGCTGACTGCGGGCGTTGGCCCGAGATGCCGAGCATGCGCGGCTGGCTGGGGCCGTAAATGTCGGCGTCCAGCAGGCCCACGTTGGCGCCTTCCGCCTGCAGCGCCAGGGCGAGATTTACGGCCGTGGTCGACTTGCCCACACCGCCCTTGCCTGACGCGACGGCAATCACGTTCTTGATGTTGGTGAGCGGCTGCAGGTTTGTCTGTACCGCGTGTGAAGTAATCCTGGAGCTAATACTGATATCGGCGCTGTCGATGCCGGGTACCTCGATCAGCCGCGTGGTCAGCGCCTCGCGCAACTCGCTCTCGTAGCCTTTGGCCGGGAAGCCGAGTTCGATCTCCACGCGGGCGACATTGTTCTCGGCTTCGACAGACTTGACCATGCCGGCCGACACAAGGTCCTGGTCGAGATAGGGATCCTGATAAGCGGCAATGGCCGCTTCCAGCGCTTGTGCGGACGCCTCTGTCATGGTGCGAACCTGGAGCTGATCGTTGTTTGTTAAGTGCCACGGTGTGCGGTCGACCAGAAGATTCTGGGCGAAGGCCCGGTATTCCGCAATCCGGATGCATGGCCCTTTCGGCCGTGGCTTTGGCCCTACGCGCAGCGCGCCCTTCCGGGCCCCATCGATGCGCAATATCCGGCCTGCCGGGCGCAGAGCAGGATCAGTTCGTCTTCGCGCGGCGCGCGAGCCCGAGGTAGACCAGCACGCTCGCCAGGATCAGGCTGAGGCCGAGAAATTCGCGCGCGAGCTCCACGTAGGGCCGCTCCGGGCTCATGCCGGCAAACAACAAACCGGCATCACCCTGCGCCAGGAAATCCTGCACTCCACCGGCAAGCGTGCCCATCCAGAACACCAAGACGGCACCCAGCAGCAGCAGTGCGGGCGTGTAGTAGCGGCCCACAAAAGCCAGCACCGCCATCGCGGCGCCGCCGGCGTAGACAGCAATCCACAACAAGGGGTCCGGATCGTTGTATTGCACGATGGCGGCCCAAGCGAAGACCGCAGCCACGGCAAGGTTTAGCCAGCGTGTCATCGACCTACCCTCCAAAACGGAAGCGCGCAGAGAATCGTGCCCTAAGACCGACTGCCGGGAAACCCACCGCTTCTTCGTAGTCTTCGTCGAAGAGATTGTCTACGGCCAGGGCCAGGCCCAGGCGTTCTGTTGCCTGCCAGCGGAGATTCGCATTCACGCGGTTGTAGCTGTCCAGCGTGACGCCGCCGGTGGGTATGGAAGAATCAAAGGTGTCGTCCACGTAGAGCCACGTCAGGTTGAACAGCCAGTCACTGGCCACCTGCCAGCGCAGGTCGGCACCGCCGCGCCAGTCGGGCCGCTGTCGCAGCTGGGCGTTGGTTTTTTTGACGTCGATGTCGGTATAAGTTGCGTGGCCCGAGAGACCCACTCGCTGGTTGACCTGGTAGTCGAAAGCGACCTCCACACCTTCAGTTTCCACGGAGTCGCGGTTGACGTTCGTGAACAGGTCAAAGTCGAAATCGATCAGGTTGTCAAAGTCGTTGTGAAACAGGGTGATGTTCACCGCGAGACTGTCTTCGAACAGCGTCTGCCGAACGCCGATGTCGATGCTTTCGCTTTCCTCCGGCAACAGGTCCGGGTTGCCGACCAGGGAACTGCCCAGCGCAAAAAAGCTCGGCAGCTTGAAGCCCTTGCCCCAGTTCGCCTGCAGTTGTGTACGCCCTTGGTTAAATGACCACAGCGTGCCGATCTTGCCTTTCGTCTCGTTAGACGAATCGTCGGGGTCGTCGTAACGCAAGCTGCCGTGCAGAAGCCAGTTCTCCAGCACGTTGTAGCGAAGCTCGCCGAACACGCCGACGATGTCACGATTAAGACTGAAGGTATTTGGGAGCGACACCCCGGGCGCAAACTCTACGAAGCCGTCGGCCTTGCCATCCTCGCGCTCGAAATCGACGCCGACGGTGGCGGCGAGGCTGTCTGCCGCCATGAAGCTCGTATGCAGGGCGATGTTGGTGCGCTCGAGTTCGGAATCGGTGCCGTTAGGCGGCACGCCGTCGCGAACGCCCGGGGCGACACCGGGCGACAGGAAATCGTCTTTGCGGTCGTAATAGCTGGCAATACCCGCAATTTCCCACGCACTGGAAAGCCGCCAGGAGAAATTGCCGCCAATGCTGTAGTCCTTCGCATTTTTCTCGTCAACGGCGCGAATGACCGCCAGGTCGGGCCCGCCGCTGTCTTCCGGGAATGCTCTGCCGTCACTGTCTGCATAACGCCCGAACAGGCTCAGGTCGACACCATCCAGGCCCTGCCAGGTGAACTTGCCAGCGATCGAGTCCAGGTCATAGTTGCCGCCCTCAACCGGGTCGCCGTCGTCGAGGGACACGGCCTGAACAAAAAAACCGCCGTCTTTACCCGCCGGGCCGGAGAGCTGCAGCAAGCCGTGCTGGTATTCATCACCGCCAAATTCGCCCTCTATCGTGGCTGACAGCTTGTCGCTGCCGCCCTTGGTGATTACGTTAACGACGCCACTGAGCGCATCGGAGCCATAGATCGCCGACTGGGGACCGCGCACGATCTCAACCCGTTCCACGTCATCGAGACTCAGGGTCGCGAGATCGAAAGATCCGCCCCGCGTGTTGTTAGGGTCGTTCACTTCGACGCCATCGATCATGAAGACCGTGAAGTTGGGTTCGCCGCCGCGCAGGAACAGGGAGGCAACGCCGCCGCGGCCGCCGGGCTGGGTGACCTGCAGGCCGGGCACGCTGCGCAGCAGGTCGGTCATGCTGGCATCGTTGCGGGCCTCGATGTCCGCCAGGTCAAGTACCGAGATGCTGTTCGGCAGCCGGTTCATGGTGTCTGACAGCCGGGTGCCGGTCACGATCAGCACTTCCGCCTCTTGGCTGGCCAGTTCGCTCTCGGCTGCTCCGAGGTTCTGGATGAACATCAGACACAGGGTCAGGATTGCGTGTGCGGTTCGCATCAGCTTAACGGCGGGGCGGACAATCGCCTATGAATAGCACATGCTGGGCCAGGGGGAGGTCGGTCGGGATCACACTTAGGCAGCCGTGAGCCCGTTTTGGCCGGTTGCGCCAGCCAAATGACGGCCACGCGCCGCACCGGGGAAGTCAGCCGGGTCAAGGCTTTGGTCCCTTCTGCCGGGCGGGGCCCGGGTAGTGGCTGTTAAGCTCAGTGGTCCAGCGCCAGCGCGGCCAGACCTCAACAATGACGCAACCGATCCGCAGCCTCCTCGTCGCCAACCGCAGCGAGATTGCCATTCGCATATTCCGTGCCGCCACGGAGCTGGGGATGCGGACGGTGGCCGTGTACACGGAGGAAGACCGCTTTGCCCTGCATCGCTTCAAGGCCGACGAGTCTTACCGGATTGGCAAGGGTGGCGACCCCATCGGCGCCTATCTCGATATCCAGGGACTGCTGCGGGTAGCCAAGCGCGCCGGCGTAGACGCGATTCATCCTGGATACGGCTTCCTGGCGGAGAACCCGGAATTCGCCGACGCGTGCCGCGACGCCGGCATTATTTTCGTCGGGCCGTCCAGCGACGTGATGCGACGGCTCGGCAACAAAGTAGAAGCGCGGGCGCTGGCCGAGAGCGCCGGCGTGCCGGTGATGCCGGCCACAGGGCCCTTGCCCCGTGACCTGGAGCAGGCGAAGGGGCTGGCCGCCGATATCGGTTACCCGGTGATGCTGAAAGCCAGCTGGGGTGGCGGTGGCCGCGGCATGCGGGTGCTGCAAACCGAGGCCGACCTGGTGGCGCAACTGGACCCAGCGCGGCGCGAGGCAGCGAGCGCCTTCGGGAAAGACGAGGTCTACCTGGAGAAACTGGTACGCCGGGCGCGCCACGTCGAAGTGCAGATACTCGGCGACCAGCACGGACAGCTGGTGCACCTGTTCGAGCGCGACTGCACGGTGCAGCGCCGCCACCAGAAGGTGGTGGAACGCGCCCCGGCACCGTACTTCGACGCCGCCCAGCGTGAAGCGCTGTGCGACGCTGCGCTGCGCCTGGCCCGTGCGGCCGGTTACTCGAACGCGGGCACAGTGGAATTCCTGCAGGACATCGATACCGGCGATTTCTTCTTTATTGAGGTCAACCCGCGCATCCAGGTGGAGCACACGGTAACCGAGGAAGTGACCGGCGTGGACATCGTGCAAGCCCAGCTTCGGGTTGCAGCCGGCGAGCGGATTGGCAGTGATGCGGGCCTGCCTACGCAGGACAAGATTCAGCTGCTGGGGCACGCCTTGCAGTGCCGGATCACGACGGAAGATCCGGAAAACAACTTCACGCCTGACTACGGCCGTGTGAGCACCTATCGCAGCGCGTCGGGGGCTGGCGTGCGCCTGGACGGCGGCACTGCATTTGTCGGCGCTCGCGTGACGCCGTACTACGATTCCCTGCTGGTGAAGGTGACTGCGCGGGGCCCGACGCCCGAGGCCGCCGTTCGTCGCATGGACCGGGCGCTGCGAGAATTCCGGGTGCGTGGAGTCAGCACCAACCTCGCGTTTCTCGAGAACCTGATCGGGCATCCGACCTTTTTGTCTGCCGAGTACACCACACGCTTCATCGACGACACGCCGGCGCTGTTCGACTTTGAGAAGAAGCGCGATCGGGCAACCCGGCTGCTGACCTTTATCGGCGATGTGATCGTGAATGGCCATCCGGACATGCGGGGCCGCGAAGCGCAGCCGCGCTGGCAGCCCGCCCCGGTGCCGGAGTCCTTGCCCGACGAGGTGCCTGACGGCTTTCGTCAGCAACTGCAGCAACTGGGGGCCGAGGCCTTTGCGCAATGGGTGCGAGACGAGCCGCGGGCGCTGCTGACCGACACGACAATGCGCGATGCACACCAGTCCCTGCTGGCTACACGCATGCGCACCTACGACCTGGTGGGCATTGCGCCGGCCTATGCGCGGCTGCTGCCGCAGCTGTTCTCCATCGAATGCTGGGGTGGCGCGACCTTCGATGTCGCCATGCGCTTTTTGAAAGAAGACCCCTGGGACCGGCTGACCCGGCTGCGCCAAGCCATGCCGAACATGCTGCTGCAGATGTTGTTGCGCGGTGCGAATGCGGTGGGCTACACGAGTTATCCGGACAACGTGGTGCGCTACTTCGTCCGGCAAGCCGCGGCGGCGGGCGTGGACGTGTTCCGGGTGTTCGATTCACTGAACTGGGTCGAGAACATGCGCGTGTCGATGGACGCCGTGATCGAGACCGGCAAGCTGTGCGAGGGCACGCTTTGCTACACCGGCGACATGCTGCACGACAAGCGGGGCAAGTACACCCTCGACTATTACCTTGGCCTGGCCCGCGAACTGCAGGCGGCGGGCGCGCACATCATTGGCATCAAGGATATGGCGGGCGTATGCCGGCCGGCCGCAGTTCGCCAGCTGGTGGCCGCCCTGCGGGACGAGACCGGTTTGCCTGTGCACTTTCATACTCACGACACCAGCGGTGTGGCCGCCGCCACCGTCATCGCTGCGGTGGAGGCCGGCGCCGACATAGTCGACGGCGCGGTGGATTCCATGAGCGGGCTCACGTCCCAGCCCAACCTGAGTTCCATCATCGAAGTGCTGCCGGATACGGACCGGGACCCGGGCATCGATACCGCTGCACTGCGTGAGGTGTCGCACTACTGGGAGTCGGTGCGGCAGCTTTACGCTCCCTTTGAAAGCGAGATCCGCGCCGGCACGGCGGATGTCTACCGGCACGCGATGCCGGGCGGCCAGTACACCAACCTGCGTGAACAGGCGCGCGCAATGGGCATTGAGCACCGTTGGCCTGAAGTGGCCGAGACCTACGCCAGGGTCAACGAGATGTTCGGTGACATCGTGAAGGTAACGCCGACGTCCAAAGTCGTTGGTGACATGGCGCTCTACATGGTCACTAGCGGCGTTACGCCCGACGACGTGCTGGACCCGCAGCGCGAGGTGGATTTCCCGGAATCGGTGGTCGGGTTATTTCGCGGTGACCTCGGCCAGCCCCACGGCGGTTTTCCGGCAGCTCTGCAGCAGAAGATCCTGAAGGGCTCGCAGCCGCTCACGACCCGGCCCGGCGCAAGCCTGACCCCACTTGACCTCGACGAGGCTCGCGCCGCGGCGGCGAAAGGCACCGGCTGGCAGCTGACGAGCACGGAACTGGCGTCCTACACGCTGTATCCGAAAGTCTTCCGTGAATATGCACGGCATCGTTCCGACTACGGCAATGTCAGCCTGCTGCCCACCACGGTGTTCTTCCACGGAATGGATGAAGAGCACGAAGTGGAGGTCGAAATCGAGCAGGGCAAGCGCCTGATCATTCGTTACTTTACGACCAGCGAGCCGAACGCCGACGGCATGCGCCGCGTATTTTTCGAGCTCAACGGCCAGCCGCGCAGCGTTTCGATTCGCGACAGCAGCGCGTCGCCTTCCCGCGAAGCACGCCCCAAGGCCGAGGCCGGAAATACGCAGCATGTGGGCGCGCCCATGCCTGGCGTTGTGACCACGGTGATAGCAAAAGAAGGTCAGCAGGTAGCAAAAGGCGATGCGCTGCTCGCCATCGAGGCGATGAAGATGGAGACCCAGCTCCACGCTGAACATGCGGGCCGCGTGCAACGGGTGCTGATCGAGTCCGGCGCACAGGTCGATGCAGGTGACCTGCTGGTGATCCTGGAGTAAAACAGCTGAGTATCCGCATTATCCTGAGCCCGACCCGGACAGCCCTGGTGTTGGGCGCCGCTGCCGCGCTTCTCGTTGTCTTGCATCTTACCGGTCTGGCTAATCAGCATGGCTTTGGATTCGAAGCCGCGCATGTTCTCCAAGGACTTGTCCACCTGGATAGAGAGCAAAATGTTCCTACCCTGTTTTCTACCTGCCTGCTCCTGCTCAGCGGGGGGCTTTTCGGCGTGGTTTGGTATGGCGAAAGATCTCGGGGACGACCTGCCTTTCGCTGGTTGTTATTGGTCGCGGTGTTTGGCTCTCTCGGAATTGACGAATTTGCGGAATTGCACGAACGCCTGATTCTTCCTCTGAGAGATCTGCTGGATGCTACCGGCATCTTCTATTTTGCGTGGATCATTCCGTATGCTGTCGCCGTTGTGTTGTTGACGGCCGCTTATGCGCCCCTTGTGTTCGGCCTCGAAGAGAAAATCCGGGTGCTGGTGATTGCGGCTGCTGCGATCTATCTGGGCGGTGCGATTGGCGTAGAAATGATTGGGGGCTGGTATCGGGANNNNTGGGGGCTGGTATCGGGAAATGCATCCGGACGAGCAGAGTCTCGTGTACGACCTCATTACCACTACCGAAGAAGCGCTGGAAATGACCGGGATAATATTGCTGATTTATGCGCTGATGTCTCTGATTCAGCGAAGTTATGGTGGGCTATCTATCGATGTGCCGCCGCTGGAAGACCATTAACCCCTGGAGCGGTCCCTTGCATGTTGTAGCGAAGAAAACGCCGGCTCTGGTCAGGCTTCTCGGGCCCAGTCGATCCGGCCGGAAGCTGCTGTTCAGTCTCTGCGACGCGTAGAATCGCAATGATTGGGTGTTCTAGACCCAGACCAGCCATTGCATGACGAGGTCCCGATGGTCCTGCCGAACTTGACTGCCAATGAAGCTCGCGTTGTCGGTTGCCTGATGGAGAAATCCGTCGTAACACCAGACCAGTATCCCCTCACGCTAAACGCGTTGACCAACGCCTGTAATCAGAAGTCCAGCCGCAACCCCGTGATGTCCCTGGAGCAGGGCGTGGTGCAACGCACCGCCCGCGACCTGGGCGCCAAGCACCTGGTGCGGACCGAGGAAAACTTCAAGACCGGGGTGGAGAAATATCGACAGAGATTCTGCAACACACAGCTCAGCGACTACCAGTTCGACCCGGCCCAGTTTGCGGTTATCTGCCTGCTCTTGCTGCGCGGTGCCCAGACACCCGGGGAGCTGAAGGCGCGCAGTGGACGGCTGCATGCTTTTGCCGACAACGCTGCGGTGATCGACGTGCTCACGAGCCTGATGGAGTGGGAGGGCAATTCGCTGGTGGTCAAGTTGCCGCGCACCCCCGGGCGCAAGGATTCGGAGTATATGCACCTGTTCTCTGGCCCGATTGACGTGCAAGCACATGCTGAGGAGGCGCAGGCGGCGTTAGCCAGCAGTCCTGGGCCGCGCGCCAGCATGGCTGATTTGTCGGACAGGGTCAGCAAGCTGGAAGCAGAAGTCGCCGAACTCAAGCAGCATTTGAAGAACGCTGGATGATCCGCGACTCATCAGCGAGTTCATCGAAGGCCGGCTGCTGGCCCCCGGGCAGATCTACTGGCAGCTGCGTTAGTATCGTCTCACCATGAGAACTTTAACTCGCGACTGGAAAATAGTGGCCGGAGCCCTCGTGCTGATCGGCATCTGCACAGCGGTGGTGGCTGTGGCCGACCCGGCGGCCGCGCCGCAAGCGGACCGGCTGATCCTCGTCACCGGCGCGACCGGTACCCAGGGCGGCGCCGTGGCGCGCGAGTTGCTGGCCCGCGGTTACCGGGTGCGCGGCCTGACCCGGAATCCGGACAAACCGAAGGCGCTGGCCCTGGCGGCGCTAGGCGTGCAGATGGTGCAGGGCAGTTTCGATGACCCTGCTTCCCTGGAGGCAGCGATGGCCGGCACCTACGGTGTGTTCGCGGTCACGGAATGGCGCCAAAACGGCGTCGAGAAGGAAGTCATTCACGGGCGTGCGCTGGTGGATGCAGCCCGCGCAGCCAAGGTCCGGCACTTTGTGTACACGTCTGTGGCGGGCGCCGACGAGCAGACCGGCGTGCCGCACTTCGACAGCAAGTACGTCATCGAGCAGTACCTGGCGCAGTCGGGTTTGGCGTGGTCCGTGGTGCGGCCCGTATCGTTCATGGATAACTGGGAGTGGAACCGCGATGACTTCCTGGCTGGCCGCTTCGCCGACCCGGGTGAGCCCGATCAGCGCAACCAGTGGATTGCGGCGGCGGACATCGCCTTCTTCGTCGGCGAAGCGTTAGACAACCCGCAGGCATGGAACAACCGTGCGCTGGACAT
>CAMYJV010000100.1 GCA_947258805.1 uncultured Gammaproteobacteria bacterium | reverse complement strand
GTCCATCGCGACGACGGCGGCGTTTCCATCCCCGGTCCTGACGATCCCGGGATAGCGGGCCTGGCGGTCCTGCGGCTTCATACGGCTCTTATCTCCGGCTTCTTGGAGCTACTATTGATAGTTTGCTGGGCAAACTGTTGCCCCTCGACCCACACGATCGCGTCCGTGGGGCACCGTGCGATGGCCTTGGGATCGGCCAGGGCGTTTTTCTCGTAATCGATGACAGCCAGGTTGTCGATCATCTCAATCAATCCCGGCTCGGCGTCGGCGACGCAGCGTGAGCAGGCGTTGCAGGCCACACTGCACATCTCCTCGGCCGCATCGCCATAGACCAGGTTCCGGCACTGCACGATGAGCTTCTGCTCGATCGGCATCAGCACGAACAGGTCTTTCGGGCAGGTCTCCACGCAGTCATTGCAGGCAGTGCATTTTTCGGGGATCACCACCGGCAACTCGTCATCGTTCATGTAGATGGCGTCAAGCAGGCAGACCACTTCGCAATCGCGCAGGCCCAGGCAGCCCCAGGTGCAGCCCTTGCCGCCGCCGGCGACGGCCGCGGCGGCCTTGCAGGAATCGAAACCGCTGTAATCGGCGTTCCGGTGCGCCTCGTCCTTGCCTCCTGCGCACAGCAGGCGGGCCACGCGCTTGTTGGCCTCACCGGCATCGACGCCGAGGTAACCTGCCAGGTCTTCGATAGCATCGGGGCTCATCACCGTGCAGTCGGACGGCTGTTGAACACCGGTCACCACCGACTCGGCGAAGGCCCGGCAGCCGGGCTGTGAGCAGGCGCCGCAATTCGTGCTGGGCAACAGTTCCTCGACACCGACGATACGCGGGTCTTCCCACACCCTGAAGCGCTTGTTGACCAGGGCGATGACGAAACCGAAAAACAGGCCCACGCCGCCCAGTATCAGGGCCGAATCGAGAATGGGATTGCCGCTCATGGCCTGTTGCCCACGGGTTTGGCTATCCGTCGCCGGCCAGGCTGGTCTGGCTCAGCAACCAGGCGGAAAGCTTGCCCGCCGGATCGGAAGCCGCCTCGCCGGTCGGCGTGGGAACCACGGCCAGGGCCTCCAGCAGTTCCAGGTCTTCAGCCTGCTGCCGTGCACTGATACCGCCGATGGCGCGCTTGCGGATTTCCTTGGGCAGATCCAGCGTGGTGAAGCGCTCGTAGGTGGTCTCACCGGCCGCGGGATCGTGAACGAAAGTGACCGCACCCTCGGGCAGCAGCGCGGCAACCGCTGTGCCTTCCCATGCCGAGAAAGCCTCCAGCCCGGCATCGAGATAGGGCGCGGCCTGGGCCGGTGTGAACTCGGCGCCGCCCAGTTCGATCACCAATCCCGGCGCCAGCGCCCGCTCGGCCTGGCTCCAGTTCGCGTAGGCCAGGCCGTCCAGCAGGTGCGCATGCTTCTCTTCGCGGAACTGGTTGCGCTTGGCCAGGTCGGCGACATGGGCGGCGGAAAATGCGTTACCGATCGTCTTCAGCCGTTCAGCTACCTCGGCGCCCAGGTTGGCGCCTTCAGCCAGTTTCAATACGAACAGGTTGTCGCCCATGTGCAGGAGGTCATCGAGCGCCCTCTGCGCGGCACGGATCGGCAGTTCCGCCGTGGGCTCGACTTTCGTGGCCTGGCGGGTGAATGCGGAGAAGCGCTGAACGTCTACGTGGCCCGAGGCGAAGTTGCCCAGGGCGATCGTCTGATCCTCCGGAGACTCACCGGTCCCGGCCAACAGGCCACGGATCTGCTCCATGGTCGTCGCCAAGGCCGAATGGAACAGCTCTGCGCGCGGGCGGATCGCCTCCAGGGCGATCCCGGTTCGATCTTCAGACGGCATGACGTTCGAATTCCTTGTTGAGGCGGGCCACTTTCTCTTCCGCCGATACCTTCGGCACAGCGCGGATTTCCTCGTAAACCGGCAGGCTGTCGTCGCGGAAGAACACGCCCAGGCGGAGCATGTCGCTGCGGCGCGCCAGGGACCGGGCGTCGTCGAGATTCAGTGGGTCATGCCTGCGCCGCGACTTGAACAGCTGCTCCAGCGCGGGGACGTCGACACCGTCCTCATGCACCAGCAATTCGGTCAGGTCGGGATTCTCGACGTTCTTCTGGAACACGTCCGGCGTGAACTTGGGGCAGCGCTGCAGGATGCGCACGAAGGAAAAACCGGGGTGCTCGTAGGCGGCCTCCAGAGTGGCATACAGGTGCACCGGCACCCAGTCGGCGGTCTGGGCCACGAAGGAGGCGTTGGACACGCCGAGCGTGGCCTGCAGCGGGTCCAGCGCCGGCAGCACCGCGCCGCGCGGCGAGGTCATCGAGGCATAGCCCAAAGGCGTGGTCGGCGAGGTCTGGTTCTTGGTCAGGCCGTAGATGTTGTTGTCCAGCATCAGCACGACCATGTTGGCGTTGTAACGCGTCGCGTGGATCCAGTGACCGGCGCCGATCGAGGTGCAGTCACCGTCACCCATGGTCACGAACACGTCCAGTTCCGGCCGCGCCAGCTTGACGCCGGTGGCGACCGGCAGGGCGCGCCCGTGGATGCCGTGGAAGCCGTATGCGTTGACGTAATGCGGAAAGCGGCTGGAGCAGCCGATGCCGGACACGAACACCGTTTTCTCGGGTTGCAGCTGTTCCTTTGCCATCAGGCGCTTGACCGCGTTCAGGGCGCCGAAATCGCCGCAGCCTGCGCACCATTTACCGGGTCGACGCTGGTAGTCTTCCGCCTCCAGGCACGCGGGGGCGTCGGGTTCGAGATCCAGCAGCGAGATTGCGATACTGCTCATGCGGCCACTCCTTCTTCAATCGGTTCTATCTTGGCGATGATGTTGCGGTAAATGTCCTTTGGACGCAGGGGCTGACCTGGACAGCTGGTCCAGCAGTCGATGTCCACCAGCGTGTGGGCGCGCAGCAGCCAGGCCAGCTGGCCGTAGCGGCGTGTTTCGTCGTTGATGTACGGGTCGCCAGGGGTGTCGGAATAGTTGATCTCCACCGTCATGACTTTCCTGAACTTGCTGCAGATCTCCTTCAGGCCCGGTTCCAGCGGCGACAGGAAGGTCAGCTGGCAGGTGGAGACCTTGTGGCCATCGGCGCGAGCCCGGTCGACCGCCTCGACGATGGCGCCCTGGGTCGAGCCCCAGCCGATGACCAGCAGATCACCTTCCTCTTCGCCGTGGAGATCCGGCGGCATCAGCGTGGACTGGAACACGGCCAGCTTGCGGCTGCGCATCACCATGCCCCGCTCGTTGCTCGAGGGATGGTAGGACACCAGGCTTTCTTCGTCGTGGGCCAGGCCGGTCACGGTATGCTGTCCGCCGGGCGAGCCGGGAATGATGCGCCGTGAGAGACCGGTGTCGGGATCCCAATCGTAGGGGCGAAGCCCCTCGGGGACCGGCGACTGGTCAATCGGGTCCTGCTGCCAGCGCACGTCCAGGGCCGGGCGCGTGAACTGCTGCACGCCGGTAGCCAGGTTGGCGTCGGTCAGGACGATAACCACGGTGCGGAAGGTCTCCGCGATGCGCCGCGCGGTGACCATGGAGTGGAAGCACTCCTCGATCGTGCGTGGCGCGATGACGACGCGCGGGGCGTCGCCGGGCTGGCCGTACAGCGAAGACAGCAGGTCGGACTGCTCCACCTTGGTCGGCAGGCCGGTCGACGGCCCGCCGCGCTGGACATCCAGCACCACCAGCGGCACTTCCACCATGATGGCCAGCGCCAGGAACTCGGTCTTCAGCGCCATGCCGGGGCCCGAGGTCACGGTCAGCGCGACTTTGCCGCCATAGGAAGCGCCTATGGCCACACCGGCGGCGGCGATCTCATCCTCCGCCTGGTGCACGATGCCGCCGTAACTCTCGATGATTTCGGAGAGATCGTGCGACACCGAGGTCGCCGGCGTGATCGGGTACATCGCGCACAACTCCATGCCGGCGGCGATGGCGCCGAGGGCGGCGGCCTGGTTGCCGTTTATAACGATTCGTTCTTCATCGAACGGCACTGACCTGATGTGGAACTGGAAGTCGAGGTTCTCCTTTGCCCAGGCAATGCCGGACTTCACCAACTCGATGTTCTTCTCCGTGACCTTGGGCGGCTTGAGGCGGAAAATGTGCGCGATCTGCCTCTCGATGATCGAGACGTCACGCTGGTAAATCTCCGCCAGCACGCCCAGCGCGAACATGTTCTTGCCGTGGCTGGGATTGTCGACGATCTTGAGCGTCTCCTCCTCGATCGGAACCAGGACGAAGCGGTAATTCTTCGAGGACATTTCCTCCATCGCCTCCTTGTACATTCGGCGAATCTCTTCGTCCTCGTGGTCCTGCCAGCAGGACTCCAGCAGGATGATGCAGTCGTCCTTGAGGGAATCGAGGCGATGGCGGGATAGCAGCACCTGATCGTTGAAGGCAAAGGCCAGCTTGGACTGGTCGCCCCAGTTGGTGATCTTGTCGGTCCCGAACCGGATGATGTTGCCCGAAGTGCTGGTCACCGTGTGGTGCGGCGGCTCGATTTCAGCCGGAATAATTTCCACCGTCCAGACGCCATTCCCCATCTTGGCGCAGGTCTGACCAAAAATCTGCGCGCATTTCTGCGCGCCCTCCCCCGAGTTGGTGATGATTTCTACCGTATGCTCTGGTACTTCCATGATGTCGATAGACCTGATATCCGCTGTACCCACGCTCGCTTACTCCAGATTTTTGCAACAGGATACCGCAACTTAACGGATTCCTTCTCGGGTCACTTTAAATATATGGAGTTGCTAATAAACTGGCATAGGTCAATTGCATTGCATTCATGCAGAGAAAATCATGAATTAGCGCCGGCCAGGGTGCCGAAGGCGACCCACGGCCAGCCGCCGAGTTCACAGCAGGGGTATGGAAAGTGACCAGATCAAGTAACATGTGGACGATTCCGCCAAAACGCCCAATCCCGAATGCCAGGTTCCAAATACAGCAAAGAAATCCTGGAGGTCGTTGACCACAACGACCGGGTGATTGGCAAGGAGAGCCGTAGCACTATCCACAAACGCGGCCTGATGCACCGTTCAGCCCAAGTACTGCTCTTCAACACGGTGGGGGAGTTTTTTCTGCAAAAGCGCTCAATGAACAAGGATGAGTTTCCAGGACTCTGGGACAGTTCGGCCGCAGGCCACCTGAATCCGGGTGAAAGTTATCACCAGTGCGCTTTGAGGGAACTGAATGAAGAACTCGGCATCCAGCATCAAGGAAAACTGACACAGTTATTCAAATTTCCGGCTTCGAAGGACACGGGATATGAATACTGCACCGTGTTTCTTTGCGTTTCAGACGCCCCGGTCACCCTGCAACCGGCGGAAGTGGATGAAGGAACGTGGCTGAGCCCTGAAGAGATGGATCATTGGGTTGCGGTTTCCCGGTCCGAATTGACGCCGGCAATAAGAAAAATTTGGCAGAAGTTCCGGTGTTAGTTGAGGTGCTTGGCGGGCGCGCGGGTGAAAATACCCCTGCTGAATCAGGGGTTCAAGCCCCGGAGAGGCAAACGGGCAATCATCGCTTATACTTCAAATCACCCAAAATCACACAAACCGCCGGATAACGGCGGAAAACAGGGAGAGCATCATGCAACGAAGAAAACTCATCAAGGGCCTCGTCGCGCTCGGCGGCGGGCTGGGCGTCGGGGGCCTGCTGGCGGAGGAGGAGTCCCGCAGCGCAATCGGCGCGGGCTCCTGCCGCCTGATCACGCAGGATGTCACGGGGCCGTTCCACGTCGACCATTACCTGGACCGGTCGAACCTGATCGAAAACCAGAAAGGCATTCCCCTGACGCTGAACTTCCGCGTGGTGGACGCGCTGGCCTGCCGTCCGTTGCCCGGAGCGAAGGTCGTCATCTGGCACGCCAACAGCGAGGGGCTGTACTCAGGGGTCGAAAACACGCTGCTCAACGCCGACGGCTCATCGAAACCGGACAAGGTGGACCTGAGCGCGGAGACGTTCCACCGGGGCATGCAGACCTCCGACGAGCAGGGCAGGGTGCAGTTCGTCACGGCGTTTCCCGGCTGGTATTTCCCGCGCGTCACGCACCTGCACCTGAAGGTCTATCCTCCCGATTTCGGCGAGGAAGCGACGACGCAGCTGTATTTCCGCAACGATATCTGCGACGAGGTCTATGCGCAGGAGCCGTACCGGCAGCGCGGACCCAACCCGACGCGCCGCTCCCCGGGCGATGAATCCGGCATTTTCTCGTTCGAGGACGAGGACCTGTGGCTGAACATCGTCAAGACGCAGAACGACTACGCGGCCGAGCACGAATTGGGCGTGGTGTTCTACGGCCGCATGTTCGGGGAACTGCCCGACCATTACCGGCAGGGGTGAGCCTGGCCGGGTGAAATTGCCTGGCTAGAGGTAGAGCGCTGCGACATAAAGGGCTCTGATCCCTTAACTGCGATACCCCAGGCAAAAGGTACCCGGCCTCTTTGCGGGCCGCTTTTACGCTCGCCGCTTTACTCCCGCACCGAATTTGCGCAGTCTGTGACGCTGTTTATCGGTGAGGATTGCGGAGATGCGTGGCATAAAACACAATGACTTCGAACGGCTGGTGCACCGGGTGGACAGTGTCTGGGACGGTGAACTGGACCCGTACCACATCAAGACCGTCGAGGACGAGCTGACCGGGAGCATGGGAAAGATCTCCCGGGGGGCCGAGCAGCTCGAGGCTCAAATCAAGGGTCCGAATCGTGTTGGGAGACACTGCGTTCATCCCTCTGGCAACGTGACGGCGAAACCTGGCGGCTGCAGTTTCATCAGGGAACGCCGCTAGCATGAGGGTTTTTGCGTACGCACTGATGCTGGCCGGGTTCCTGCTCATCGCCAGTTACGCCTGGTCGGCCATCATCGTCCCCTGGGGCGAACCGGATCAATCTCGCCTTTTCTGGTATGTTTTCCTCTTGTTAGTCGGATTCCTTTTCCTGCGGGCGGGTATCCGGATGCGCAACCGCGGCAGCAAACGATCAGCACGCCGAACAACCCGGGTGAACCCAGATGATTGATATGGTTTTTCGACAGGTCACTGAGGGACCCGCTGCGCGTACCTTCCTGGACGGCAGCAAGTACTGGAGACTGGAACTTCCAACGATGAAGCTGGGGCTGGGGCACTTCCACCCGGGCTGGACGTGGTCTAAACACGCCGGTGCACAAACTGGACAGCGGTCCGCTGCCCATATCGGCTACATCCAGTCGGGTTCGATGGCCATTGAAAGCGCAGATGGCCGCACGTTCGAACTGCGACCGGGCGACGCCTTCGAAGTTGGGCCCGGTCACGACGCCTGGGTCGTCGGCGACGAAGTGTGCATTGCACTCGACATGACGATAAACCCTAAGCACGCCAGAGAGGAAAACAATACATGAGTGGATTCCTGAAACGCTGCGGCTTCGCATTGCTGTTGGGCGGACTACTTTTGGCGCTGATCAACCTGGTGCTGACACCGTTGATGCCTTCGGGCGAGGACGAGGCGGCGACGCGTCTGTCAGCAATTTACCTGGTCCGCCTGTCCGCCTCCGGACTCGCGGCCCTGTTCTTGCTGTTCGGCTGCATCGGGGCGCACCTGGCGCAGCGGCATGCCGCTGGCCGATTCGGGGCGTTCGCCTTTGGCGTCGTCTTCGTCGGGAACGCCCTCGTTGTCGCCATCGAGTGGTCCAACGTATTCGTGCTGCGCGCTGTTGCCGAGACCCTCCCCGAGGCTTTGGCGGCTCTGGACGCATCCACGCTGATGACCATCGGATTCGCCGCCTCAGCCGGCCTGTTCGGCCTCGGCTGGCTGTTGCTGGCGATCAGCATGCTGCGCAGCGGTGTGTTCGCCCGCTGGACAGCGGTGGCGATCATCGCGGGCTTCGTGGCCATCCCGGCCCTGGCCGCCACACCCCTGGGGCTGGCCGGCGCAATCGCCGGAAACGTGATTCTAGGATTGGGCATCGCGGGGCTGGGCCGTGACTTGATCCGCCTGCCAGCCGACGGCTCATAAAGGGGTCCATAAAGGGGTCAGAACCCTTTATTCCTGCAGTCCCGCGGTCGGCTTAATCCTGCTGCCAGGTCAACCGCGCTGCTTCCTTGTTACCCAGTAACTGTTCACGATCCTCGAAAGCGCGAGCCCTGATGTAGTGGTGAACCTGCTCCGCCTGCTCGGCGGTCAGTACATTGGCGAATGAAGCCATGCCGTTGGACATGCGGGAACCGCCAAGTACGATAGCGGCGAAGGTTTCATGCGTCGCCGGCGACATCTGCCTCAGGTCGGGTATGCCAGCGCCGGCGGCCCGAACGGCAAAACCATGACAAGCCGCACAGTTCTGGAAATAAAGCCGTTCCCCGCCGGCCAGGTCTTCATCCGACACGGCTGTTAACACCTGTTCGGGTATGGATCGGTCGCGCAAAGCCGGTGGCGGCAGTTGTTCTTTGCCTCCCAGCCTGAACACCAGCATGCGGCCGGCGTTGCCGTACTTTCCCGACGCCAGGGTTTCGCCGGCATCGATGGCGCCCGGGCCGAACAGGTCTCCGCCGCCGGTGCCGGTCAGGATGGAAACGTACTGCACCCCGTCAACCGCGTAAGTGATGGGCGCTGCGAGGATGGACGTGTAGCTATTGAATTGCCACAGCACCTCGCCCGTTTCCTTGTTGTATGCGCTCAGGTAGCCCTGTGCATCACCCTGGAACACCAGGCCACCCTTCGTAGCCAGCACTCCACCATTCCAGTAGTGGGGTAATTCGACGGTCCAGCGAGCTTCGCCGCTCAGTGGATCAAAGGCTTTCAGGTAACCCCTGGTCCGGGGCGCGGTGTCGATATTCTCCACGATTAGGGCAGCTACCCGTTCGAGTTCAACACCCAGATTCCACTGGCCCATGCGCCTCTGGTACAGGCCGGTGCTCTGCCAGCCTTCCGGCATGGAATAAATGAAGGGGGTGTCGTGGGTGGGTAGATAAACCAGGCCTGCCTGGACGTCCACCGACATCGCCTGCCAGTTATGCGCTCCCAGTGGGCCGGGTATTACCCACTTGGCTTTTTCCAGGTAATCGATGTCGGGATTCAGCACCGGCCGGCCGGTCTCCAGGTCCACATGCGTGGCCCAGTTGAGGGTGGCAAAAGGGTGGGCCCGTAATAACTTGCCGTCGGCGCGATCGAGCACATAAAAGAAACCGTTCTTGGGTGCCTGCAAGAGGACCTTGCGCATCACGCCATCCACTTCCATTTCCGCCAGCGCCATGTCCTGAGTGGCAGTGTAATCCCAGTTTTCCGCGGGGACCTGCTGGTAGTACCAGTTCATGTGGCCTGTGTCGGCGTCAACCGCCACGATTGAGGCCAGGAACAGATTGTCGCCGCCCCCCGGGGAGCGTATCGCGTGTGGCCAGGGGGCACCGTTGCCGGTTCCGAGATAGACCTGGTTGAACTCCGGATCGTAAACGATGGAATTCCAGACCGTGCCGCCACCGCCATGCTCCCACCAGGGGGCACCGCTCCAGGTCTTTGCGGCCAGTTCCATTTCAGGGTGCTCAAAAGGCTTAGAGGGATCGCCGGGAACGGTGAAAAAACGCCACAGCAGTTCTCCGGTGCCGGCGTCGTAAGCGCTGGCATAGCCGCGCACCCCGTATTCGGCGCCGCCGTTACCAATAAATACCTTGCCATTGGCCACGCGCGGCGCACCGGTGATGGAATAATCCCGGGAGCGGTCAACAACGGTATCGGCCGTCCACAGTTGTTCTCCACTCTTGGCGTCCAGCGCAATCAGGCGGCCATCCAGTGCGCCGACATACACTTTGCCCTGGTATACGGCAACACCCCGATTGACCACGTCACAGCAGGTTCTGCGGCCCCACTCGCCGCTGATCTGCGGGTCGAATGACCAGAGCATTTCGCCGTCATCGGCTGACATGGCGTAAACCCGGCTCCAGGCGCCGCTGAAAAACATCACGTTATCAACCACGATGGGCGTCGCTTCCAGGGTGCGGTTCGTGCCCATGTCGCGGAACCAAGCCAGCCCCAGGCCACTGACCGTGTCGCGATTGATCTGGGTGAGCGGGGAGAAGCGTTGTTCATCGAAGGTACGGCCATGCACCAGCCAGTTGGCTTCGTCCGCCGCCGCATCGGCGACGCGTGCATCGTCGACCTGCCCCAGGGTATGCTGCGCGGCGGAGGCGCTGGAGGATTCTTCTACCGCCTCTATGGCTGCAGTGGAAACCGGTTGTGGCTGGTAAAAAGCAAACCAGTAAATCACTGCAGCGACGGCCAGCAGCCCGATCAACCAGGTCAACTTGCGCATGTGTCCTCTCCGGGGGTAGTGAACAAAAAGTATAGCCCATCGATTTCCAGAATTCCGGGTCCATAAAGGGGTCATAAAGGGGTCAGAGCCCTTTATTACGCTGACCCCTTTATTGGAGACGGGTCGGCTGCAGAAAAGGGCTCCAATAAACGCAGAAAAGGGCTCTGACCCCTTTACAAGGGCCGGTTGCGGATGAACTTCCGGTTCAGGCTCATTGCGAAAGCGCTGAGGCCGATCAGCAGCAGGCCCATCACGATCAGACCGAAAGCGTTGGCCAGGCTGTCGCGGAAGAAGTAGCCAGTGAAGGCCATCAGCGCCAGCACGCTGGTGAACAGCAGGGTTCGGCTGCGTACCACGGTGCCCAGGTACATGATGCCGGCCGCCACCCCGAAATAGGCGATTTCCAGCACCGTATCCTCCAACACGTCGAACGTGCCGGCCAGGAAGAACGCCGAGCCGGCGAAATACCAGAACGGCGTGATAACGCGGTGTTCGGTCTTGTCGATGGCCCAGGTCACAGCCGTCAGGCCGACGCCAAGCGCGATGGCCGCGATCTCGAAATCGATATCGAGAATCTCGCACAACACGCCGAAACCCGCGGCCCCGAAAAACAGCGAAGTGAACAACAACACCGTGCGGCCCCTGGCCAGAAAAACCAGAAACTGTTGCAGGAACATCAGCACGCACATGAACAACAGGCCGTGTTGCGGATCACCACCGCTGGCGTATTCATCCAGCATCGTGGCAGTTTAAGTTGCTCGCCGAGAATCTGCGCG
>CAMYJV010000099.1 GCA_947258805.1 uncultured Gammaproteobacteria bacterium | reverse complement strand
GGCCGCGAAACCGCCGTCGAACTCCGCCCTGCCATTGACCGTGTTGCCGGCAGCAGTGTATTCGATGTCCTGATCGTCCAACGTGTTATAGGCGAACTTCGCAGTCGCGTACCAGTCGCCTTCGGCCCGGGCGTCAGCCGCAAAGAAGCTGGCACCGGCCAGCAATGTGATTGCTACAAGTCTCATCTTCTCTCTCCTCCAGGCGATGTTTCGCCTTTCTTGTCCAAAATGGACTTTTACTTTGCGGGCTTTTTTGGAAAAGAGGTTTTCAGGCTCGTTGCAGCTTGTTTCTAGATGCAACGACGAGATTGCGGTCTTGCGACGAACGTCGAGGACGCTCGCACGCCAAGGCACGAAGTGGCATGCGTGCAGATTGATTTACGCGCGATTACTGATCGTCGTATTTCTTCTTGATGGCGTCCGCCAGGAACTGGCCCGTGCTGTTGTAGGGGTCGAAGTCGCCGTCGAAAGTTTCGTCGATCTGCAATGCGTTGACGTCGACGTTTTCGACAGACACCGGCTTACGCTCGGCCGCTGCATCGACTTTCCCCTTCGCCGGTCCGTTGGACCCTGTCCGTGGCGTTGTTTTCTCGGTTGACATAATGATGTCTCGCGCTAGTCCTTTCACGCTTCCATCGTAAGGCGCCGTCGAGACGCTGTGAACGTTGCCCGTCGGACCAGTGCTACCGTCCGTCAGTCGAATACCGCTCGTCGGCCAAAACCGACCGTTCGTCAAATAGTTACGAGGGAAACGGCTTCAGAAGCGGAGCGTGAAGCGCGCGAAGAAGTCGAACTCGTCGAGTTTCTGCGTCTGGTTAATCTCCCGCTCCAGCTCTTCGCGCCAGCGTACGCGCGCGTCGATCACGAGCTTGTCACTCTTGCGCCACAGGTAACGGATCTCGAAGAGTTCTTCGTTATCCCGATACTGCGGCGACAGCAGCCAGCCGGCATCAGTATTTGCATAGTTGATGCCAATACTGTGAGACGGCCAGAGATCCATCACGCTCGCCGTCACCGCCCAGGCGAGCCCGTCTACGTCGCCGTCGCCAGCAAGGTCCACGGCCGCTTTGGTCGGCGTTTCAGGCGCGTAGCCGACCTCGCCGGTCACATTCCAGCGACGTCCTTTGTCGCCGAACGGCCGTGCCGTCGCGACACGAGCCACGATACCGAGGTAGTCATCCCTGGGCCCCGATAGATCGCCTTCCGTGAGCAGAGAACTCGGCAGGTAGGTAATGTCGAGCCCGCGCTGCGTAAAAGGCCCGAGCCGCTTCAGGCTCTCCCAGGCGACGAAGTACCCCCACCTTGCGCTGCTGCGCGAGAAATCCAACGGGTTCCGGCGGACACTACTCGCTCCGTTCTTGTCGTTGTACTCGGCGATGAAGTGAATGATGGATTCATCCGGCAGGTGATAAGCGCCGTGGACTCCATCGGTCCAGTTGATGTTGACCGCGTTGCTGTTGTTGCGGTCCAGTGACTTCGCATAAACGCCGGCGCGGGTGGTGAACTTGGTTTGCAGCCTGCCGATTGCCACATCTAAGCGCTTCAGGCGAAACGCATGCAGATAGAACTCGTCGAAAGTGATGGAGCCCTGGTCGACGGTTGTGACCTGGGTCTCCGACGGATCCAGCGAGAGCTCCGGATCACAGTCTTTGCTGGTGCATGCCACAGCGAGACGGGCATTGAATTTCAGCCAGTCGTTGACGTTGTAGGCGCCTCCGTAGCGGAGACGCGCGCGCCAGTCCGACTCGGTCCCTTCGCTGCCGTCGCGCTCGTCGGACTCGGAGCGCACGTAACCGAAGCGGAGGTTCCCGGAGCGCTGCCACCCCTTATAGAGAAAGTCCGTAACGCTACGTTCGTCGGCCTCAATGGAACCGGTGGAGTCATCGAGCGCGCCGCTCGCCGAGTCCTCGGGAACTTCTTCCTCGGGCGCTTCTGCCTCGACGCCCTGAGCGAATGCCGGCTCCCAACCGACGGCCATTGCCGCCAGGAGAATCAGGGATAGTCCGGTTAGTGGTTTCGAGGGCATGTCCAGAGAGACTCTTATGCTTGCCGCAACCCCCCAATAATACAGTGAGCAGAAGCGAAGCCATCTCGCGATGGCTTCGCATTGCTCGACAGGTCGCTACTGCTTAGGCAGCGGCGGCGGTACGTACTCCTCCCACTTGCCGTCGGCGGTGAACTTGGAATACCTTGCCTCGCCACTGCGCTTGGCTTTCTTGTAGCCCTCGGTCGTGGGCGGTGCCTGGACGCGCTCGGCGCTGACCACTTCACGCTGCACGATACTGTCTTTCGTCACGGTCCAGGCCATCAGGTCGTTGGCTATTACCAGCGGCCCGTCGTAGACCGTGCGGACCTCCTCGAGCATCAACTGGTCCAGTTCGGGCTGCCGAATCGTGTGATAACCCACGGCGAGTCGCGGCTGGACCGCAGCCATGATCTTGCCGAAGCCCTGCGGCGGCGTGTGGATGTAGGACGAAACGAAGGTCGACTGCCGCATACCCCAGCCCAGCGTCTTGGCAAGCCCTTCGGGCGTGTAGAACATTTCGTGGATCACGAAGTCAGCGCCCCTGGCGCGTTCGATGAACCACTTGTTGGGCGCCGAGTCGCCACCGAAAACGAAGCTCAGGCCGTTCCAGTCGAGGCGATAGCTGACCGGGCCATCGAGAATGTGCACGGCAGGAAACGAGGTGATCTTGACCCCGTTCTTCTCGTACACGACGCCACCGTCCTGCTTGTAGTCGAACTCGTGCGCGATGAGTTTGCCGCCGGCGTCGGGCAATATGCCCGAGCGCCCGGAGATGTCCCAGGCATAAGTCATCTTAAGCCCCTCGACAAAAGCGGCGGTCCCGAGTTCGGGCTTGGAGCCCGAGGGCCCGTAAATATGCAGCGGCGTGTAGCGCCCGCTCAGCCAGCCGCCGACCCAGAGCGATGCGGTATCGCCCACGTGGTCGGTGTGCAGGTGGCTCGCGAAAATCTTGTCGACGCGATGAAATTCCGGGCGCAAGGCAAACAGATTCTCGACCGAGCCGCTGCCCATGTCGAACAGGAAGATATCGCCGTTGCCCAGCTCGACGTACCAGGAGCTGGCTTTCTGGCCCCGCGTAACGGGCGTGGGCATCCCGGTGCCCAGCGCCACCACAAACATCTCGTCCGGCCCGACCTTCTCCGTGCGCGGATACCAGGCTTCCGGGCGCTTCTGCGCCCGTGACTCCTGGGCCATGGCTTTCTGCAGGAAGGTTGAGTCGGCAGAAATCCACACGAGCGTGGCGCAAAGCACGCCGAGCGAGAATTTCGCAATGATCCGCACTGGGATACGGGTTTCATCCTTCCGATCGGTTAGCTGTCGTAATCGAGTCATTTTCTGTTACTCGTTTCAAGGATTAATTCAAGTGTTTCCTTCAAGCAATCCAGCCTACTTCATGAAATATCGAATCCCGAGCTCGAAGGTAAAGTCCCGGTCGCCATTGCCGGCATCCGGGTCAACGCCCCAACCGGGCTTCGCATACGCGATTAAGCCGGGCGCCAGGATCTTGCCCAATTCAGGCGCGATCCAGAAAGAGAACTCGTCGTTGTCGAAATTGTAGATGGGCTGGGCTTCCGGCAGCAGGTAAATGCCGTCGAACAGACCCGGGCCGGGTGCGCGCAGCGGCAACATGAAGAACCACCGCCCCACGTACATGTTGACGTCGTCGCGCTTGTCATCCTTCCACGCATCGATGAAATAAAAGTTCATTAAAGCGGCGAAAGCGCCGGGGCCGGGCCAGAAATCCAGGTTCCAGATCGGCGCTACCATCGGCCCTACCGCGAAGGTTTCGCTACCGAGCGTGTCTTCAGTCGCGGTTGGAAAATCGAACTGGGCACCGATAATCCAGTCGGCGCCGAGGAAATCCCACTGGGTGCGATACATGAAGCGCAGATTCATATCGCCGACGCCGGTCTCTTTACAGTCGCCCTCTGCAGGCAGGCCGTTGGGCAATTCCGGGCTACCGCCACCACCGAGAGCACCGACGCATTTGGAAGAGGATGTAGCGGGAAAATTCGGATTCCGCAGGTCCGTGTCACTGACATCGCGGTCCATGGCGAGCGGGACCTCGTAGGTCATCGCGAAGTTCGTGGTGAACGCATAGAGCCCGAACAGCACCGCCTCGTTCTGCTCCAGGTTGTTCTCGAGTTCCGTGTAGCGGTAATAGGGCATGAACTTCGGCGCGAAATCGCGCGGGTCCGTGCCCGTACTCGTGTCGATGCCGTCATCGCCTTTAGCGCCCGGTGCCGGCGGCGCCGTGGGCTTGCCTTCAAACTCCGTGCCCTCGTGAGACGTCGCGAGCACTGCAGGCGAAACAGACATGAGAGTGAGCGCTGCACCCAGCAGAACGCTGGTGAAATCAATTCGGACTCGTTCCATTTTGGACCCCCTGGCTATGGGCTGGAGCCAAAGTGACGCACAGCCGCGAAGTTCAGTTTCTTTCAGACTGCGCCCTTCCATGCCGCGGCTAGCAGCCGCTGACGAAATCGCCCCTGGACGGGCGCTAGCCACCCGACAGCCAGACTGGCGGACTGGCGGACTGGCGGACTGGCGGACTGGCGGACTGGCGGACTGGCGGACTGGCGGACTGGCGGACTGGCGAAGCTAAGTTAACATACCCGTGAGTATGGTTGCACCCCGGCATAGGGCTCCCAATACGTGAAATCGGAAGTTACAGATCTCGGATCCCGTCGGCTGAGTCGGGAAGCCTGGCTGCAGGGCGCACTGGATTTCCTGCGCCAGACCGGCGGGAGCGACTTGCATATCAGCAAGCTTGCCGCTGCCCTCGGCGTGACGAAGGGCAGTTTCTACCACCACTTCAGCGACCGTGACGACTTCGTCAATGCTGTGCTGCAGTACTGGGACCAGATTCACAATCGTTCGGTAACAGCAGCCGTGGAGACCCATGACGCGGGGCCGAAAGAACAGCTGAGGGCGCTCATGGAAAGCGTTTACCAGGAAGAATTCGCGAGTTACGACCTGCCGGTCCGGGCCTGGGCCATGGACAACGAGCGTGCGCGGATTTTTCTGCGGCGCTCGGATCGCTGGCGCCTGGACCTGGTGAGGCCGTTGTTCGAAGCCCTGGGATTCCGCGGCGAGGAGCTGGAAGTGCGCACCCGCATTTTCATAACCTTCGTTAGCCTGGAAGGCGCGCTCTACGATCGACTGCCGAAGACCGAAATCCTGAAGCAGATCGACACGCGGCTGGAGCTACTGACCCGGCCGTGACATCGCCGGGTCCGTGGGCACGTCGCTCAGATCAGGCCAGCGGAGTTCAACGCTGGGCCCCGCGACGCGGTCACTCCGCGGCTCCAGCACTCCCAGCCTGTGGCACGCAGATACTGTATTCCAATTGGCTTGTTTGCCCGCTGTATTTTTCATTAACGGAGCATTGAAATGAAAGGACATCTCTCGTGCCTTCGCCGCCTCCTGCTGGTGTTGATTGCCATCGCGCCGGGCATCCCGGCAGCGGGCGCTGCAGAACTGGATGCCGGCTCGCCAACGGTCCTGGTTACCGGGAGCAATCGTGGCATTGGCCTGGAGTTCGTGCGGCAGTACGCGGCCCTGGGCTGGAACGTGATCGCGACTTGTCGTCGTCCGGCCGAGGCAGATGTGCTGGCCAAACTTGCGGACGAATATCCCAACATCAGGATCGAACAGCTCGATGTGTTGCGCCACGAAATGGTTGATGCATTGGCGAGGAAGTACAAAAAGCAGCCCATTGACGTCCTGCTGAACAACGCTGGGTTCTTCGGCGACACCCTGCAGTTGAGCGGTTCCTTCTTTGGCAGGCTCAACTATGACTTGTGGGATCTTTATGTGCGCACGAATGCGATTGGGCCGCTAAAAATAGCCGAAGCCTTCTTTGGCAGCGTGTTGCTGAGCGAGCAAAAGAAAATCATGACCGTATCCAGCCTGCAGGGATCTATAGAAGACAGTTACGGGGAGGGCAGCTTTTTCTATCGCGGCAGCAAGGCTGCACTGAACATGTTCATGCATACCGTCGCTGAGCAGAACAAGGTCAGGAAGTCCGGGGTGCTCATCGGCTTGTTTTCGCCCGGGCTGATTATCGATGACCGCACCCGGAATCTGCGCCTTGAGGGCAAGGTGGAACGCCCCGTGTCCGTCAGCGGGATGATCGAGGTCATCGAGAACTTTACCCCGGAAATGTCCGGCGGTTTCTACAAGTACACGGGCGATACTGTGCGCTCCGTTCGGGTCGCCGGTCTTCGCAAAGTTCAGCCAGTACGCACGCAGCGTGTCGCCGAAAACGAGATCTGCGGCCGTCGGCGGCTGCTCCGCCGCTGCTCCCGGCCGCTGGTATTCCGGGCGTTCACGCACGTTGCCGAAGATGAACGGCACCTCCAGTCCGTGCACCGCGCCGGGGATCTCCCCTCGCAGCCGCTCATTGATATAGGTGATGTGATAGAGCCACGCGGGCGAGCGCACGTTCGCCATCTGCTTGCCCAGGTAGCGGGTGGAGGTCAGGAACAGGCCTTCCGAGAACCAGCGCTGGGATTTGCCGATGCGCGTCCACTGGTCGTCGAAGGCCGCCAGGTCTTCGTCTGACAGGCCTTCGATCAGCGCGCCGGCCAGGAACCATTTGCCGATCAGCGGGATGTTGGCAATCTGGTTCCACTCCCAGCTGTTCGCGCCACCGATGTAGGGCACGTCGTGCTGTTCGCCACGCTCGAAGACCCGGGCGACGTGATCGACGACGACCATTTCATCCACCACCGGGTTGAAGGGCACCTGGCGCGCGCGCTGGTACTCCACCATCGGTTCCCAGGGCATCGCGCGCAGCTCGGCCAGCAGCTCTTCGTCGGAGCCTGCCTCGATTTCGAAGTACTCGACGAAGTCCACGCCCATGTCTTCGCGCGATTTCGCGGTTGGGCCCGGGCGGCCGCGCTCGAAGGCGTGCTGAGTCTGGTCCAGCAGGATGCCGCTGCCCTGCGCGATGGCGCCCTGGAACAGGCCCTTGGATTGCGGCGTGATCATCAGCACGTTCACCGACACGCCGCCGGCGGAGTGGCCGAAAATGGTCACGCGGTTCGGGTCGCCGCCGAAGGCCGCGACGTTCCGCTGCACCCATTCCAGGGCTGCGATCTGGTCGAACACGCCGTAATTCGCCAGCGGCTCGCCGGCCTGCGCGCGGGTCATGGCCGGGTGCGCAAAGCGGCCGAGGTAACCCAGCCGGTAGTTGGCCGTGACCAGCACCACTCCCTCACGGGCGAGGATTCGCCCGTCGTAGAGCGGCATGGAACTGGCGCCGAACTGCATGTTGCCGCCATGGATGTAGAACATCACCGGCAGCGGTTCACCGTCGTGCTCCGCCGGGGTCCAGATGTTCAGCGTCAGGCAGTCTTCGCTCAGGCCAACGGTCTTGAAGTGCGCATCGGCCCATTCAGGGTAGGCGCCCAGCTTCTGCGCACACGCGTGCCCGAACTCGGTGGCATCGCGCACCCCGTCCCAGCGCGCGGCCGGCTGCGGCGGGCGCCAGCGCAGCTTGCCCACCGGGGGCGCCGCGTATGGAATGCCGCGGAAGACTGCGACGCCGTCTTCCACCAAGCCCTGCAGTTCGCCAGTGTCGATAAGGGCCCGCGGAGCAAGCTCGGTGGCGCCCGGGGCCTGCGTCCACGAGGCGAACAGGACCAGGCCCAGGATCGCAGTCGCACAGTTGGAACATCGTGTTGTCATGATTGCTCCCGGCCCGTAGGTCGATGTCAGGGGACATTCTGCTTTTTCTGCACGGTCCTGCAGAAACTTGGCATGGCTGGAAAAAAAGCAGAATGTCCCCGGCGCAACTTAGTGTAGCGCCCACGGTCCAACCCGGCAGTCCACGAGGAGAACAACGATGACCGATTTCGCCGTGCACACCCACGATACCGCCCCGGAGGCCTCGAAGCCGATCCTGGAGTCCACGCAGAAGGCCTTCGGCGGGATGCTCCCGAACCTGCACGGCGTGATGGCGGAATCGCCTGCGCTGGTCGAGGCCTACCAGGAGCTGGGCAGGATCTTCAGCAAGACCTCGCTGACGGACACCGAGCGCCACATCGTCTGGCTGACCATCAACTACGAGAACGAGTGCACCTACTGCATGGCCGCACACAGCGTGGTGGCGAAGCACGGCGGCGTGCCAGAAAGCGAGGTTGAATCTTTACGCACCGGCGCCAGGCTATCCGACCCGAAACACGAGGCGCTGCGCCGCTTCACCGCACACATGGTGCAGGCGCGCGGCTGGGCCGAGCCCGCTGAAATCGGCGCTTTTCTCGCTGCGGGATACACCCAGGAAAATATCCTCGATGTGATCCTCGGCATCGGGCAGAAGACTCTGAGCAACTACACGAACCACATTGCCGATACGCCGGTGGACAAACCTTTTCGGACCGAGGCGTGGAGTATTGCGCTCAAAAGCGCTGTAGGTGGCGCAGCTGCTTAGAGTGACGGTCTCTGAGACATCCGGGCACTGAAACGCGATGCCCGACGACGATTAACTTCGCGCGTCGTACTGCGCCCGGCGAATAATTTCGTAGGCGCTGCGTGCACCGCTTTCCAGTTCGAATTGCGGGCCGCGGCGGCGCACGCGCCGGCGGCGGCGAGTTCCCGTGCCTGGCACCGTCACCGTCACGTCCGGGGAAAACTGGATGACACCACCGTCCATCCCTTCCGTGTCCAGCGTCACGTCCGGCAGCTCGGCCAGGTTGAGTGACTCCACGTTGCGCGTGGGCACTGTCTTCAGAATCACCATGCGCAGGTCACTGACACCGTAATAGGTCCGCGCACGCACATAGGAGTCCAGGAAGAACTGGCCGATAAACTGGTGCAAACCGATCAGGATCATCATTCCACCGATCATCGTGGGGATCAGCTCAGCCTCTTCCTGCCAGACCGACCACGTCCAGTAGGCCGCGAAGCCCGTCCACGCCATACCGAAGAGCACGGTCGGGATGTCCCGCTTGCGAATTCGGAGGCCCTGCACCGGACGCCCGGACCACATCAGGCGTTCGGTGGTCGCCATTTCCGGTTGAATATGTCGGGTGGCTTCGAAGTCCATAATTTAGTGTCTCAGCAAAGCGCCGACATGTTCAGCGATCGCCAATGATGCCGTGATGCCGGGCGACTCAATACCAAACAGGTTCACGAGCCCCGATATGCCGTGGTCCCCAGGTCCCTGGATCACGAAATCAGCATCTGCATCGCCCGGGCCGACGACCTTCGGCCGCAGGCCGGTGTAGGCCGGCTCCAGTCGTGATTTATCCAGCCCCGGATAATAGCGACAAATGGCGTTGATGAACGCCGGTCGACGCGAGTCGTCGAAAGCGTAGTCTTCATCTTTCACCCAGCTGACATCCGGCCCAAAGCGGGCGACACCGGCCATGTCCAGGGTCACGTGAACGCCCAGGCCACCTTCTTCCGCCAGCGGATATACCAGTCGCTGAAAGGGAGACTTGCCAGACAGCGCGTAGTAGTGGCCTTTCGCGTAGTAGGCCTGCGGCACGTATTGCCCAGCCAACGCGTCGATGCGGCCGGCCAGGCCCGGTGCGTGCAGGCCGGTCGCATTAATGAAGGCAGCGCACTCCAGCACGGCCGGTTCCGCCCCACCGCAGTGCACGCGAAAGGAGCCGTTCCCCCCGGCCACCCGTTCAACGGGCGTGTTCAGCACGATGAGTCCGCCGGCTGCTTCCAGGTCGCCCCGCAGCGCGAGCAGGTACTCATGCGTGTCGAGAATCCCGGTGGACGGGGACAACAGGCCACGCACGCAGGTGATCTCTGGCTCGAGCCCGGCGACCTCGGCCGCAGACAGCCACTGGAGATCATCCACGCCATTTGCCAAGGCCTGTGCGCGATAGCGTTCCAGCGCCGGGATTTCGGCGGAGTTCACCGCAACGATTATCTTGCCGACGCGCCGGTGGCCAACGTCGCGCTCGGCCAGGTAGTCGTACAGGGATTTCTTACCCGTCACGCACAGCCGGGCCTTCAATGACCCGGGGGGATAATAAATTCCGGCGTGAATAACTTCCGAGTTGCGGCTGCTGGTGCCGGTTCCAATGGCGGCCGCACTCTCGACTACGAGCACTTTCCGGCCGGCTTGCGCAACGGCGCGTGCCACGGAGAGCCCGACGACCCCGGCGCCGGCGATGACGCAGTCGACCAGGCCATGCACTCGAAGTTTAGCTCAGCTGCGTCCCGGTAATGTAGTCGTGCAGCTGATCGATGACGAACTGTTGTTCGGCAATCACGGCTTTGACCAGGTCACCGATGGAAATCATACCGATCACGTTCTTATGATCCACCACCGGCAGGTGGCGGGCGCGCTTGTCCGTCATCAGCGCCATGCAGTCTTCGATGGTACGTTGCGGATTCACGCACAGCACCCGCGTCGACATGATTTCCTTGACCAGCGCATCGCGCGACGATCGGCCTTCCAGGGCCACCTTTCTCGCGTAGTCGCGTTCGGTCACGATCCCGACCGGCTTGCCGTTCTCCATCACCAGCAATGCCCCGACACTCTTGTCGGCCATCATCTGCACGGCTTCGAAAATGGTGTTATCGGGCCCGACGGAATACACGTCGTTACCCTTGAAACCGAGAATGTCCTGTACCAGTCGCATAACGCCCCCTGCCGCTCTCAGCGGCTCTGGTGGCGCACTAACGCTTTAAAGATGCTGGCGTCTTCGCGCGCCCTGACCTGAGTATGACCAAAAAGGCGGCAGAGGCCAAAAAATTGTGATCTGACACCCGACACCACGGTGCCAACCCGGAATGGCGGACCAGCCGCGAACCGCCTCGGGCATCGGTGCTGGGCCCCTGGCATCGGCTGCCAGCCTTCAACCCAGCGCGTACAGCACCAGGGCCGGCATGGTCAGAAAAGACACCACCGTAGACACGACGATGGCGCCGGCCACCGCATCCGGGTCACGGTGGTACCGGGCCGCCAGCAGGAAGTTGAATACAGCCACCGGCATCGCGGCCTCAATCAGCACCACACCGCGCAAGATTCCCTCCAACTGCAGCAACTCGACCAGCATCACGCCCACCGCGAAGCCGACCAACATGCGCAGCGCCGCGACCATGGCCGATGCGCGCAGGCGCTGCACGCCGAAGGTGCCCAACGCATGACCCAGGGCCAGCAGCATCAGCGGAATGGCCATTCCGGCCACCAGCTCCACGGTGTTCTGCAGCCAGGGCGGTGCCGGCAACCGGAAACTCATCATCGCCAGGCCCGCGATCGCGGCATAGATGATCGGAGTCTGCAGCAGCGTTTGCCACGCCGCCTGGCGCCCGAGCAACAGTGGGCCAAAAATGAAGTGCGACAGGGATCCGGCGAGATAGAAAGCCACCGCCAGCCCCAGGCCTTCGGGGCCAAAAGCGAAATAGCAGAGCGGCAGCCCTAGATTGCCGACGTTGCCGAAGGTCACGGGCAGCAGGTAGCTGCGCACCGGCTGGCCGGCAATGCGCAATACAGCGTAGCCCGTCACCGCGCAGGTCAGCAACACGGCGAAGGCCAGGCCCAGGGCCAGCAGGAACTGGGGGGTCTGGGCGTCGAGGCCGCCGATGCCGTCCAGCACCAGGGCCGGCGCACCGATGTTCATGATCATGCGGGTGACGAAATCGCGGTCGAAGTTCCATCCGGCCCGCGCCCAGCCGTAGCCGAGTAGCGCGCAGACGGCTACCGGGGCGATGATGGGTATCAGCTGTTCGTACAACGTTAGAATGAGCGGGCCAGGGCGGTTGCATTGTCGCACGGCACCTGCAGGTAGCACGGGTGCCCTCTTCCCGGAGATCGCTTTATGGGTGAGAACATTCAGCTGACGGCCCAAGACGGTCACCAGTTGCAGGCCTACCAGGCCACACCGGAAGGCACGCCCCGCGGCGGGCTGGTGGTCATACAGGAAGTCTTCGGACTCACCGATC
Organism: uncultured Gammaproteobacteria bacterium; assembly: GCA_947258805.1. The sequence goes on along the minus strand of CAMYJV010000099.1, from coordinate 4,088 downwards.
ACATCAAGCGCGTGACGGACGATTTTGCCAAAGAAGGCTATCTGGCTGTCGCACCCGCGCTGTTCGATCGGGTGTCACCGGGTATCACCCTGCCCTACGACGAGGTGGAGCAAGGACGAGACGTGATGCTGAAACTGGACGCCGACGATTCTGTGCAGGACATCGATGCCGCGGTGGCGGCGGCGGGTGCCGCCGGCAAAGTGGCCGCAGTAGGCTATTGCTGGGGCGGTGCGATGGCGGACCTCGCCGCCTGCCGACTGGTGCTCAGTGGTGCCGTAGCCTATTACGGCGGGCGCCTCACCGGCTGGCTGGAACTGGAACCCAGGTGCCCGGTGCTTTATCACTTCGGCGGCAACGACCCGCTGATTCCGATGGCCACGTTGCAACAGATTCGCGCCGCGCGGCCGGAGGGCATCATGTACCTGTACCCGGAAGCCGGGCACGGCTTTAATTGCGACGACCGCGCCGACTATCACGCCGACAGTGCCAGGCAGGCGCTGAATCGCACGCTGACTTTCCTGGCTTCCTGTATCTGAAGCCGGTCAGTCTTCGTCTACCACCGGGTTGCGCAGCACGCCGATACCGCTGATCTCAACTTCCACCACGTCGCCTGCTTCCAGCCAGCGTGGCGGCTTGCGCCCCGCACCCACGCCCGACGGCGTGCCGGTAGCAATCACATCCCCTGCCCGCAACTCGCAGATGCCGGACAGGTACTCGATGATGGCAGGCACGTCGATGCAAAGATCGGCCACCTCACCCTGCTGCATGACCTCGCCGGACACGCGCGTTTCCAATGTCAGCGCCGCCGGATCCGGTATCTCGTCGGCGGTTACGAGCCACGGGCCCATGGCTCCGCTCTGGTGAAAATTCTTGCCGGCAGTGAACTGGGAAGTGTGCTCCTGGTAGTCGCGGAGCGAACCGTCCTGCAGGATGGTGTAACCGGCTACGTAATCTAACGCGTTGTCACGCGTGACGTGCCGGGCGGTGCGGCCGATCACAACCGCCAGCTCGCCTTCCCAGTCGTACTTGTCGGACAGGCGCGGGCGGACCACTGGTTGGCCGTGGCCGACCAGGCTGTCGTTAAAGCGCAGGAAAAAGGCCGGGTAGCGCGGCGGTTCGCGGCCCATTTCCTTGATGTGCTCGCGATAGTTCATGCCGATGCAAATGATCTTGCCGGCGTCCGGAATGGTCGGCAGCAGCGCGACCTGGTCCTCGGCCAGCGTCGCCTCCGCCGCCGCGGCCTCTGCCGCCCAGCCCAGCATATCGGCGGCAATCGCGGCCCGCAGGGTTGGGTAGCGGGCCAGCACGCCCTGCGGCATGGGCCGGATACCGTCGGTGGATACCAGGCCGAAGCCGCCGGCGGCAAGACTTGCAAACCTCATTGTCCTGGCCCTGATCCCAGCGCCGCGCGCGTCGCAGCCCGGGGCACATTATAGAGAGTGAATTCCGGGCGACGGCCGACGACGACGCCTGGCAGGTTCACGCAGTGGCGCAGGACTTGCCAGCGCCGGTCGGTTGCTGTTTATCAGCCTCCGGGCGCTATAGACTCGCCGCGTTCATGAACCAGCCAGCCAAACAAACGCCCGCCAAGGGCAGGCCCCGTCTGACACAGGGCCCGGTGGGCGAATCCATCCGCTCGCTCATGCTGCCGATGATGATTGGGATGATCGCGATCATCTCCTACAACCTCGCCGATACCTATTTTGTCGGCCAGATCGGGACCCTGGAGCTGGCCGCCATCAGCTTCACCTTCCCGGTGAACTTCATCGTCGGCGCCATCACTATGGGCATCGGTATCGGCACGTCGTCGGTAGTAGCCCGGCTGTTCGGTGCACAGAACCGGGAAGAGGCTGAACGGGTCACATTGCACGCCATCTTCCTCGGCGTTGCCATCGGCGTCAGCGTGGTGGCCCTGGGTCTCGCCACCATCGAACCGGTCTTCCGCACCCTCGGCGCCGACGACACCACGCTGCCGATCATCGTTCGGTACATGAGCATCTACTACTACGGCGGCATCTTCCTGGTGATGCCGATGATCACGAACTCGGTGTTGCGCGCGTCAGGCGATGCAGCCACGCCCGCCAAGATCATGACCACGGCCGCGGTGCTGAATAACATCCTCGACCCGATCCTGATTTTCGGCTACTTCGGCGTGCCGGCCCTCGGCGTAGAAGGCGCCGCCGTCGCCACGGTGTTGTCGAACGCGCTGACCATGTGCGCATCCGTCGGTGTGGTCTACTTTCGCGACAAGTTGATCCGCTTCCAGGCGCTGGACCTCAAATTGATGCTGAATTCCTGGCAGCGCATCCTGCACGTCGGCGTGCCGTCCATGACCAGCAGCCTGGTGGCGCCGCTGACCACCGCCTTCATTACCTATCAGGTCGCCCAGTTTGGCCCGGAGGCCGTGGCCGGTTTCGGCATCGCGTCGCGCTTCGAGGGCCTGTCGCTGCTGGCGCTGATGGCCCTGAGTGCCGCCGTCACACCTTTTGTCGGGCAAAACTTCGGCGGACAATACTTCGATCGGGTGGAAGACGGCATCAAGTGGTGCTATCGCTTCATACTGATCTACGGACTCATCGTGGCTGCGGTCATGTTTGCTGTCGGGCCCCTGGTCGCCGGGTTATTCACTGATAACGAAACGGCTCTGAATACCGCGGCCATGCACATGCGCATCGTGCCAATCAGCTATGCGGCCCTCGGCGTCGCTATGTCCCTCAACGGCGCGTTCAATGCCATCGGCAAGCCGCTGCAGGCGATGGTCACCTCTCTGTGCCGGACGGTGCTGGTCTATGCGCCGCTGGCCTTCGTATTTGCCCAGCTGTTCGGGCTCGTAGGCGTGTTTGCCGCGGCCTGCACCGCCAACTTCGTCGCCGGCGGCGTAGGTGGGCTCTGGTGGCGCAGCGTCTACCGCAAGCAGCGTGAAGTGGAGACCCATGCCTCCCCGGTAGACAAATCTCCGTCCGTTTAGGAGCTGCGGCAGGAGCGGCTGAAGCTGTTCCGGTTCATCTGTAGACTGGCCGCGTAATGCTTTTCCCGCCAATCTCCACCAGGCGCTGCTGCGCAATAGTTTCCACCCTGGCCGTCGCGGTGTGCCTGCTGATCCCGGCGCCCGTGACTGCCGGGCAGTGGTTCCCGGTCACCGTCGATGTCTGGGACCCACCGTTCAACACGGAGCGCCAGCGTTCGCAACAAAGCTACGTGCCGCTCGACGCGGCCGAGAAGCGCTGGAACATCTGCGTGTCGATTCCGCATCTGAAAGATGCTTATTGGCTGGCAGTGAACTTCGGCCTGGTCGATGAAGCTCGGCGCATGGAAGTGAACCTGGCTATCTATGAAGCCGGCGGCTACGACCGCCTGGAGGTGCAGCGCCAGCAAGTGGAAGAGTGCCTCGCTGACGGTATCCAGGGCCAACCCGTTGACGGCCTGATTCTCAGTGCCATCGACGCCGACGGGCTCAATGACCTGGTGACTGCAACACGCGCGCGCGGCATACCAGTGCTGGACCTGATCAACGGCATCAACTCACCCGACATCACGGCCCGCGCCGCCGTCACCTACTACGACTCCGGTTTCCAGGCCGGGGAATACCTCCAGGAACTCTTGCCGGCAGACAGCGACGAGATCAGGGTTGCGTGGTTTCCGGGGCCGGAAGGAGCGGGTTGGGTAGAAGCCGGTGACAGGGGTTTCAATGCCGCAGTGGCCGACAGCAACATCCGCATCATCGCGACCAGGAAAGGCGACACCGGCAAGGCTACCCAGACCGGCCTGATCGAAGCCGTGCTGGATGAACTGGGCGACCAGTCATCGACGCAGCTGGACTACATCGTCGGCACCACGGTCAGCGCGGAAGCTGCCGTAAGCGTGCTGCGACGGCGGGGCCTCGATCGGGACATCGGGGTACTCGCCTACTATTACGGTCCTGGGGTTCACCAAGGCATCAAGCGTGGCACTATCATCGCCGCCCCCACCGACTCGAACGTGATCCAGGCGCGCATGGCCGTCGACATGATGGTGCGCATCCTGGAGGAAAAGCCCTACTTCAAGCATGCGGCGCCACGCGTGATCGTAATCGACCGGGCGACTCTGCC
>CAMYJV010000098.1 GCA_947258805.1 uncultured Gammaproteobacteria bacterium | reverse complement strand
CTTCGCTCCGATCGTCAGGCGGTCTTCGGAGTGGACATAGCGAATTCGCGTGTCGTCGAGCGATGCGAAGAAACTCGAGGCACGGGGGCTATCGTCGTGAATCAGCCGCGTGCTTCGTGCCCGTACTTGCGGAACCAGTGATAGGCCTCGGCGATCCAGAAGCCGCCGGTGCAGCCAGATGCTTCCGTCTGAGCCGCGTACTTCTGGATCGACGCCAGGGGTTCGTAGGATTTGAATATCACCCCCACTTTGGGTTGAGTGCTCATGTGTTTACCTCCTCTCAAATTCTGTCTGTCTCAATGACTCTTGGTAGGAGCGGCTTCAGCCGCGATCCTCGCTAATTAACCGCTGCCGTTTTCCGGGATCCGATCGCGGCTGAAGCCGCTCCTACCGGGAAAAATTCTTAAAGCTCCGCCTCACCGCCGCGGTACCACTTCACCGGGATACCCGACAGCGGCACGCCGCCGTCTTTCGTGACCAGGAAGGTTTCCTGAAAATACAAACTCGACTGTCGGTCTTCCGTCATCACGTGGGGGTGCATTGAACAAACCATGTTCTCCACCAGTTCGAATTCGGCGCCCTCGCCAATACGCGGATGCTCGATCATGGTCATGCCGATGGAGTGGCCGCACACGTGACCCATGCGCCAGCCTTTACCGTCGAAAGGCTTCACGCATTTGCGGTGTACGTCTTCCGCCGACGCCCCAGCCACCATGTGGGTCTTCGCCAGTTCGTGGAATTCCTCGTACGCATCCAGAAGTTTCTGTGTCTCGGGGCTAACGCCTTGCGGAGCGAGCAGTCGTGAGAATTCAACCCAGTGACCGCCGGTGCCGGAGACTTCCAGTCCGTACAGCAGCCCGTCGCTGTCCTGTACCCTGCGCTGCGGGTCCGCAAACACCATCTGCGGCAGCAGTGAACCGTTCGGTCCGATCAGCACCATGTCCATGGTGTTGCGGGCCGTACCCATGGACGCGAAGGTTTGCTCCGCAACACCCATCAGCTCCGCTTCGGTCTTGCCCTCTGCATAGGCCTGGACCACCGCCAGGACGCCGGCTTTGTTGATCTCCATCGAGTGGCGGACAGACGCAAGTTCTTCGTCGCTTTTCTGCGCGCGCGCATGATCGAAAGGCACATCGAAATTCACAATCTCCAGCCCGGCATCCGCCAGTGCCTGGTAGTCACGCACCGGGATAATGAATTCCAGACCGTATACGCCAACCCGTTTCCAGCCCTGGTCGCGGCAGTAACTGGCCATCCACTCGCCACAGTGGGGAACCTTGACCTGTTCTTTGACAAAGGTCGCGGTGTGATCGCCAACCCAGGTGGCTTCTTTCGGGTATACCGACACCGGGTCGCCCGTTGGCGGCACCACCACGTAGGCATAGCGGTGCAGCAGGTGAAAACCGCTCATATAGCGCACCGCACCTTCGAAACCGGTGTACTCGCTGCCGCTGACAATCAGGCCGTCCAGGTCGTGTTCGGCCATCGCCGCACGGATATTGCGGTAGCGCCGGTCGATTTCCTGCTGGCTCGGCTGAAATGGGTGGGTCTGGCTCATATCAGGTGTGCTCTCAATTGGGGCTGCTCTCGTTAAGGCTACTCTTGTGGGAGCGGCTCGTGTGGGAGCGGCTTCAGCCGCGACTTCCATCGTCTGCCAGCGTCCAGGAATGCTCCAGGCCTTCAATCAGGGCCCAGATGGCTTCGTTCATCGGCGTGGGGACATCGTGTTGCCGACCGAATTCCACGATGCCACCGTTCAGCGCCGCGACTTCCGTTCGCCGCCGCGCCAACGCATCCTGCAGCATGCTGGCCTTGTGGTTGTAAGCGACTTCCCGCGCGTGGTCGACCAGCTCGTCCGGATCGCTGTCCAGCGTAATGCCCTGTGCTTCGGCCACGGCCGCGCCCTCGGCCACCAGCTGCGAAATCAGCGCGCGTACCTTCGGCTGATCGCAGGCCACACCGTGTGGCAGGCGGGTCAGCGCACCGATGGGATTGGTGGCGGCATTGAAAATCAGTTTCGTCCACTGGGCACCGCGGGAGTCTTCCATCGCCAGCGTGTCCATGCCGGACTCGGTCAGCGCATCGGCAAGCTGGCGGATTTCCTCCATGCTCGCGGACTTGGGCTCGAAAGGTCCCATCCAGGTCTTGCCGCCGGTGTCCTGCTGCACGTGGCCGGGTTCGACGATTCGCCCGGCCGGGAAGGTGGTGCCACGGATGACCCGGGGCACGTATTCGGCAATGATTTCTTCGTTGCCGACACCGTTCTGCACGGAGCACACCGCGCCATCCGGAAACACACCGGCCGTCGCCTCGATGGCCGCGCGCGTGTGCAGGGTCTTGGTGGCCACAATGCCGAAATCGCAGGGCGGAATATCCGCCGGGTTCGTGCTGGCCTTCGGATGCGAATGCACGTTGCCTTCACCCGACAGTCGCAGGCCGCCGGCGTTGATGGCGTCTACATGGGCCTGGTCCAGGTCGTAGGCCCATACTTCCACGTCGTCGCGTTGCGCGAGATATGCCGCAAACAGGCTCCCGATTGCGCCACAACCCACGATACAAACTCTCATTCTTGCCTCCTGGCGGATGTTCTAGTGCGGCTGGCCCTGCTGCCAGCTCAGTTCTTTGGCCTTCACCAGCCGGTACAGCGTTTCGTGGATAGGTGCGGGGACACCCAACCGCGCCGCCTCGCGGACGACCGCGCCAGTGAGCCAGTCCACTTCCGTGGCGCGCTCGTTGCGCACGTCCTCCAGCATGGAGAATACGTGGGCGTAATCTTCGTCACCGGTACTGCCGTGGCTCACGGCCTTCACGTTCATTTCCCACGGGTCTTCGTAGAGCTCGATCCCCTGGGCCGCTGCGATCTGTTTGCCTTCGTCCATCATCGCGTGAACCAGGTGGCCCAAATCGGCGTTGCCATTCTGGGCCGCGAAGGCCTTCACGTGTGGCAAGTTCGTGATGGCGCCAATGCTGTTAACGCTGGAGTTGAATAGCAGCTTCGACCACTGGGCCGGACGCAGGTCTTCAAAGGCCTTCGCCTTCAGGCCGGAGCGGTTGATCAGCGCGGCCACCTGCTCGACCTCTTCGTAAGTGGCGCTGCCGCCAGCCCACGGTCCCATCCACGTGGCCGTGTCCAGCTCGTATTCCACGTGCACATCGGAGTGCCGGACACCGCTCATGAATGTGACCGAGGATATGATCGGCCAGTCGCCGTACTTCGCCACGACTTCTTCGCAGCCGAGCCCGTTCTGCACGGTCATGATGGTGGCGTTCGGAAAGTGGCCGGACAGGGTCTTCGCGGTGGCCTCGACGGCCGTCGCCTTGGTCGCGATTATCACCAGGTCGACGTCGCCGAGCTCTGCCGGGTTCGTCGCTGCCTCGATGTCCACATGCAGCTGCGACTTGCCGGAGACCGTCAGACCTTCCTCGCGCAATCGGGCCGCATGCTCCTCGCGCCTGGCGAGGACCTTGGCGCGCACCAGGGTGCCGAGATGGCCGGCGAACAGGCTGCCAATGGCGCCTGCTCCGGCGATACATACGGACCTGATCTCTTTCATAGGCGCCTCATTAAGACGGGCGTAGCCGACGATCGGGGGGCTTCTGGGTCATCGAAGGGTTCTGCTTCTGCTGCGGCCGGCATCGTTGCCGGTGCTGACATCGTTCCCCGACGTGGATCAATGTAGCGCCAACGCCCTGGTCTGGCTCGACGTATCGAGCACTCCCGTTAGCAAACGCCGCCCGGCTCCGAAATCACCCCAATACCCTTAGCATTTTTGCCCCTGCGCTTGGCAGATTGGCCTGGCCTGCAGGACGATGGCCCTTACCGGCCCGATCGTTGGCCATTCCGGCACGGTGGGGTGGCCAGTGGGCCTTTTGCTGACGACGGGGTCAGACGGCCAAAAATATTGTGTTATTTTCGACAGGCTAATCTGGCGGGAACGCCATCGACACAAGAGCTCTAACGGGGAAACGAGCCTATGTACCCTGCACCGTTCAACTACCACCGGGCCGGCTCGGTCGCCGAGGCCATTAGCCTGCTCAGCGATCTCGGCGAAGGCGTGCGCGCGCTGGCCGGGGGCCAGTCTCTGCTGGTCTTGTTAAAAACGCGTTTCGACACGGTGACGGATCTGGTGGATCTCGGTCGGATTCCCGGCATGGACGGCATCGAGCACGCCAAAGGCGAGTATCGGCTCGGCGCGCTGGCCACCCATGCGCGCCTGGCGCGGTCGCCGGTGGCCGAGGCCATTCCGATTTTCAAGGACGCCGCGAACGGCATTGCGGATAACCAGGTGCGCAGCCGCGGCACCATTGGCGGCAACGTGTCGTCGGGGGATCCGAGTTGTGACTGGCCGACGCTGCTGATCACGCTGGACGCCCAGGTCCACTGCGAAGGGCCGAACGGCAAGCGTGCCGTACCCATCGACGACTTCGTCGAAGACCTGTACCTGACCGCGCTCGGAGACGGCGAAATCGTAACGGGCATCAGCTTCGCGGCACCCGAAGAGGGCGCTGCCGGGGCATACGTGGGCTTCAAGCGCTGCGCGCCGGCCTATCCGACGACTTCGGTGGGGGTGCAGCTGACCATGGACGGTGACGATTGCAGGGACGTACGCATCTCATTGGGTTCTTCGGGGCTGACGCCGATCCACGCCACGGGCGCGGAGGCCGAGCTGCGCGGCAAGCTGCTGTCGGACGACGTGATTGCCCTGGCCGCGGATGCGGCCGTGGCCGAGTCGGACCCCATCGACGATCAGCGCGGCACGCCGGAATACAAGCAATTGCTAATCAATACGCTGGTCAAGCGGGGCATCGGCATCGCGCGCCGGCGCTGCGCGGGCGAGCAGGTGGAGGTCAGCCATGAGTACTACTGAAGCACTAGCGCAGGACATTGCCAAGGTGGCCGTGGAGGTCACGGTGAACGGTCGGGCGTATCGGCGCGAAGTCGAGCCACGCATGCTGCTGGTGCAGTTCATACGGGAAGAGTTGCGGCTAACCGGCACGCACATTGGTTGCGATACCACGTATTGCGGCGCTTGCACGATCCTGCTCGACGGCGAGCCGGTGAAATCCTGCACCATGCTGGCGGTGCAGGCGGACGGCGGTGAGGTGCTGACCGTCGAGGGGCTGGAAAAAGACGGCGAGCTGCATCCGTTGCAGACGGCTTTCTCCGAGCACCACGGCCTGCAGTGCGGCTACTGCACGCCGGGCATGCTGATGTCATCCCTTGCACTGTTACAGCAGAACGCTGCGCCCACGGAGAAACAGATTCGGAAGGGGATCCAGGGGAACCTGTGCCGTTGCACGGGCTATCACAACATCTTTAAAGCCATCGAGGCGGCCGCCGCCAAGATGCGGGAGGGTTAGCGCCGTGGCGATCAATTTCAATGGAGAGTTCACAGTCACCTCATCACCCGAGGAGGCCTACGCATTCCTGTCTGACCCACGCAAGTTTGCGCCCTGCCTGCCGACCTACGAGAACCTCGAAATGAAAGATGACCGCACCGGTGATGTCACCGTGAAGGTTGGCGTCGGCAAGATCAGGGGCAGCGCAAAGGTTGAGTTGACCTTGAAGGACGAACAGGCACCCGTGCACGCAGCCTATGATGGTAAAGGCAAGATCATGGGCAGTGCCTTTAACCTCGAAACGTCTTTTGACCTCGAGGATGCCGAGGGTGGCGGAACCCTGGTCAAGTGGGCCGGTGACCTGAGCATGTTCGGCAAGCTGGTCGCACTGGCCGGTGGGCTGATCCGGCCCATCGCCAAAAAGGATATCAAGCGGCTGGTCGACGCGTTGCAGGCAGCGCTGTCGCCAGGCGGCGCTGCGGGCTGAGGGATAGAACGAGTCGTGAAGGAGACGTCATGAGCTGGGTCGGTAAATCACCGCGTCGTAAAGAAGATGACCGCCTGATTCGCGGTCAGGGCCTGTTCACCGACGATGAGCTCGGTGAGGGGATGCTGCAGCTGTACATTTTGCGTTCGCCTTACGCACACGCCAGGATCAACAGCATCGATACATCGGCCGCGGAAGCGCTGCCCGGCGTGGCCTGCGTGCTGACGGGCAAGGACGTCCTCGAGCACTGTGACCCGTACATGCAGCTCGGACCGGAGCCCGCTGCCAATATCCAGGATTACCCGCTGGCCCGTGACAAGGTCCACTTCCAGGGTGAGCCGGTGGCCGCGGTGGCTGCGGAGACAGTGGCGCTGGCCATGGATGCCGCGGAACTGATCGAGGTCGACTACGACATGCTCGATGCGGTACTGGACGTCGAAGACGCATTGAAGGATCAGATCCTCGTCCACGACAACATCGGCTCTAACCGTACCTGGCACGGTATCTACGAGTATGGCGACGTAGACAAGGCCTTCGCCGACGCGGCGCACGTGGTCAAGATCGACCGGCTGCACTTTCACCGCTACTCGAGCACGCCGCTGGAAAATAATGCCTGCGTGGCGGAGTGGACCCGCCAGGGCACCGTCGAGTTCCTCTGCAACAACAACTTCCCGGGCTTCGCGAAGCAACTGCTCTCGCCCGGGCTGCGCTTGCCGATCGAGAAGGTGCGTGTGCGCACCTACGACGTCGGTGGGGCTTTCGGCAATAAGATCTGGAACTACGTCTACATGGCGCTGGCCGCGCTGGCTTCGAAGAAGACCGGTGGGCGACGGGTTAAGTGGTCGGAGATCCGCACCGAGCACATGCTGGCGGCCGGGCACGGCAACGAGCGGACCTACGTAGACACGGAAGTGGCCCTGGACAAGGATGGTGTAATCACCGCGCTACGCTCGCGGCATCTTGACGATTGCGGTGCCTACACGCGCTACGAGCCGCTTGGCTGCGTGATTTTCTCCCAGGTGCTGGCGGCAACCTACAAGCTGCGCAACATCCGCATCGACATGAACCAGGCGCTCACGAACAAGTGCCCCGTGGTGCCGAACCGTGGCTACTCGCGCATGCAGCAGCTGTGGTTCATGGAGCGCGTGGTCGATATCTGCGCCCACGAACTGGGCATCCCGGCCGACGAAATGCGTTTGAAGAACTACATCACCGAGTTTCCGTACGAAACACCGAACGGCTGCGTGTACGACTCCGGCAACTACCCGGCGATGCTCGAGAAGGCGAAGAAGCTGGTTGACTGGGACAAGTGGGTGGCCTACCGCGATCAGGCCCGCGCCGAAGGCAAGCATGTCGGGATTGGTATCGGCACGACGCTGGACTCCGGCACGAACAATTTCGGTCAGGCCCAGATCATGAATCCGTACCTGCCGTTCTCCGGTAATTCGGAGGCCTGCATCATCCGTCTGGATTTCGATGGTGCGGTGGTCGTGACGATGGGCACCGGACCCTCCGGCCAGGGCCACGAGACCTCTGCGGCGCAGGTGGTGGCCGACGAACTCAATATCGACCCCGCGATGGTCCATGTGCGGTCCGGCTTTGACACCAACTGGAATACCTTTGTCGGCCATTCGGGCAGCTACGCGAGCCAGTTCGCAGTGACGGGCCTGTCGGCCGTGCACGGCGCGTGTCAGAAACTGAAGTTGGAGATGCGCCAACTCGCGGGCTTCCTGCTGGAGGCTGCCGAGGAAGACCTGGAATTTGGCGTAGGCGAAGAGGGCCCCGAGCTGAAGGTGAAGGGCACAGACAAGTCCGTGAACTACTGGTATCTCAGCAACATCGTGAACAACAACAATGCGGTGCTCGCGGGTGCTCTTGAAGACGTCACGCTGAATGTGCGCCATGTCTACCGGCCGCCGTTCAACGTTCCGGACGTGGAAAAGAAGTTCGGGAACTTGACGCTGACGTATGCGGCCCAGCTGCACATCGCGGTTGTGGAAATCAATCCGGCCACGTGCCGGGTGAACACGCTGGCCTATGCGGCGGTCGACGACTGCGGCACGGTAATCAATCCGCAGATCGCTGCAGGGCAGGTGCACGGTGCCACCTGTCACGGCATCGGTGCCTCGATCATGGAGGCCTTCCAGTACGACGAGGACGGCAATCTGCTGACGGCTACGTTCAGCGATTACTGCCCGATTACCTCCATGAATATGCCGAGCGTGGCCTACGGCAACATCGAGACCCCGTCACCTTTCTCCTACAGCGGTGCCAAGGGCATGGGCGAGGGTGGCGGCGCCCCGGTGCACACGATGTCTGCAGCGGTGCAGGACGCATTGCACGGCGCGGGCGTGATCGTGACAGACAGTTTTGTGTCGCCGCCCGCGGTCTTCGGGCTGCTGAAGAATCCGAACCGGGATTCCGCCGTCAGCGTCGGCTGAGGCCAGCAAAGTCGCGGGTGCGCTGCGTTCCCGCCCCGTCAGGAGAATCTCATGAGTGCAACTAATCCCGTCGACAGCGCGGCTCAGGGCGGCGACCGCAAGGCAGCGACGTCCGTGAGCGCCCTGAACCCGCTCGACCTGTTTGACGTCCGCTCCATGCTGAGCGAAGAAGAGATCATGGTGCAGGACACCGTGGCGCGCTTTGTCGACGACCAGGTGTTGCCGGTCATCCGCGAAAGCTTCGAACAGCACCGTTTTCCCAAGGAGCTGATTCCGGAAGTTGCGGCGCTGGGTCTGCTCGGCAGCAGCCTGCACGGCTATGACTGCGCCGGCCTGAATGCAGTGAGCTACGGCCTGATCTGCCAGGAGCTGGAGCGTGGCGACAGCGGCCTCCGCAGTTTCGTGTCGGTACAGAGCAGTCTGTGCATGTACCCGATTTACACTTTCGGTTCCGACGAGCAGAAAGAGCGCTGGCTGCCGGCCATGGCCCGCGGCGAGGCCATCGGTTGCTTCGGTCTGACCGAGCCCCACGGCGGTTCGGATCCGGGCAATATGAAAACTCATGCGAAACGGGATGGCAGCGACTGGATCCTGAACGGTTCGAAGATGTGGATCACCAAGGTGACCGCGGCGCTGTTCTTCGACAACGTCCGGGTACCCGAGGCGAATGTATTGCCGGGTGTGTCGTCATTACGCGGTCCGCTGAGCTGCCTGAACCAGGCGCGCTACGGCATCTGCTGGGGCCCCATCGGTGCCGCGCAGGCCTGCCTGGCGGAAATGCTGGATTACACCGAGACCCGCGAACTGTTCGGCCGCCCGCTGTCCCACACGCAGCTCATCCAGTCGCGCCTGGCGGAAATGGCCCGCCAGATCACCATGGCGCAGCTGCTGGCGCTGCGACTCGGTCGCCTGAAAGATGCGGGCAAGGTCGACCCGGCGCAGGTTTCGCTCGCCAAGTGGAACAACGTGCGCATGGCCCTGGACATCGCCCGCGACGCCCGCGACATGCTGGGCGGCAGCGGCATCAGCGCCGAGTACGTGCCGATCCGGCACATGCTGAACCTGGAAAGCGTGATTACCTACGAGGGTACGGAGTCAGTGCACCAGCTCGTGGTGGGCAAGGAACTCACTGGCCACGCCGCGTTTTGAGTGCTCCGCTTCAGTCGGTCAGCGCTGCCCAGTTGTTAACCAGGTAATCTGCCGAGCGCATCGCGATGGCGTGAATGGTGAACGTGGAGTTCACCGCCGAGCTGGTAGGGAACAGGCCGCCGCCGCCGAGAAACAGGTTATCCACATCGTGGGCCTGGCCGTAACTGTTGGTCACTGACCTCTGTGGGTTATCACCCATCACCGTGCCGCCCATGATGTGCTGCGACACTTTCGGTCCGTGCCACGCGTCCTTTGCACCGGCCGCCTGCATGATTTCCAGGCCTTCTTTCGCCGCCTGCTTCCACAGGCCCATGCCGTCCGGACTGGTCCGGTAGCGGATCCGGGCCAGCCGGTAGCCGAACGCATCCTTTTCATCCGCCAGCTCGACGCGATTTTGCTCCAGCGGCTGATCTTCGGTAATCGACACGATCTGGGCGAGTTTTTTCGCCGCGCGTTGCATGAAGGGCTCGAGCTCAGCGCCGATGATGTCCACGCGGGACATTGCGATGCCGAGCAGATCGTTGGGTTTTAGTGCAAGGCCGCCGATCCACTGCCGGCTGCCGAAGGCACCGTCGCCGCCGGTCTTGTCGAAGTGGTCCTGGTTGATGATCTGCCCGCCGCTGATGCCAAGATGATTTTGCGTGTCGTCATCGAACAGGCCGGAGTGAATCACGCCGGGGTGAGACATGAGATAAGCGCCGACGCGGCCGCTAGAGTTAGCCAGCGCCTGGCCTTTCTTGCCGGCGGCAGAATTGAGCAAAATGCGCACGTTCTCGATGGTGAACGCCGTCAACACCACGAGTTTTGCGCGCAGTTCGTGACGTTCCCCGTCCTGGTCGTAGTACTCGACGCCGGTGACCCGATCGCCCCTGGCATTGCTCAGCACGCGCGTCACGTGGCTATCAGCCTGGATGGTCGCGCCCGCCTTGCGGGCACGGGGCAGGTACACCACCCCAGCGCGCCCGTCGGGCAGCCCGCGTCACACCAGCCATCCCAGATGCAGGCAGGCCGGCCCTGGTAGGGACGCGTTAGGATAGCTACCGGCACCGGTGCCACATTGAGTCCGGCTTTCTCGAAACCCTTGGCCAGTATCTGGCCCTGCGCGAAGCGCGGCACCGGCGGCAGGGGATAGGGGTCGCCGGGCGGTCGCCAGATTTCCGCGTCGGCATCGCCTGCCACGCCGACGTCCGTCTGCACGCGGTCATACCACGGGCGGAGGTCGGCATATTCCAGCGGCCAGTCCAGGCCCTTGCCGAATTCCGACCGTTCCTTGAAATCGTTTTCGTGGAAGCGTGGCCATACCCCGTAGTGGTGAACCGCGGCGCCGCCCACGCCGCGGCCGGCGTTGAAATTAAAGCTCAGGGAGTCCTGCGGATTAACCTCCGGCACGTGGGGCTCGGCCCACTTGAGCTTGCGGGCCCAGATTTGCGAGCTGTAGAGATCGTCGAGTTCGCGCGCCGGACCGGTTTCCAATATGTGCACCCGCTTGCCGGCCTCGGCCAGCAGAGCGGCGAACACCGAGCCGGCTGCACCGGCCCCGACAATCGCGACATCCGTTTCCGTGATCGCCACCGTCGTCACCACTTCGCCGGCGGCCTGATGTGCGCCATGTAGGGCACGCCCAGGCTCTCGATACCTTCGGGCGTGCCGTAGACGACATCCACCGCGTCGTTGCGCAGAACCAGGTAGACGAGCAGGGCCGGCGGTCCCTGCCAGCCGTCCGGCTCGCCGGTCAGCAATTCCCGCAACAACTGTGTTGCGGTGTCGTTATCGAGGTCGGCGAAGTCCTCCTCGTGGCGGACCCTGCTGAACCCGTTAAGTGCAGCCAGGCTCTCACGGTAGAAATCGGCATACGGCGGCGGCACGTTGAAATATCTCGCCATCAGCAGCGAATCGTTCGGCGGCACCGTCAGTTGCTGATCGACGAACCAGGCGATGCCGGCTTTTGCAGCGCCGGGCGCGAAGGCCTCGCCAACGGCCTCCAGGCTGGCGGCTTCGGTTGTCGACAGGATCTGCAGCTCGGCGTCCGCGGCCCGCGCTTCGGCCGGCGTGAGAAACACCCGGGCGCCGGCCACCGTGAACCCGAGCAGGCCCACGCCGGCACCCCGAAGAAAAGTCCTGCGGTCAGAAACAGGCATAGATACCCCGCATAATCGTCTAGAATACGGGAAGAATTAGATAGTCGCCAAGCAGCGCGCAGTCGCTGTGGTGCCAAAAGCAGTCCATGGAAGCCGCCCAAAAGATCTACGACAGCCAGGAACCCAATGTCATCGCCGGCTGGGTGGCCGCGGTGGCGCAGGCCTGTGATGCCACCGGGCTGAACAGCGAGGAGCTCTTTGCCGAGGCCGGCATCAAAATTGGAGACCTCCGCAATTCCACGGCCCGGTTCCCCATTTCGCAGATGTCCCACGTGTACGAGCTCATTCGCGACGCGACGGATGATCCGTCGTTCGGGCTGCGTATCGCCGACTTCGTGCACCCGACCACGATGCACGCACTCGGCTACTCGCTGTTTGCCAGCAGCACGCTCGAGTCTTTCTGCCGGCGCATCGTGCGCTATTTCCGCCTGGTGTCGACCAATGCGGAATCGCAGCTCGAGCGGACCGCCAGCGAATACCGCCTGGTGATGGTGCCCACCCAGCAGGGCGAACAGCACTATCCGCAAGACGCGTGGATGGCAACGATTCTGCGCTATGTCCGCGAGATCTACCGGCCCGACTTCAAGCCGCTGGGTGTCTGCCTGACGCGCCCGCTGCCCCAGCGCAATGGGCAGCGTTTCGAGCAGTATTTTGGCGCCGAAGTCACCTTTGGCTGCGACGCGAACCGCCTGATTTTTTCCCCGGCAGATATGCATGCTGACCTGCCGGCAGCCAATGCCGAGCTTGCGCGCAGAAACGACGAGGTCGTCATGAACCTGCTCGCGCGAATGGACAAGGAAGACATCATTACGCGACTGCGCGCGCTGATCGTGGAGCTTTTGCCGTCGGGCGAGTGCAGCAAGGAAGCGACGGCCGCGCGGCTCAACATGAGCGAGCGCTCGCTGCAGAGCAAGCTCGCGGCCCGCGGCACCAGTTACCGGATCCTGCTGAACGAGACCCGCAACGAACTGGCGGAACAATACATGCGCCAGGGTCGCCACTCCGTCAGCGAGGTGACCTACCTGCTCGGTTTCGCCGATGTGAGCAGTTTTTCCCGTGCGTTTCGCAACTGGACCGGGGTGTCACCCAGCGAGTTTCGTGAGCGCAACCTGCGCCGCGCCTGAGGCGCCGGCCGTCGGGCAGGCCTGATGACCACTGCAGAAATACTGAGCCTGCTGCTGGCCGTGGCCGCCTTGCTGGTAGCCATTGTTGCCTACACCCGGGCGTCGGCGGCATTGCGATCGCGCGACCGGGTGGATGCGTTTATCGCCAATCAGCAGCAGACGGACGTGCAGGTGCTGTTCCTGAAAATGGACGAGGGCAAGTACAACTTCACGCTCGCTAACCGGGGCGGCAGCGTGGCCCGCAATATCCGGCTGGAGATGCTCGACGATGTTCCGCCGGCGGCGAGCCCCGTAACCAGTGCCGCAGCCCAGCTGCCGGTGCGCCAGATCGACCCCGGCGGTTATGTCCAGATCCCGGTGGCGGTGAGCGCTGACACCCCGCGCAACTTCCGGCTGCAGGTCAGCTGGACCAACGCCGGCGGGCTGGAAACAGACAAGGAAGTGCCGCTGAACCTGCTGGATTGAGGCCCCGCCGGCGCCGGCCGGCCGCCGGTGCCGCTTTCGCACTAACGGGTGCCCTTTTCGCCAAAACGCCTGCTCCCGTCGGCACGCTAGGATACAGCGGTAGCGCGCTGAGGCTGTCAGATGGGAAACAGCCTCCTCACCGCCGCCGAGCCGGGTGCTGCATGACGACACCCAGGCACGGACGTGACCGCCTGGATCACACTGGCCGGGTCGTGCTTGCCGCGCTGCCGAGAGTATGGAACAGTCATTGATTGCCGATGCGTCCCACCCGGGGCGCTGCTGACAGGTCCTTAACGGGGGCATTTGCCATGGCCGCGAATCCGAAAGCCGTACACAACTCCATCAAGCCGGGGAAGTGGGTGAAGTCCACCTGCAAGATGTGCCTGCACTCGTGTACCAACCTCATTCACGTGACCGACGATGGGGTCATCAATAAGGTTGAGGGCGACCCGACCAACCCGTCGAACCGCGGCAAGCTGTGCCCGAAGGGCAACTCGGCGATCATGCGGCACTACGATCCGAACCGTTTCAAGCAGCCCCTGAAGCGGACTAATCCCAATAAAGGCCCGAACGAAGATCCGATGTGGGAGCCCATCAGCTGGGACGAGGCCTTCGACATCGTCACCGCGAAACTCAAGGATGCACTGGAAGACGACCCGCGGCGCATCGTACCGTCCATCGAAGATTTTCAGAAAATGGGGGTCTGGAACTGGGCCCTGTCCTTTGGCTGCGGCAATTTCTTCCAGTCTGGCGGCACCATGTGCGGCGGTGCCTATCACCCGGTGAACGGTTACATTCATTCAGCCTTCGCTGGCGCCAATGATGCGAAGTACTGCAACTTCTGGCTGAACGACGGCACCGGTGACGGCTTCTCGTCGCACCTGCACGCGGCGGCCCAGTCGGCCTGGGTGGCCGAAGCTCGTGCGGAGCGCGGCATGCAATGCGTAACCGTGGAGCCGCGACTGTCGATTTCCGCCGCCAAGTCGGAACAGTGGATACCGATCAAGCCGGCCACGGACCGGCAGTTCGCGCTGAGCCTGTGTCACGTTCTCGTGAGCGAAAACTGGGTCGACTTCAAGTTCCTGCGCAAGGACACGAACGCGCCGTACCTCGTGGGCGACGACGGGTATTTCGTCAAGAACAGCGAGGGCAAGATCTACGTCTGGGACACAGTGGCCAAGCAGGCCAAGCTTTGGGATGACCCCAGCATCGGCAAGCTCGCCCTGGAAGGGCACTACACCGTCGAGGGCAAGGCCTGCAGGCCGGCCTACCAGCGCTTCAAGGACATCCTGGAAGACTGCTCGCCCGAGGCCATGGAGCCGCTGACCACCGTACCGGCGAAGACGGTGCGCGAACTGGCGAAACGCTTCTACGACGAAGCCGGCATTGCCCAGGACCTGAAGATTGAAATCGACGGGCGCATCATGCCGCTGCGCCCGGCCGCCTATAACTACTACCGGGGCGCCCAGGGCCACAAGCTGGGCTTCCAGACCAACCATGCCTTCAAGATGGTCAATTTCCTGATTGGTTCCATCGACGCGCCGGGTGGCCACATGGGTGTGACCCTGGACGACCAGTGGGTCGACAACAGTCACGTGGCCATGGGTGAAAACGGCATGCTGCATCCGACGCCTCACCAGCTCGGGCCGCTGCCGCCGTTTTCCTACCCGCCCAATACCTACCACCTGATTGACTACTTCCCGGTGGGCGTGCACCCGCCCCACCTGAACATGGTGGTGTTCGAAGACCCGGAGAAGTACGGCGTGACGTTCAAGCCGGACACCATGGTGGTCTGTCACTCGAACCCGATCTGGGCCATGCAGGGCTCCCGCGAGAAGTGGTTCGACTACATGCGGAGTTTCAAATTTATCGTGGTCGTGGACATCATTCCCACGGAGACGACCCAGTGGGCCGACGTCATCCTGCCGTCCAACGACGTGTTCGAATCCTGGAACATGACCATGATCGAGCCGCCGCATACCGAAGGCATGTGCATGCGCCAGCCCGTTACCGAGCCGCTGTACGACACCAAGTCCGAAGAAGACATCTTCTACGAGCTGAGCGAGCGCCTCGGTATCCTCGACGCCTACAACGAAGTGCAGAATGCTGTTCTGGGCTTCAACCACAAGCCGCACCTGAAGCTCCAGCCCGGGACGCGCTACACGGACAAGGAAATTGCCGAGCGGCGCGGCCAGCTCTGGAACGACAAGGACCTCGACTGGTACATCGAGCACGGACACTCGGTGACCGAGCGGCGCCTGGACAAGTGGTACCGGCCGTGGGAAGGCATGCGCCTGCATTTCTACATCGAGGACATGGTCACAATCCGCGATGACCTGCAGGCGAAGATGGAGGCCGCCAACGTGCCGTTCCGGCATGAGTGGGCCTTTGAGGATTACCAGCCGCTGCCGACGGCAAGGCTGGACCCGGTTCACGAGGAGCCCCCCGAGTACGACCTGTACGGCATGTTCTACAAGGACGTGCAGCTGAACTTCGGCGAGAGCCTCAGCAACCCGTGGATCCAGGA
Organism: uncultured Gammaproteobacteria bacterium; assembly: GCA_947258805.1. The sequence continues at coordinate 4,548 of CAMYJV010000098.1, read as the reverse complement.
CATCGTCTACCGCGACCCGGTGCACATCGCGGTGATGCTGAACCCGAAGACGGCAGAGAAGCAGGGCGTGAAGGCGATGGACATCGTCAAGGTCGAGTCGCCCTACGGCATGATCTACGGGCGCATCGGTACCTCCGAGGGATGGCAGCCCGACACCCTGGGCGTATCCAACGCCCTGTCCCGCACCAAGGGCAAGCTGGGTGGCGTGAAACACGCCGGCGGGCACTTCAACGACCTGCTGCCCTACGACCTGAACAATACGGACGGTGTCACGGGGCAGCCGGAGACGGTCTGCAAGGTGAAGATCACCAAGCTGGATGGCTGGCCGCAGTTCCTGCTGGACGGCGGCTCTGTCTACGACATGATTGACGAACTGGCTGAGCCTGGTAAAGGAAGGACGCATCACTGATGGCAAGATGGGGCATGGTCTTTGACCTGAAGCGTTGCATTGGCTGCAACGCCTGCGTGATCGGCTGCAAGCAGGAGAATTCGCTGCCGGATGGTGTGCTGTTTACACGGACCCTGAGCGAGGAGTACGGCGTCTACCCGACGGTCAACCGGGTTTACATCCCGACGCTATGTAATCACTGCGAGGACGCGCCGTGCGAGAAAGTCTGCCCGAGTGGCGCGACGTACACGCGCGATGACGGCATAGTAATGGTGGACTCGGACAAGTGCATTGGCTGCGGGTCGTGCGCGGTGGCCTGTCCCTACGACCAGCGCAGTGAGTTGAGCCCGCACCTGTTCAAGGACGGCCTGTTCGGCACCGGTGAGATCACGCCTTTCGAAGAACAGGGCTATGTCCGGTACACGCCCGGCATGGTCACCAAGTGTGATTTCTGCAGTGGCCGGGTGGACGAGGGCCTGGATCCCGCCTGCGTTGTGACCTGTCCGACGGATGCCCGCATCTTCGGCGACCTGGACGATCCGGACAGCAAGCCCAGCAAACTGATCCGCGAGAAGGGCGGCCGCGCGCCGTTGCCGGAGAAGAACACTAAACCCAAGGTCTTCTACGTCAACTGGACTAATTAGAGCAGCGAGGACAAGCAAGTGGTGACACGCTCCCGAGACTTGCCGATTGTCGGCGACAGTTTCAACGTCGGTTACCGGTTCCAGCGCTACTGGGACACGCCGATGGCCAACGCGTTCTTCTGCGGGGAACTGGGTGGCGGGATATTCCTGGTCGCCGCTTTCCTGGACTTTATGCCCGGCATGCTGGCCGGTTTGTTGCTCACCTGTTTTTTGAAGACCTACTTCCACCTGTCGCATATGGGTGTGCCGATGAAGTCGTGGCGCGCGATCCTGCGGCCTGACCGGTCCTGGATCAGCCGGGGTTTGCTGTCCATCGTGTTTTACGCCGGCTTCGGCTTTGCGTACCTGGGGCTGGCGTGGTTTGGGCTGGCCGAGACCCTGGGCATTTCAGAGACTCTTGTAGGCGTCGTGAAGGGCCTGGCCTTCCTGTCTGCCCTGGTCGTTGCCACCTACCAGGGATTTGCAATGTCCCATTCCACGGCCATCGCGTTGTGGAGCACCGGCATGATGCCGGTCTCAAGCCTCGTCTACGCGCTGAGCGGCGGGGTGATGGTGAACCTGGTGCTGGGCTGGAACAGTGTGTTGGCCGCGCAGCCTGAACTTCGCGGCGCTGTCCTGACCGCGGGCCTGGTGCTGATGGGCCTGCTCGCGGTTGTGCACCTGAGTTTGCTGCACGCTGCGTATCACGGGTCTCCCGGAGGCCGGAAGTCGGTGGAGCTGCTGACCCGCAGCTACTACGCGCAGTGGTACTGGGGCGTGACCTGGGCCGTGGGCATTCTCGTGCCCGCAGCGTTGCTCTGGTCCGCCGGCGGCAGCTACGCCGCGGTCCTGCTCGCAGCGGCCGGGGTACTGGCGGGTTACTACAGCTTCCGGGTGCTGATCTTCAAGGCCGGCCTGTTCGAGCCCATCATGAGTTTCCGGCCCTAGCAGGCACTAGCCGGGCGGAATCCCTGAGTACCGACGCTCCAAAAGGCCGCTCCAAAAAGTCCGAGTCTGTGCCGACCGGCGCCCACGGGGTGCGGTCAGTCGACGCATGGTTCCTGCCCGCGCAAGGCCAGCCGGAACACGCGCAAACGCACGTCGTGGAGGAGGCCATGATCTCCATCGACGTGGATAGCGTTGGCTGGTACACGCTCATGTGGACCCCGACGGATTCTTCACGCGAGGTGCTGGGCTTTACCGCCGATGCCGGCATGATGGCGGCCACGGAAGACCCCGAGGTCCTCGCGCTGGCCGCCGGCTTCATGTTCACGGAGGGCCTGATTGGCGGCATCAGCGATATCGCGAAGATGGAAATCTGCGCCAGCGATCCCAGCATCGTGCAAGTGCAGCTGGTGGATCCCGCTGCCGTGGCGGTGCGGCGCAAGGATGTAGTCATGGGCAGCGCCTGCGGGGTGTGCGGTGAGCGGGAGTCGTTGGAAAACGCCGTCGGCGACCTGACGCCAGTGGCCCGGACCGTCCAGTTGGGTTCGGAGCAGTTCGGTCAGCTGATGGGCGCGATGCGCGAGCTGCAGCGGGTGTTCGGCATGACGGGTGGCGCCCATGCGGCCGCGGTATTTGACCGCAATGCCCGGATTCTCGCCGTGGCCGAAGATCTCGGCCGGCACAACGCGCTGGACAAAGTGATCGGCAAGTGCCTGCTCACGAACACGAATCTGGACGGTTGCGGTGTACTGCTGTCCAGCCGGATGAGCCTGGAGATGGTTACCAAGGCCGCCCGGGCCGGTTTCGAGATTATCGCCGCGGTCTCTGCGCCGACGTCGCTGGCAATCGACATCGGCAAGCGTTTCGGCATCACGCTGTGCGGCTTTGTGCGGGGTGGGCGCGCCACTATCTATTCACACCCGGAGCGCATTGCGGAAATTCCCGACCGTCACCAGTCTGGCGGACCATGAAGCGGCCTGCTAATTTGACACGATTATGAAAGTCGTTATCGCCGGTGCCGGAATTGGCGGACTGACCGCTGCGCTTAGCCTGGAGCGCGCGGGTATCGACGTGACCGTGTTCGAATCCGTGGCCGAGGTGCGCCCGCTCGGCGTCGGCATCAACATCCTTCCCCATGCTTCGCGCGAGTTCATCGACCTTGGACTGGAAGCGGAGATCGACAGCTTTGCAATCCGCACCACGGCGATGAACTATTGCACGCGCGACGGTGTACTGGCCATCAGCCAGCCGTGTGGCACGCATGCCGGCTATCGCTGGCCGCAGTGGTCCTTGCACCGCGGCGATTTGCAGATGGCCCTGCTCAAGGTCTTCAAAGCGCGTGCCGGCGCGGACAAGGTCATCACCGACGCGAAACTCGTGAACTTTCGGCAGGGCGCGGGCGGCGTCAGCGCGCGGTTCGAGCGATCCCGGGATGCCGGGGCTTTCGACGTAGAGTGCGACGTGCTGGTGGGGGCCGACGGATTGCACTCCGCCGTCCGGGCCGGTCTGTACCCTGACGAAGGCCGGCCGGTCTATGCTGGGCTAGTGCTGTACCGGGGGGCGGTAGAGGCGCCGAGGTACCTCGACGGGCAAACCATGGTCATCATCGGCGACAAGCGCCTGCGCCTGGTGGCCTATCCGATCTCCCAGGCGCTGCAGCGCTCCGGGCAGGGCCGCAGCCTGATCAACTGGATCGCAGTCTTGCCGGTGGCGGAGGGTGATGCGCCTAGCGAAGACTGGACGAATCTGTCTGATCGGCCCGACCTGCAGGCGCTCTATGCCGACTGGAACTTCGATTGGTTCAATGTACCCGACACGCTTGCGGGCACGGACCCGGTATTCGAATTTCCGGTCTACGATCGCGATCCCCTTGAGCGCTGGAGCTTCGATCGGACCACCTTGCTTGGCGATGCGGCGCATCCGCTGATTCCTGTGAGCTCCAACGGCGCGGTCCAGGCAATCATCGATGGTCGCGCCCTCGCGTACGCCTTGGCTGCGCACGACGATCCTGCCACGGCGCTCCAGGCCTATGAAGCGGACCGCTTGCCCAAAGCGAATGGCGTCGTGCGGGCAAGTCGGGAGAACGGGCCCGACGAGGTGCTCGAAATCGTCGCCGCGCGTTGCCCGGAAGGCGCCGGGAACATACACGATTTCGTGCCGCTGGAAGAGCTGCAGTGCGTGATTGATGAGTTCAAGAAAACGGCCGGTTTCGAGGTAGATACCCTGAATTCGCGACCCTCATACAGCATCGACCCGTAGTTGGCTGCGAGTTTGCTCCAGCAAGGCCATGGCGACCGGGAAAAATATGCTGCTGACCAACCTCCGCGGTTCCCGTGCGGCGCTTGCGGGACTCATTCATGCCTGGATGGACGACGTGCTGGCACGGCCTGTCGGCCAGCTGTTCGATACGGCGGAGCTTGCCAGTGCGATAGCTACCGGCATCCGTGGTGTTGCTGCCGACCCGCGCAATGAAGAGTTTCTCAAGGCCCGGATCTCCGCCTCCGTCGCAGAACTCCAGGACCTGAAAGTCGCTGGCAAGCTCCCGGCGCGGGGCCTCGAGGCCAGGCGGAACCTCGCTGCCCAGCCCATTGT
>CAMYJV010000097.1 GCA_947258805.1 uncultured Gammaproteobacteria bacterium | reverse complement strand
TTCCTGCTTCTGTGAGTCCGAAATGCTCCGCTCCATAACATAGCTAGCGCGAATTTGCTCGCTTACGCGCTGTATGGACTTCCAATCACCAGATACAAAGGACATCACAATGGCTTGACTCGCGCCTGCAATTTCACGCATTTCCGCCTGAAGCAGAGTCCGGAGGTCCTGAGACAAGTGAAGATCATCAGGCGAAGTGGTGGGCTCTTGCGCGTAAACCGGCCAACAGCAGGTACATATGCCTATCAGAGCAACTAACGGTTGCGTCATCTTGAACATGCTTCTGGGTCTCTAAATCACGAGTTGTTTGACAGGATGCCTGACAATTTAGATTGCCGCGTCCATTTTGGGTCGAGAGCGGTCATTCGCGGGAATTTCAGCCCTGGCGGGGCCTGAACGTCCGCTTTCGGCCAGATGGACTTCCCCCTACACGGCGAACTCAGCACTATTCAGTTTTAACCTTCACGCCGATAGAACCTCCATCAATCTCGGGAGCGTCCGTCAGTTCCTCACCGGGCTTTAGGTTTGGCGTCACCGTCACAGAAAGGTTTTTCTTATTTTTTCCCTTACTGAAAAGATTTTCTGTACCGAATACATTCGGGGGTTCAATGTCCCCTGGATCACCGTTCCATTCCTCTAACGGTATGCTCTCAGGAAGCGATAAATCCAGTACTTTCGCACGCGGCCTTTCTTTCTCGCTATCAGTCTCTTTGTCGGCTTCAGGCAGAGACACTTCTGGACTTGCAGCGATTTCTTCGCGGATCGCACGATATTCGCTGTCTAACGTAGCGTCATTGTCGTCGGTATCAGAAAAGCACGATGCCAAAAAGATACTGGTGATCAGAAGCGCGACCGCGTATCGATTAGCCAGGAAAGCTGGGATCAACCCGATATGATCAACCATCACGGCCCGATCAGTCATTGTAATGATGGCTGTGTTGAGAAAATCGCAGATCGCACGCATCGTCAAAGTATTCCATGGTTGCCCCATAGTAGGAAATGCGCACGCACCAAAGCCAAAGCGGACGTTCGCATCCCCGGGAATTTACCTATAGCCCTCGTCTATCGCGTAAGGGTACGTTGGGCTGGTTGGAAGCGAGTCCGGTGCCGTGTGGCTGCTCCGGTCCCCGACTCGCCTGACCTTCGATTTTCTGGAATCCCATCCGTAACAGACCTGGCCGGGGAATAGTGACAAGAGGGAATACGCCATGAGCAACGAAGACAAACCCGTCGAAGATCAGTCTCCTGAGGAGCAAGCCGGGCACCGGCCGCTGGAGGAAAACGTCAAGGCCCGGTCAACCTGGTTGCGGTTTCTCTTCATGGTGATCGTGTTCATCATATTCGGGGTCACGCGATTGATCGTGCTCGCGGTGGTTCTGCTGCAGTTTCTGCTGGTGCTGTTTACCGGTGAGAAAAATAAGCAGCTCCTGGTGTTCAGCCAATCTCTGGCGACCTATACCTACCAGGTGATTCGTTTCCTGGCATTCAACACCGAGGAACGACCGTTTCCATTTGACGCGGACTGGCCGGTCGGCCCACCGCCCGAGTGAGGGGAACCGCAGATGCTCCCGCCCATGCCGAAGGCAGCCAAGGAGACGCTGGCTAGGTTGTTGCGCTGGATCGCGAGCGCAGTCGTTTCGACTGGACGACCGAGAAAACAAATCCGGACGCCGTGGCGTTCTACGCTCCGATTGGCACGAAATCCCTGGACGAGAAAATCTATTACCGTTTGTCAGATAATCGCCTGGCCGAGTCTGCATCGACCGGTTGAATCGGCAGCTGAAAGCGGCCGTTGAGAGCAAGCGGGCGCCGGGTTGGACATCGCATGCGCAATGCGAGGGTCGTAGGTTAGACTCCTATCTCCGGCACCATTCTTCAGGCGCCGGTCGCACAGTCTGTCAGAACATCCAGACGCCGCCCACAGAGTAGAGATCGATGTCGGTTTCGCCGCCGCTGAATACGCTGTCGTCACCCACGTCCAGGAAGCGCTCAAATTCAACGCTCATGTGCAGATTGTCGTTCAACGGTAGTCGAAAGCCGACCCCATAGAACCCCGCCGTATCGTCTTCTTCCTTGTCCGCACCCAGCAACTGCAGTATGGGACCAATAGGCTGGCCGGCAAGTCGCCCGGACAGCTTGGCATCATAGAAAAACGCGCCGCCCTTGATGAAAAGGCCGAGGCGTTCCAGGCCAGGCACGAAGGCCATGGCTGCCACGAAGCCGCCGTCAGCTTCCGCCTTGAGGTTGGTATTGCCGCCCTTGGCCGTGGTTTCGCCAAGGTCTACGTAGCCGGCTTCGAAAGAAAAGTTCTTCAGGGGTTTCCAGCCGGCATATATTTTCCAGCCGGTGTCCTTGTCGTCGCAATCTTGCTGCGTGCTGGTGCCAACACCGCGCAGCGCGTCGCAAGCCGTGTTGTCAATTTTCGAAACGCCCAGACCGGCGCCGACGTAGAAGTTCCAAATAGAGTCTGTTGACTTGGCATCGGAGGCCTGGGCCCAGGCGACAGGCGCCTGGGCAGCGAGGATCGAAACCAATGCGACGGCGAAACCCGTTCTTCTAATCATTTCTTACCCCAATAAACCCCTGTGCGAGCGCCGTTCTCCCCCGGGCCGCAAATAGCGGGCGTGACCTTGGATGGATGGTGCCACATCGGCGCTAATCGAGGCGGATCATAGCCAAAAATCCCTGTGGCGTCAGTCCCGGCGGAGTCTTTCGCACTCCGGGCTGCCCGGGCGACCGCACAGCGGGGCAGACGCCGGATCTCCCTGTGCTACGGTCCGCCGACTCGCAGGCGTATGAAGGATCGGCGGTTTCCCGGCCGTGCAGCGCCGTGCCATAGTCTTGAGTCCTGTGGAGGGAGACAACGAATATGCGTCTGATCGTGGCCATATCCGGAGCCAGCGGGGTGATCTACGGCATTCGGCTGCTGGAATTGCTGCGCGACGTGGCGGAGGTGGAGACCCATCTCGTGCTCAGCAACGGCGGCAAGCTCAATATTGCGCTGGAAACCGAATGGGACGTGAAGGCCGTCGAGGGCCTCGCCGACGTGGTTCACAGCGACCAGAACCTCGCTGCGTCCATCGCCAGCGGTTCCTTTCAGACCGATGGCATGGTGATTGCGCCCTGTTCCATGAAGACGCTGTCGGGCGTGGTGAACTCCTATGCCGATAACCTGGTGGTGCGGGCGGCGGATGTGATTCTGAAAGAGCGGCGCCCGCTGATTATCGTGCCGCGCGAGACGCCCTTGCATCTGGGGCATCTGCGACTGATGACCCACGCCGCGGAGATGGGCGCACACCTGGTGCCCCCGATGCCGGCCTTTTACAACGACCCGCAGAGTGTCGACGACATCATCAACCACACGGTCGGCAGAGTGATGGACCTGTTCGGCATGGACAGTGGTCTCGTGAAACGCTGGCGCGGCCCGGAACGGGGTCAGCGAGGCGCGTGAGCGAGGATACTCGGGCCGCGATCCGCGCAATGCTTGCGGCGCACAACACGGTGTCACTCGCCACGTCCGAGCAAGGCCAGCCCTGGGTCGCCACCGTGTTCTACGCCAGTGATGCCGAGCTGAATCTGTATTTCGTCAGTGACTCGCGCACCCGGCACGGCCGCCACATGCAGGCAAATGCCCGCGTGGCCGGCGCGATTAACCCTGATTGTGGCACTTGGGATGAGGTCAAGGGTCTGCAGCTGGAGGGGCGCGTAGAAGTGCTGAGCGGGGGGCCCCGGCTGAAGGGCCTCGGCTACTACCTGGCAAAATTTCACGACGTAAAGGCCTTATTTGAACAGCCCCGCGACCGCAACGAGGAGACCATTGCCAAGCGACTAAAGGCCGCTAACCTTTATTGCCTGCGGCCAGACCGGATCCGGCTCATCGACAACAGCCGCTGGTTCGGCTTCAAAGAAGAGCTCGAACTGGCAGCGCCCGAGCCTGTCGCCGACCCGCAGCCGCGCCGGTAGCTTGCGGGCGCCAACCAGTGGATTGCGCGTGCGCCCCGCGCGCCCGGTGGGCGCCGCAGCCTCTAAGGTAGGTGCTGTCTCCGAGGCGGTTGGCAGGAAACATTCTTGAGCAGGCGAGTCACACCATGGGCGGGCTTCCATGTCGCGATCTGCAGCATCGCGCTGCTGGGATCCGTGGCGGCGTCCGCGCAGAGCCGCTCCATCCGCGTGACGACGGCTATGCCGACGCGGGCCACGGTAGAAGAGACCGAATGGTCCGTGGGTCTGATCGAAACCCGGACGTCAGCCCAGTTGGCGGCAGAGGTGGCCGGCGAAGTGGTGCAGGTATTTGTCGACGAGGGGCAGGGCGTGGCCGCGGGTGCCGTGCTGGCCGAGATCGACGCGTCGGAATACCAGTTGGACAGAAATCGTGAGCAGGCCGAAGTGCGGCGCCTGGCTGCCCTGGTGCGCAAACAGGAACGGGAACTCGAGCGCGCCCGCAAACTCTACGCGGAGAACCTGATTGCCGAAGACGAACTGGACGGCCTCGCCTCTGAACTGGACGCGTTGCGTGAACAGGGGGTGGGTGCAAGGGTCCAGGTTGAGAGCACGGATCGGCGCCTCGGGAAAACGCGTCTCGTAGCGCCGGTCGACAGCCAGGTGGCCACCCGCAATGTTGATGTTGGCGACTACGTGCAAACGGGCACCGTCCTTTTCGACCTGATCGATATGCGGAACCTGCGGGTGCGGCTGCCGTTTCCGGAGTACCGCGCGCCGCAGCTGGCCACCGGGTTGCCGGTGCGCCTGACGTCAGCGGCGGCCGGCGACAGCGTGGTGGAAGCGCGCGTGACCGAGATCCGGCCCAGCGTGAATCCGTCGAGCCGTTCACTGACTGTCATTATCGACTTCGAGAACCCCGGTGGCTGGCGGCCGGGCGCAAGCGTGCGGGCCGACCTGGTCCTGTCGAAGCGCGAGAACTCGTTGCTGGTGCCGCAGGTGGCGGTTGTACGGCGACCTGCGGGTGATGTCGTCTACACGATTCGTGACGGTGTTGCCTACGAACAGGTCGTCCAGCGCGGCAACCGGCGCGATCGCATGGTCGAGATCGTCGCCGGGCTGACCGGCGATGAGCGCATTGCCGTGGACGGTGCCGGTTTCCTGGCCGACGGCGCAACCGTCGACGTGGTGGCAGACTGACATGAGCCTGGCCGCTATCTCCGTCAAGCGCTACGTGTTCGCCGCGATGCTGAACCTGCTGATCGTGCTGTTTGGCATCGTGGCCTACGACCGCATCGGTGTGGAGCGATTGCCGAACATCGATCTCGCGAAGGTGTCGGTGCTGACACGTCTGGCTGGCGCCAACCCCGAAGTGGTGGATGCGAGCATCACCAACGTGATCGAGGGTGCCATAAGCAGTGTGCCCGGCATCGACCAGCTGGTGTCCACGACCTCGGCAGGCCAGTCTGTCGTCACGCCGACCTTCCAGCTCGGCAAAGACATTGATGTGGCCTTCAACGAGGTGCAGTCGAAGGTCAGCCAGATTCAGCGGCTGTTGCCGGAAGATGCCGATGTGCCGGTGGTCTCCAAGAGCGAGACCGGTTCATTTCCATCATTCTGGGTGTCCATCTCCGGTGACCGCACGATCCAGCAGCTGAATCAGTACATCCGTACGGTCGTCAAGAAACGGCTGGAGACGGTGGACGGCGTGGGCGAGATCATCATCGGCGGTGAAAGAACGCGGACCATCCGCGTGAACATCGACTTCGAGCGCCTGGCGGCCTACGGCGTGACGGTGCAGGACGTGGTCGCTGCGTTCCGCGACGAGCACTTTCAACTGCCGGGCGGCTACCTGGTGGGTGCCGATAAGGAACAACTGCTGAAACTGGATCTCGAGTACCACGACCCGGTGGATCTCGAGCGCCTGATCATAGGTTCCCGGCAGGGTGTGACAATCTACCTGAAAGACATCGCCACGATCGAAGACAGCTTGTCGGACGCGCGCCGAGTCGGCCGCTACAACGGCAGGCCCGGGGTCAGCCTGGGTATCATAAAGATCGCCGGCCGGAACGCGGTAGAGATCAACGCGGAGATCAAGCGGCGCATTTACGCTGAGATCGTGCCGAACCTGCCCCCGGGAATCGAACTGTCCATTTCCAGCGACGACAGCATCTACATCCTGGATCTGCTGCGGTCCCTGGAAGATCACCTGGTCAGCGGGGCGATCTTTGCCGCCCTGATAGTCTGGCTGTTTCTGCGAAACTTTCGTGCCACGCTGATCGTCGCATCCGCGATCCCGGTATCGCTGCTCGGCGCGGTGCTGGTGATGTACTTCCTCGATTATTCTTTGAACACGATCACGATGCTGGGGTTGCTCGTGTTGATCGGTGTCGTGGTCGACGATGCGATCGTAGTCCTGGAAAACATCCAGCGGCGCGTGCAAGAACAGGGGCAGGACCGACGCACCGCGGCCATCGAGGGTGCACGCGAAGTGCAGCTGGCCATTGTGGCCTCAACGCTGGTGCTCGCGTGTATTTTCGCCGCAGTGATTTTCGTGCCTGGCATTCCGGGCCGCCTGATCGGCTCATTTGGCGTGGTCGTGGCTTGTGGCGTGCTGGTCTCGTTGTTCGTGTCCCTGACGCTGACGCCAATGCTGTGTTCGCGCTACCTGCAGGCCAGCAGCGAGCATGGCCGTGTCTATCGTGTGCTGACTCGCGCCTTCGACCGGATGGAGGCGGGCTACGCGCGCTTGCTCGGCTGGAGCCTGGAGCATCGCTGGTTCGTCGTGGTTGCGGCCCTCGTGATCGTCTTCTCCACGCCGCTGTTCTTCGCCCGCCTCGGTTTTGAATTCTTCCCGCCCGAAGACGAGGGCCAGTTCCAGGTGTCCATTCGCACCGCCACCGGAACCAGTCTCGCCTATGGCGACGAGCGCATGCGCGTGATCGAGAACATCATGCTGGAGCGCCCGGACATCGAGAACATTTTCTCGACGCTGGGCGGGGGTCTGGCCGGCAGCGTGAACCAGGGCAACATATACGTGAACATGACGCCCCGGGAACAGCGGCAGCTGAAACAGTACGAGCTGATCCCGTTGTTGCGCGAGGAGTTTGCCCAAGTGCCCGGCATCGTCGCGTTGCCGGCGCCTTACGGGCTGGGAGCCGCCGGCCGTGGCGAGGCGCTGAGCTTCGTGCTGCAGGGGCCGGACCTGGATACCACTGCGGAGCTGGCCCGCGTTTTCCGCGAACGGCTGTCACAGGATCCGCAACTGGGGCGTATCGATCTCGACCTGCAGCTGGACCTCCCGCAGGTGCGCCTGGACGTGAACCGTGAGCTGGCCGCGGAGCTGGGCCTGTCTTCCCGCGACATTGCGCAGGCCGCGAACGTGCTGGCGGGCGGGCTGGACGTGGCGAAATACACGGACGAGCCGGGCGACGGCGAGCGCTACGACATTCGGCTGAAAGCGGGCTGGGAGGTGGACCTGGACGACCTGTCGAAGATCTACCTGCGCAATCCCGACCGGGCCCTGGTGCGGCTGGACACGGTGGCGCGCTTCCGCGAAGAAGTCGGTCCCGCGGTCATAAAACGCCTGGACCGGCAGTACGCAGCGACCTTCTATTCAGACCCGACGATTTCACTTGGTGAGGCGGTGTCCCGCGTGCGCGACGTCGCCGACGACTTTTTGCCGCCCGGGTATTCCCTGCGCCTACAGGGCAGTTCCGAGCAACTGGAGGAGACTTCGAGCGGTGTCGGTTTCACCTTTCTGCTCGCCATCGTGCTCATCTACATGATTCTGGCCAGCCAGTTCAATTCCTACTCGCAGCCGCTGATCATCATGGTCGCGCAGCCGCTGGCGATTATCGGCGGCGTAGCAGCGCTGGCCATTACCAACACGACGCTGAACCTGTACTCGATGGTTGGCCTGATTCTGCTGATTGGCCTGGTCGCAAAAAACTCGATTCTGCTGGTGGACCTGACCAATCAGTACCGCGCGCAGGGGCAGGGCGTGAACCAGGCACTGCTGGCGGCGTGCCCGCGCCGGTTGCGGCCGATCCTGATGACTTCCCTCACGATCATTTTTGCCATGCTGGTGCCGGCGCTGGGCATCGGCACGGCGGTGGAGTTGTCCGGGCCGCTGTCGGTGGCGGTGATCGGCGGCATGGTCAGTTCCACGCTGCTGAGCCTGATTGTCGTCCCGTCGGTTTACTCCCTTGCGGAGCGCTTCCGGCAGCGACGAGCCTCAGCAGCGGGGCAGCAGCTGCAAAATCCAGGGGCCTAGCAAGACTGTCCGGATGACAGAATCAGGCACCGGCCGTGGTCAGTAGTCTTCACCGCTGGAGTAGGGCGGCAACTGACCGATGTGTATGCCGCTGTCCACGATCAGCGTCTCGCCGGTAATCAGGCGCGAGCCGCGGCCGATCAGGAAGAACACCAGCGCTTCGGCAATGTCTTCCGGCTGCGCGATCTGCTTCAACGGCAGCTGCTCTTTGGCAGTTTCGAGGAACGCTGCGTACTGCTCGTCACCCATCCCCCCCTGCAGCCAGCGGGTTTGAATGACACCCGGCACGACGGTATTGATGCGGATCTCCGGCGCCAGGACGTGGGCGAGGGACTTCGTCATCAGGTTCAGCGCTGCTTTTGACGCGGCGTACGGGATGGACGAGGCGATGCCGGTGACTCCACCGATCGAGGAGTCGTTCACGACTGCACCGCCGGTCTTGCGCATGTGCGGTTCCACTGCACGGATCATTTGATACGCGCCCACAACGTTGACCGCGTAGATGTCGAGAAAGTCCTGCTTCGTTACGCCGTCGAGCTTTGGGTAAGGATTGAACTTGGTGCGCGCGGCGTTGTTAATCAGGTAGTCGATGCGGCCCCACTGGTCTACGGCCGCCTTGGCCATGGCCCGGCACGCGTCGTCGTCCGACACGTCGGCCTGAACGCAGATGGCCTCGGCGCCCTTCGCACGACACGCTTCAGCCGTGGCCTGGGCCTCTTTTTCACTGCGGGTGTAGTTGATGACGACATTGCAGCCTTTCTCGGCCAGCAGGATAGCGGCTGCTGAGCCAACGCCCGTCGCCGAGCCGGTGACGATTGCGACTTTTCTCTCGCTCATTGTTGTTGCTCCTCGATGGGGTGCGGCTGTGCCCGTGCGGGCGCGGAATGGCGGCGAATATTAGCAGACGCCAAGGCCGTGCACAGGTAGAGGCGCACTGCTGTTGCTCCCGCCAGCGGGGCAGAAATGCTAAGGTGGCGGCCCGCGGAAGCCGGCGCCCGGTTTCCGATAACAAGTTGAGAATTACCAGGGAGTCTGACCGATGGCTTTCAAGGACATGCGCGAATACTTGAGCCTGCTCGAAGAAGAAGGGCAGCTGAAGCACGTCGATACGCCGATCAACTGCGAGTACGAAGTCAACGAACTGCAGTCCCTGATGCGCCACCTGGCCGAAACCAGCGGCCCCGGGCTGATGCTGAAGAACCTGCAGGGCTACAACACGCCCGACGTGCCGATTCTCTACAACCCCTTCGGTACCCGCGAGCGTACGGCGATGACGCTGGGCGAACGCGACCCCCTCGCAGCCAAACTCAAGCATTCTGCGGTGCTGGCGGATCAGGCGCTGTGGCAGGAGCCGGTCCTGGTAGATGCCAGGAACGCACCTTGCAAAGAGGTGGCGATTGAAGAGGCCGACATTGCCCTCGACAAACAATTGCCCCACGTGTGGATTGGCAAGGAAGGGTCCTCATATCTTCTCGAACCCGCCGATGAATCCCATCGGTCTGCACCTGGCCAAGGCCAAGGCCATGGGCAAGCCGCTGGAAGTGGCCGTGGCGAAGCTTTGCGACCCGGCCGTGCACCTGGCGGCCTGCACCGGCACGCCGTTTGGCGCCGACGAGTATGCCTTTGCCGGCGGCCTGCGCGGGTCGCCGGTAGAGGTCGTGAAGTGCGACACCGTCGACCTGGAAGTGCCCGCCACGGCGGAGTGGGTCATCGAAGGTGTATTCCAGCCCGATGCGGACGACGTGACCATTGGCTGGCATTCGAATTCGGTGGGCTATTACGACAAGATGCAGATCTTTCCGGTGTTTGACGTGAAGCGAATCACCCACCGAAAGGATCCGCTGTGGTACGCCACCATCGAGATGATGCCGCCCTTCGATCACAACTGGCTGGCCCTGTTGCCAGTCGAAGGCGAAGTTCTCAGCGATCTGCAGCGCAAGATTCCCGAGGTGAACGATGTCGTCGTCACACCGAACATGACTTACATCGTGCAGCTGAAGGTAGACGGGGCTCAGAAACCGCACCCGGAGTTCGGGAAGTTCGTGCTGCACGCCGTTTGGGGCGCCTCGGGTCGCTGGGGCCGCACGGCAAAGTACGTCGTCGTAGTTGGGCCCGATATCAATCCCTATGACATGACCGCCGTGGACTTTGCGATTGGCAGTCGGGTGCAGCCTTACGAAGACAGCATCATCAACCGTTCGGCGCAGGCCTTCGTGCTGGATCCGTCGGCGGTGAAGGGGCCGCAGGGCTTTCCGATGACGGGTTCACAAATTGGTATCGACGCCACGATCAAGATCCCGGAGCGCTTTACGGACTACGCGCCGGTGAGTACGGCGGATCCTGAGAAGGTGGCGGCGATTGCGGAGAAGTTGAAGGGCGTGCTGGGGTAGGGGCTCTCTGAAGATCCCTCCAGCCCGCGGGCGGGCCGGGATATCTGCCCTCCACGCCGGCCCAGGGCCGGCTTTACCGTTCCGGTCAGACATCCCGGCCCGCCCGCTCAGGTTGGTGGGGTCAGCCTTTCTGCGCGTCCCCGGCCGTTGGCGCGATTGCTGCATCCATCCCTTAGTGGTTTCCTTGCCGCCACGAACACACCACCGACCTTAGCGTTCAGGGCGGGATGTGTCCCCGTCACAGTCAGCCGGCTTGCCGAGCAGCGCAGCGAGCGAGGGATTAGCCCGAAGGGGCCGCGCAGGGATGCGCGGCTCCGGGAGAGGGGCCAGGGATG
>CAMYJV010000096.1:1291-11409 GCA_947258805.1 uncultured Gammaproteobacteria bacterium | reverse complement strand
TCATCTCTTCGTCGGAGCTGACATTGGCGTTCAGGAACTTGAGGATCAGGCGTTCCTCAACCACGATATCTTCCACCAGCAGCACGGTGCCGAAAGCGCCTTTGCCGATCTGTTCAATGAACTTGTAACGGGTCTCGATGACGTCGCCAGGGCGCAGCGTCGTGATGTCGAGGCGCGCACCCGCGATATCGCTGGGGGCAATGACTTCAGTTTTTGCAGCTACTTCTTCCAGCAGCGTGGCGCCCTCCTGCATGCGCTGCGCCAGGCTGTCGCTGCTGCTAACCGGGCCCGAGCTCCCTCCCGTATCGGCCATCGTTCCCGAAAAACGGTTGTCGATCCGCACCACGGCATCCGACGCCACCCTTGCCAGGGTTTCGTCAGTGCCGCTCATCAGGGGCTGCAGCTTGGCCTTGATTGTGTCGGCGGTCCGTTCGGAGGTCAGTTTTGCGATGGCGTTGACGGCCTCCAGGCGAATTTCCTTTTCCGGGCTGTTCAGCAGCGGCAACACACTGACCAGCACCTGCTCACTGCCAAGTTTGCCCAGGGCCCGAAGCGCGGCTGGAACCGACCGGGCGTCTTCGTCCAGCATCTTCGACAAGGCCGAGACGGCTTTGGGATCGCCGATTTCGCCGAGCGCGTCGGCGGCACGTTCGCGCACCCACCAGTCATTGTCGCGGGTGGCCTCGATCAGGTGGTTCACCGCGCGCTCGTCCTTGGTCTGGTTCAGGATCTCGATAGCCGAGCGGCGAATATTCTCGTTTTGATCGCGAATGAGTTGCAGAACGGCGTCCATGACTTTCGGCCCGCCGATCGTCGCCAGCGCGTCGGCAGCGCGGGAGCGTACCCACCAGTCATCGTCCTCGATCGCGTTGAGCAGGTGGCGAATCGTGTTCGGTTCGGCGATTTCGTTCAGGACCTCGACGGCGGAACGACGAGCGTACTCGTTCTCGTCTTTCAACACCTTCACCAGGTATTTCATGGTTTCTGGATCGCGCATCTTGACCAGCAGGTCAACGGCCTTGCTCTGCACCTCGAGGTCTGGATCGAGGAGCATCCCGGTGATTACCTTGACGTCTTTTTCCCCGTCCTGGTTCATCAGCGCAGCCAGCGCAGCCTGGCGCACGCTTTTGTTCTTATCCCTTAGCTGGGCCTGCATTGCGACGCTCACATCGGGGCGGTTGAAGCGCGACAGGATGTGGATCAGGTGAATGCGCACGGCGAGATCTTTGCCTGTCAGTCGGGATACCAGGTCGGGCACGTGGGACTCGTCGGCAACGTCGCCGACAATCTTGAACAGCGCGGCTTTTTCGCGAGGCTCCAGGGCATAGGCCTTCCGCAGCAGAGCGGAGACGCCAAGGCGCTCTTTTTTAGTACGCAAAACCTCGATCACGGCTGGCGTTGAGATCCCTTCGATCCCCAGCAGGTCGAGGAGCTTGTTGACGTCATAGCCGGTGGTGGATGACAGCGCCCAGGTGACGCCCTGCACGCAGCGCGGATTGGAGTGCTGCAGGCCTTCGGCGTAAGCGGGAAAAGTCTTGTCGTTCAGCTGGCTGCTGAGGGCGTCGATGAGCACGTTGGTCTGCCGTTTGTCGGCCACCGCGAGGGCATCGATAACCTTGGGCAGCGCGTTCACGCCAATGGTCTTAAGCGTCTCCGCCGCCTTGCGCGCCGTCGGCGATTCGACGTTTTGCTGCTCCAGCAACCTGGCGATGGAACGTTCTGCTTTGAATGTACTGAGGAACTTCATCCAGCCCGCACGTCTTTCAGCCACACCTGATCGTGGAAAGTTTATGTCAAAGCAGACGTCCGGACACACACCGGCCGGGGCCGGCGATTATGCCACACGGTTGCCGCCCGCCCGGGCCGCTGCCGAGCCGGGGCGTGACCTGTCCGCCCTATCTGCCGGCCGCGTCCGGCATCGAGGAACACCCTCTTGCTGCTGTTAGAATGTCGCGCTTCTGGGCCTCCGGATACTGTTAAACCCGTCACGGATCATGGCACCGGCGGCCGCTGGCGGGCTGACGGCACCTGGGCGGGCCATTTTTTTGGAGACAGCATGAGCATCAAGTCTGATCGCTGGATTCGCCGCATGGCCAAAGAGCACGGCATGATCGAACCCTTCGAGTCCGGCCAGATCCGGGAGGGCAAGAATGGCCGGCTGGTGTCCTTCGGGACATCGAGCTACGGCTACGACGTGCGCTGCGCTGCGGACTTCAAGGTCTTCACGAACATCAATTCGGCCGTTGTAGACCCCAAGGCCTTCGATGAAACCAGCTTCGTCGACAAGCAGGCAGACGTCTGCGTCATTCCGCCGAATTCTTTCGCCCTGGCCCGGACGGTGGAGTATTTCCGGATTCCGCGGACCGTACTGACGATCTGCCTGGGAAAATCCACCTATGCCCGTTGCGGCATCATCGTGAACGTCACGCCGCTGGAGCCAGAGTGGGAGGGCCACGTGACGCTGGAGTTCTCCAATACGACGCCGCTGCCGGCCAGGATCTATGCCAACGAGGGTGTGGCGCAGATGCTGTTCTTCGAGTCCGACGAAGTCTGCGAAACCTCCTACAAGGATCGTGGCGGAAAATACCAGGGCCAGCGGGGGGTTACGCTGCCCCGCGCCTGACGTTCCCCGCGCCCTGCTTTCAGAGCGCCTCGTCGATCTGGACCGGCGCGTCCAGGCGCTTGCCGTCAAGCCACGCAGCGTCGTCATGCAGTGACAGCCGGCCGCTGGCCAGCCAGCCGATGGCTTGAGGGTAGACCAGGTGTTCGCCGTGCTGGACCCGCGCGCGCAGGCTGGCGGCATTGTCAACGGCGCGCACCGCTATGCGGTACTGAATGATGCCCGGGCCCGCGTCGAGTTCCGGCACGACGAAATGCACCGTCGCGCCGTGCCACGAATCGCCCGCGTCGAGCACGCGCTCATAGGTATGGAGGCCCCGGAACTTCGGCAGCAGCGACGGGTGCACGTTGAGCATTCGGCCCTGGTAGCTCTCGGCGAGGGGGTCCGGCAGGATCCTCATGAACCCCGCCAGGACCACAATTTCGGGACCGACGCGTGCCAGTTCGTCGGCCAGTGCCTGCTCTGCCGCGGGCCGATCGGCAAAGCCCCGATAGTTCACGGCAATTGCAGGAATCCCGGCGTCCCGCGCCCGCGCCAGGCCGTGGGCGTCGGGGACGTCGCTGAGTACCGCTGCCAGCCGAATGCGCAGCTGACCGTTCCGCACCTGGTCGATAATGGCCTGCAGGTTACTGCCGCTGCCGGATACCAGGACGGCGGTGGCAGGCCCGGCGCCAAGACCCTCACTCACGGCTGCATCTGCACCTGGCCCGACCCGGCGACGATTTCACCGACTTGATACACCGTCTCGCCGCGGGCCGTCAGCGTGTCGCTGAGATCGCGGGCCTGCTCGGCCGGTGCGGTCATGACCAGGCCGATACCGCAGTTAAAGGTTCGGCGCATCTCCGCTTCGGGTACCTGGCCGGTCTGCTGCAGCCAGTCGAAAACCGCTGGCCTTGGCCACGCATTGCCATCGACCCGCGCGTCCACGTGCCCAGGCAGGACGCGAGCCAGGTTCTCGGCCAGGCCACCGCCGGTGACATGGGCGATGCCCGTGACGGTATGGGCCTGCAGCGCCGCCAGCACCGCGCGCACGTAGATACGGGTCGGGGTGAGCAGGAGGTCGCCGATCGGCAGGCCGTCGACCGGTGTGGCCGCCCCGTCCGGGGCCCGTTCGAGAATGCGGCGTATCAGCGAGTAGCCGTTGGAGTGCGGGCCGGTGGACGCCAGGCCCAGGACCACGTCCCCGGGCTGAATCGCGCCGCCGTCGAGCAGCTGTGCCCGGTCCACGACACCGACGCAGAAACCGGCGAGGTCGAGATCGCCCGGTGCGTACATGCCGGGCATCTCCGCCGTCTCCCCGCCCAGCAGCGCACAGCCGGCCTGGCGGCAACCGTCGGCCACGCCTGCCACCACGGCGGCACCAGTCTCCACGTCCAGCTGGCCCGTCGCGAAGTAGTCGAGGAAAAACAGCGGCTCGGCGCCCTGCACCAGCACGTCGTTCACGCACATGGCCACCAGGTCGATGCCCACCGTATCCAGGCGCCCGAGGTCGATGGCCAGGCGCAGTTTGGTGCCTACACCGTCGGCACCCGCCACAAGAACGGGGTTCTGGTAGGCAGCGGCGTCGAGCTCGAACAGTCCACCGAAGCCGCCGATGCCGCCAAGCACTCCCCGACGGTGAGTGGCGGCAACCAGCGGTTTGATGCGGTCTACCAGTTCATTGCCGGCGTCGATATCGACTCCGGCGTCCCGGTAAGTCAGGGGCGTTTTGGTGGGCATCTTCATCCCAAAGGTGGGCAGGCCGCCGGTATGATAGTGCAAATGCAACGGACGAAGACAAGGATGGCCGCGGTCGCGCCGCTGGCCGCACTGAGCCTCTGCGTGCTTGTCGTCGCGACTGGTGCGCCGGCCCGGGCCGCCACCGTTCAGGATCTCTACAGCGCCGAGGTGCGGGCGCCCGGCGACCAGCTGCCCGAGGTGTTTCGCGCCGCGCTGGCAGCCGTGGCGGTGCGGGTAACGGGGAGCCGGGCGGCGTCATCGCCTGAGACCCTCGCGGCCCTCGGCGATCCCGCGGTGCTGGTGCTGCAGTATCGCGCGACGGAGCCTGGCAGCTGGCGGGTGGGCTTCGACCCCGCCGCGGTCCGGAGCCGGCTGGACGCTGCCGGGCTGCCTGTCTGGAGTGAAGAGCGTCCTGCGACCCTGCTTTGGCTTGCCGTGGATTCCGGCCGCGGGGAGCGCGACATCCTGGCGGCAGCGGCCCAGGGGCAAGCGGGCGGCGTGAGTGTGCCCCCAACGCGCGAACGAGCACTGACGGCCGCCCGCGAATCGTTGCTGACCGCGGCGGAAGAGCGCGGCTTGCCAATGCTGCTGCCCCTGGTCGACACCGAAGACCTCCAGGCTGTCACCTTTGCCGAGCTGTGGGGCGATTTCAGCGCGCCGGTGCTGGATGCTTCGGCCCGTTATCGCGCCGACGCCGTGCTGATCGGGCGCACGCAAACCCTTGACCTCGCGGCGCGCCGCGTGCGCTGGACTCTGCTGATGGCCGGCGAGCGCTGGGATTGGCAAGGGACGCTGGCAGACGGGCCAGAACGCGTGGCCGACCGGTTTGCCGAGCGGCTGGCCAGTGCCGCAGACAGCCTGCGGGAGCTGCGGGTCGAGGTGCGCAATGTCGCCAATCTGGACGCCTATGGCCGCGTCTACAGCTACCTGCGGGGCCTCAGTTCGGTGGAGCGCTGCGATGTCGAGGCAGTCGAAGCCGATCGCGCGGTGTTCCGGCTCAGCCTGCGCGGCGACCCGGATCAACTGCTGGGCGTTGTGGCCCTGCGCCGGTTGCTGGTGCCGGTTGACGAACCGTCGGCCGACACGGACCTGCAGTTCGCCTTGATTGCCGGTCCATGACCTTCAGTTTGCGCTATCTGCCGAATGCCATCTGCATTGTGCGGATCGTGCTGATCCTGCCCATCGTGATGTTGTTGTTGGCGGGTGATTACCGGTCTGCCCTTGGCCTGGTGCTCGTGGCCGGTGCGTCGGACGCCCTGGATGGCTGGCTGGCGAAGACCTTCGGCTGGCAGACGCGGCTCGGCGGGCTCCTCGACCCGGCGGCCGACAAGCTGCTGCTCGTGTCGCTTTTCCTGACCCTGACCTGGCTCGGGTTGACACCCATCTGGTTGACTGCCGTAGTGCTGGGGCGCGACCTCGTGATCGTGAGCGGGGCCGTTGCGTTCAATTTTCTGATCAGAAAGGTTCAGCCAGAACCCAGTAAAGTCAGTAAGTTAAACAGCTTTCTTCAACTATTATATGGGGGTAGCGTGCTGGCGGCGCAGGCGTTTGGCTGGCCCCCGGATATCGTGCCGCTACTCACCGGCGCCGCGGTGCTCGTCACCAGCGTGGTCAGCGGCCTGGATTACGTGCTGACCTGGGGCCAACGCGCCCGGGCCGCCTGACGGGTTGCCGAGATGGGTGAGGGCATGCAGCAGCTGCCTCTGCACGTGGGTCCGGCAGACCAGGCGGCTTTCGATAATTTCTATCCCGGTGACAATGGCGCATTACTGCACGCCTTGCGGGAAATCGCCGCGGTTGCCCAGCGAGCGGTCCTGTGGGTTTGGGGCCCGCCCGAGAGCGGGCGCACGCATCTGCTGCAGGCCACGAGCAGTGCTGCTGATGCAGCGGGTTATCGCACCGCGTTTGTGCCGGCCGCCGATGTTTCCGTGGGCGCCGGGGTACTGGAAGGTCTCGGCGAAGTCGACGTCGTCTGCATCGACGACATTGACCAGGTTGCCGGTTCTGCAGACTGGGAGCGGGCGTTGTTCGGGCTCTTCGAGGGGCTGCGCCAGTCCGGCTCGCGGCTGGTGTTGTCGGCCCGGTGCGCGCCGTTGCACGCAGCCTTCCAGCTGCCGGACCTGGCATCGCGCCTGACTTCCGGTGCGACTTTTCGTGTGCAGCGCCTCACCGACGAGCAGAAGCAGGCCGCCTTGCAACATCGCGCGGCGTGGCGCGGCCTGGAGTTACCCGACGATGTCACCCAGTTTTTGCTCACGCGGGCGGACCGTAGCACGGCTGCGCTGTTCCGCCTGCTCGATCGGCTGGATACAGAATCCCTCGCGGCGCAGAAGCGCCTCACTGTGCCCTTCGTGCGTCGGGTCCTCGATGCGGCCCAGCGCGGGCGCTAGCCCTTTAGCGTAGCGCCGATACTGCGCGTCCAGCCCAGGCCGGTAATAAAGGCCAGGGCGGAGGCGATGCCGAGTACCAGCGCAGGCAGCCGGGACATCGGGCCGGCGAGAATATTCATTGCCGCCACGGTCACGTAGGGAATCATCAGCGCCGCGACCCAGCCGCCCCAGCGACGGCCAGGACGGAGACCGAAGGCCAGCGCCCCGGCCACCGGCAGTGCGGCCGCAATGCCCAGGGGGCTTTGCGGCGGCCACAACAGGACCACCACCGTGGCCAGCAGGCAGGCGAGTGTCACACCACGCATCCGGCCCGGCGTCATGCGGTGTCCCAATCGCCGAGAGCGAGGGCGGCCGCAGCCACGCGCGCACCCAGGGCCCTGGCAATGATCTTTTCTTCCTTGGTCGGTTCCACGTCACCCGGGTCGTAGGCGACATGACTCGCACCGTAAGGCGTGCCGCCGCTGCGGGTAGTTGACAGCGCCGCTTCGGAGTAGGGCACGCCAACCAGCAGCATGCCATGGTGAATCAGGGGCAGTGCCATGGACAACAGCGTCGTCTCCTGGCCACCGTGCAGGCTGCCTGTCGACGTGAACAGGCCTGCCGGTTTGCCGCGCAGCGTGCCGGCGAGCCAGTCTGCGCTGGTGCCGTCGAGAAAATATTTCAACGGCGCGGCCATGTTGCCGAAACGAGTCGGGCTGCCTATCACCAGCCCTGCGCAGTCTGCCAGGTCATCCAGCGTTGCGTATGGCGCTCCGTCGTCCGGTATTGTCGGCACGCTCGCATGCGTATCCGGAGACACCGGCGCTACCGTGCGCAGCCGCGCACTGGCGCCGTCGATGCCATTGATGCCCCGGCCAACCTGAGCGGCCAGCCTGGCGGTTGACCCGTGTCGCGAGTAATAGAGCACCAGTATGTCTTTCATGAGTTGGGTAAATCCTGTCGCCCGCCCGCCGCGCAGCTTCGCGCAGGCGGCCCGTGGTTAACCCTAAGCAGGTTCGGCGGTTGAAACGCGGCTAAGTGTCGCGTGCATGGCAAGATCCTTAGGGCATTGGGCTTTTGTTGTGGTGTCTGCGCCGCAGCCCGTTGCCAGGGGCGGGCGGACCGGGCTGCAGACCGTGTCATTCTTGACGCTCGAGGGCGCGCGTTGCTAGTTTGCCAGCCGCCGCTTGTTCTGTCTTCCGCCCATGTTCGCACGCTCAATTCATCAATGCCTGATCGTTTCGCTGCTGGCGATTATTGTGGCCGGCTGCGCGACGTCGCCACCCGTGCAGGAAATGAGCGATGCGCGTCAGGCCATTGCCGCCGCGCGCGAGGCCGGCGCGGCCGAACGAGCGCCCGCCATGCTGGCGCAAGCGGAAAGTCACCTGACCAGCGCAGAAGAGTATCTGAGCCGCGGCGAAAACTCGCCGAACTGGTCGTTCGCCCGCCGCGATGCGCGGGCTGCGAAAGAAATCGCATTGGACGCCTTGCTGCGCAGCCGCGACGCGCGTGAGCAGGAGGCCGGTCAGCCGCAGTGACGGATTCCGCGTGCGGCTGCCGAAGGTTTTTCATCAGCGGGCAGGTCCAGGGAGTCTGGTTCCGGGCCAGCACGGCCCGGGAAGCCACCCGTCTTGGCCTGAAGGGCTGGGCCCGAAACCTGGGTGACGGCCGAGTCGAAGTCCTTGCCGCCGGCGCCACCGAGGCCATCGACGAGCTGTCCCGCTGGCTGCAGATCGGTCCACCCGCGGCCACCGTTCACGCCGTCGAGCCTGCTCCCGCAGAGCCCGCGGAGTGCGAGCACCTCGCCGACTTCCGCACCGGGTGAAGTCTCGCCCCTTCCCCGCTGCCATGATCCGGCCCCTGTGGATGCGACAGGTTTATGTGCCAGATGACGGAAGTGAATAAACGCCGGCGTTGTGCAGCCGCGCAGTCTATTTTCTCCTGACCGCGCGTTATTGCCGAAACCATCGCGACCGCAGCCGCTCGAGCACCTTCTCGGGATACCGACGGCTGCCGAGACTGCCGTTATAACGGCCGAGGGCGCGAATCCAGTCGCCCTTTTCCATGTCGTGGTAGTACTTCAGGATCGTGCAGCCCATTCTCAGGTTCGTATCGATATCCACCAGCCTGTCGTCAGGCAGCCCGATTTCGTCGAGCCAGAACGGCATGACCTGCATCAAACCCTGCGCGCCGGCCACCGATACGGCGTAAGGATCGAAAGCACTTTCGATGTCGATGACCGCGAGAACCATTTCCGGCGGTAATTCCACGCGGTTGGCTTCCCAGTGAGCCTGCTTCAGGATATGCACCCGTTCCCGCGGATCTCGCACCTGGTTGCCGAGTCTCAGGGCCATGTCCGTGAGCCATACCTGGGCATCGAAGCGATCTGGAAAGCTTGTGCTTTCACGCATGGCTTCGCGCAGTCGGTCGCGGAGTTCAGGGTCGGGCGCATCGTCTGCCCGGGCGCCGGGCAGCACGGCGGCCAGCATGGCAACCACGACGGGCAGCCATGTCGCGTCAGGCCTGAGTCGCCTCGAGCCTTGTCCGGATGAAATTGACCACATCATCAAGCGCAAGATTTTCTTCGGCGCCGCTGCGCCGCTCCCGGTATTCTGCGTGGCCGGCCGCCAGCCCTCGTTCACCAACGGTCAGGCGGTACGGTAAGCCGAGCAGGTCGGCATCGGCAAACTTCACGCCGGGCCGGGCACCGCGATCATCCATCAGCACTTCGACGCCGGCCTTCTGCAGATCCTCGTAAAGCGCATCGGCTGCCGCTGTGACGGAATCGGACTTCTTTGGATTCAGTACCACGAGCATGACCTGAAAGGGTGCCATCGGCTCGGGCCAGATGATGCCTTTGTCATCGTGATTCTGCTCGATGGCGGCCGCCACGATGCGTGATACCCCGATGCCGTAGCAACCCATCAGCATGGACGTTTCTTTGCCATCCTGGTCCAGCACGGTGGCCTGCATAGCCCGACTGTACTTGTCACCCAGTTCAAAGATGTGGCCTACCTCAATGCCGCGGGCAATCTTCACCGGACCGCCGCCAGCGGGACTGGGGTCTCCGGCCACCACATTGCGCAGGTCTGCCGTGTCGGGCTCGGCCGCATCGCGTCCCCAGTTGGCGCCTGCCAGGTGAAAATCTTCTTCGTTAGCGCCGCAGACGAAATCTGCCAGGACCGCGGCGCTATGGTCGGCAATTAGCGGGATCGACAGTCCCACGGGCCCGATGAAGCCGGGGGGGCAGTTCACTGCCGCCTCTACCTCGGCCGCGTCGGCCAGGCGCAACGGCGATGCCACTCCGGGTAACGCCGCCGCCTTGATGGGGTTCAGCTCGTGGTCGCCACGCAGCGCAAGGGCCACCAGGCCGCCGTTATCGCCGGCCACCACCAGGGTCTTCAGGCACC
>CAMYJV010000096.1:0-1252 GCA_947258805.1 uncultured Gammaproteobacteria bacterium | reverse complement strand
CGTTCAACCGGTACATCGAGGTGTGTCGACACCTCTTCGATCGTGCGCCTGGCGGGCGTGTGCACTCTCTCCGCAGCCCGGGCTGCGGCCGGCCGGGGTGTTGCCGGTGCCAGCGCCGGCGCCATTTCCAGATTGGCGGCAAAGTCATCGGCATCGCAATAGGCAATGGCGTCTTCGCCTGAGTCAGCCAGCACGTGGAACTCCTGGGACCGGGCCCCGCCGATCTCTCCAGAGTGGGCTTCTACCGGGCGAAAGCGCAGACCCAGCCGCGTGAAGATTCGCGCGTAGGTGTCTGCCATGGTTTCGTAGGTCGAGTGCAACGACGCCTGGTCGAGATGGAACGAGTAAGCGTCTTTCATCAGGAATTCGCGCGCCCGCATCAGCCCGAATCGCGGCCGGATTTCATCGCGAAACTTCGTCTGAATCTGGTAGTAGTTTACCGGCAACTGGCGGTAGCTCTTCAGCTCGCGGCGGGCGATATCAGTAATGACTTCTTCATGGGTGGGGCCGAAGCAGAACTCGCGTTTGTGACGGTCGCGCATTCGCAGCAGCAGGTTGCCGTAAACGTCCCAGCGGCCCGTTTCCTGCCAGAGCTCAGCGGGCTGCACCGCGGGCATCAGCAGTTCGAAAGCCCCGGCGCGGTCCATTTCTTCCCGCACGACGTTTTCGACCTTGCGCAGCGCCCGCAGGCCAACGGGCATCCAGGTGAACAGGCCGGAAGCCAGCCTCCGCAACAGGCCTGCGCGCAGCATCAGCTGGTGGCTGATCACCTCCGCTTCTGCAGGCACCTCCTTGAAGGTGGTCAGGGGCAGTTGGCTCAGGCGCATGGGCTTCTAACAGGTACTCTTGTGTTGCTGGCGCGGCATTCTAGCGGGAAGCCGGCAGCCCGGCCATTGACCTCGCTTCTCGCGCGGGAAATAGTGGGGCATGACTGAGGAACATGATCGGGTATCGCGCAGCCGTGCCGTGATCGCCCACGAAGGCTGGCCCTGGCTGCTCGGTACCATCGTCGGCGGTGTGGTTGCCGCCCGACTGGGTTACAGCGAGGCCGCTGTCGCGTTGGCCTTGGTCACCGTGTTTCTGGTGCTTCTGTTCCGTGATCCGACCCGCGTTGTGCCGCCATTGCCGGACGCAATCTATGCGCCGGTGGATGGCCGGGTCGTTGGCATCGAAGAGATGGAAAGTGCCGGCAGCGGGCCTCGGTGGTGGCGGTTGCAGATACGCCCGAGCCGGCTGGGCGCCTATACCGTGC
>CAMYJV010000095.1 GCA_947258805.1 uncultured Gammaproteobacteria bacterium | reverse complement strand
CGGGCTCACGCAGCGCGTAAACGTCATTGATCATCGCGGCACCGGCCGACACCGCGGCGCGCATGACGGCCGGCTTGCTGGTATCGACAGATATGGGAACGTCCGTTTCCCGCCGCAAGCCCTCGATCACCGGTATTACGCGGTCGAGTTCCTGCTGTTCTGAAACGGGTTCCGCACCGGGACGGGTTGACTCGCCGCCCACGTCGAGAATGGCGGCGCCTTCCTGCGCCAGCCGGCAGCCGTGCTGAACGGCGGCCGCCACGGTGGAGTAGCGGCCGCCATCGGAGAAGGAATCGGGCGTCACGTTGACGACCGCCATCACAATGGGTTCGCCACCGCGCAGCCAGGGGGGCCGGAACGACGCGTTCACGCCAGGCCCTCTTATCGATTCAGCGAATGACGAGCCTCAGTGCTGCCCGGCAGGCTCACCGATCTTCGGTCCGTCCTTCTTCGGCGGCTTCGGACCACCCGCCGGCTGTGACGTACCATCCTGGTCCCAGTCTTCCGGCTCGCGAGGTTCGCGACCTTCCATGATGTCCTTGATCTGGTTCTCGTCGATCGTTTCGAACTTGATCAGTGCTTCCGACATCGCGTGCAACTTGTCCATGCTCTCCGTCAGGATCTGTTGCGATCGCTCGTAATTCGTGTCGATGATCTTACGGACTTCCTCATCGATGGTGTGCGCGGTCTGATCGGACACCTGCTTGTGCTGGGTCACCGACCGACCGAGGAAGACCTCCCCGTCTTCTTCCGTATACGTCAGCGGCCCCAACCGGTCCGACAGGCCCCACTTGGTCACCATGTTGCGCGCGATTTCCGTGGCGCGCTCGATGTCGTTGGCAGCGCCCGTAGTGACGGCGTCCAGACCAAAAATCAGTTCCTCGGCAATGCGGCCGCCAAACAGGCTGGAAATCTGGCTGTTCAGCCGGCGCTTGCTGTAGCTGTAACGATCTTCTTCCGGCAGGAACATGGTCACGCCTAACGCCCGGCCACGCGGAATGATCGACACTTTGTAGACGGGGTCGTGATCCGGCACCGTCAGCCCAACGATGGCATGCCCCGCCTCGTGGTAGGCGGTCAGCTTTTTCTCGTCCTCGCTCATGACCATGGAGCGCCGTTCCGTGCCCATCATGATCTTGTCCTTGGCCTTCTCGAATTCCTCCATCGTGACGGTGCGCCGGTTCGCACGGGCGGCGAACAGGGCGGCCTCATTCACGAGGTTGGCGAGATCGGCGCCCGAAAATCCCGGCGTGCCGCGGGCAATGATCGAAGGCCGCACGTCGTCACCGATGGGCACCTTGCGCATGTGCACCCGCAGAATCTGCTCCCGGCCACGCACGTCGGGCAGCGGAACGACGACCTGCCGGTCGAAACGTCCCGGCCGCAACAGGGCCGGGTCGAGCACGTCAGGCCTGTTCGTGGCAGCAATGACGATAATGCCTTCATTACCCTCGAAGCCGTCCATTTCCACCAGCAGCTGGTTCAGGGTCTGCTCGCGTTCATCATGACCGCCACCCAGGCCGGCACCGCGGTGCCGGCCAACGGCGTCTATTTCGTCGATAAAGATAATGCATGGCGCGTGTTTCTTGGCCTGCTCGAACATGTCGCGGACGCGTGATGCACCCACGCCCACGAACATCTCGACGAAGTCGGAACCGGAAATCGTAAAGAAGGGCACCTTGGCTTCGCCGGCGATCGCTCGGGCCAGCAGCGTCTTACCCGTGCCGGGCGAACCCACCATCAGCACGCCCTTGGGAATCTTGCCGCCCAGGCGCTGGAACTTGGCCGGATCACGCAGGAAGTCGACGATCTCTACAACCTCTTCCTTGGCCTCTTCCACACCTGCCACGTCGAGGAAGGTGACATTGACCTGGTCCTCGCCCAGCAGGCGTGCCCGGCTCTTGCCGAAGGACATCGCGCCACGACCACCGGCGCCGCCCTGCATCTGGCGCATGAAGTAGACCCACACGGCGATCAGCAGCAACACCGGGAAAGAATTCACGAACAGGCTCACCAGGATGTTCTGGCCCTTCGGCGCCATGGCCTTGATCTGCACATTGTTTTCGCGCAGCTCGCCGATCAGCACCGTGTTGTCCGTCTCCGGGCTGTAGGTCACGAAGCGCTCGCCACTGACGAGCTCGCCGCGAACGGCCTCACCGTCGAACATCACGTTCTTGACCTGGCCGGTCTCTGTCAACTCAAGAAACGCTGAATAGTCCAGCGCCGTGGATTGGCGCGCGCCGGTGCCAAAACTCTGGAAAACCGTCAGCAATACGACGGCGATAACAATCCACAAAATGATGTTTTTTGCGAGGTCGTTCAATGTCTTGCCTCAGCCTAGCGGCCCTGTGGCCGGGGTTCATTGGACCCTACACCATCCGATAGGTTCTGGCTACCAGATAGGTCTCGCGGCTTCCGGGCCGCGAGGACGAGGGTTTGCGCACGGTTACGGTCTTGAAGTGCCGGCGAACCACACGCACAAATTCGTCGAAGCCTTCGCCGTGGAAGAGCTTGCAGACGAAGCTACCTCCGGGCTTGAGCACTCGCGTCGCCAGGTCCAGGGCCAGTTCCGCGAGCGCCATGGCTCTTGGCTGATCCACCGACCGCACTCCACTGATATTGGGCGCCATATCGGAAAGCACAAGGTCTGTTTTGCGCTCTCCTACCAGCTCCACCACAGCCTTCAGTAAATTTTCGTCGTGAAAGTCGCCGCGGATGCATTCCACGCCCGCCAGCGGGTCAATCGGGAGCAGGTCCAGCGCAATAACGCGACCGGAATCGCCAACGACGCTGGCGGCAAACTGGCTCCAGCCACCGGGAGCCGCCCCCAGATCCACCACCGTCATGCCAGGACGCAGCAAATGGTCCCGACTGTGGATGTCCTGCAGCTTGAATACGGCCCGGGAACGCCAGCCTTCGGCACGAGCCTTTTGAACATAAGGGTCGCCGGCCTGCCGGCTGAGCCATCGACGACTGGAAGATTTGCGGGCCATCCCAGACCTCGGGGCGCCGACCGGCCGCCTCAGACGTAGCGCACTGCGACGATTTCGTAGCTTTTGCGGCCACCCGGCGCGGCCACTTCCACCACGTCGCCTTCTTCGCGGCCAATCAACGCGCGAGCGATGGGCGAAGACACCGATACCAGGCCGGACGCAATATCGGCTTCATCTTCACCGACAATCTGGTAGGTCACCTCCCGGGCGTCGTCCTCGTCCACCAGGTCGATGGTGGCCCCGAAGACCACGCGGCCGCTCACTGTCAGTTTGGTCACATCGATGACTTCGCAATTGGAGAGCTTGGCTTCCAACTCCTTGATTCGCCCTTCGAGAAAGCCCTGTTCTTCTTTGGCGGCGTGATACTCGGCGTTCTCTTTCAGGTCGCCGTGCTCGCGCGCCGCCGCTATCGCCTTGACGATGCGCGGCCGGTCTTCGCTCTTCAGCCGCTTGAGTTCCGCGCGCAGCTGTTCGGCGCCGCGTACGGTAATGGGCCACCGGGTCACGCCACGGCCTCCTTGTGCAGGTCCTGCAGCCGGTTCACGTCACCGTTGTCGAGATGGTCCAGCGCCATGCTCGTGGCGACCGCCGCCGCGAGTGTCGTGTAGTAGGTGACTTTGCGGTGCACCGCCGCCGCGCGAATTGCTCCGGACTCCCGGATGGCCTGCTTGCCTTCCGTCGTATTCACGATGAAATCAATTTCTTCGTTTTTGATCATGTCAACGATGTGCGGCCGGCCTTCGCGAACCTTGTTAACCCGCCGGCAACGCACGCCCCCTTCGGCGAGAGCGATGGCGGTGCCATCCGTGGCCACGATATCGAAGCCGCGTTCCTGCAGCAGTTTCGCCAGCTTCACGCCCCCGGGCTTGTCGCGGTCACGGACAGACAGCAAGGCTGTGCCCCGGCGCGGCAAAATGACGCCGGAAGCCAGCTGCGCTTTCGCATAGGCCTCGGCGAAGGAACGACCGGTGCCCATGACTTCCCCTGTCGAACGCATCTCCGGACCCAGGATTGGATCGGAATCCGGGAACTTGTTGAACGGGAAAACCGCTTCTTTAACGCTGTAATAATCTGGCGTGCGTATCTGCGTAATGCCCTGCTCGGCCAGGCTGGTGCCCGCCATGGCAAGGGCTGCCACCTTGGCCAGCGGGACCCCCGTTGCCTTCGACACGAAAGGCGCGGTGCGCGACGCCCGGGGATTGACTTCAAGCACATAGATCACGCCGTTCTGTATGGCGAACTGAACGTTCATTAGCCCGCACACATTCAACGCGCGCGCCATTTGCACAGTTTGAATGCGGATTGCTTCCTGCACGTCTGCGCCCAATGTCGCCGGCGGCAACGAACAACCGGAGTCACCGGAGTGCACACCGGCCTGCTCCACGTGCTCCATGATGCCGCCGAGGATGACCTGGTGACCGTCAGACACGCAGTCGACGTCTACTTCTACGGCCTGATCGAGAAAGCGGTCAAGCAACACCGGGCTGTCATTGGACACCTTCACCGCGTGCGCCATGTACGCCCGCAGGTCGTCTTCGGTGTGCACCACTTCCATCGCGCGGCCACCCAGCACGTAAGACGGCCTGACTACCAGCGGGAACCCCACCTCGCCCGCCATCTGCACGGCCTCATCTTCAGTACGCGCCGTGCAGTTCGGCGGCTGTTTCAGCTCCAGCCGCTGCAATAGCTGCTGAAACCGCTCGCGGTCTTCCGCCAGGTCGATGCTGTCCGGGCTGGTGCCGATAATCGGCGCACCGGCGCGCTCCAGCGCCCGCGCCAGCTTCAGCGGGGTCTGACCACCGTACTGCACGATCACACCTTTCGGCTGTTCGACAGCGATAACCTCGAGCACATCTTCCAGTGTCAGCGGTTCAAAGTAGAGGCGGTCGGAGGTGTCGTAGTCCGTCGACACGGTCTCCGGGTTGCAGTTGACCATGATGGTCTCGAATCCTGCGTCGCGCAGCGCCAGCGCAGCATGCACGCAGCAGTAATCGAACTCGATGCCCTGGCCGATTCGATTGGGGCCGCCGCCAAGAATCATGATCTTTTCGCGATCCGACGGCTCCGCTTCGCACTCCTCTTCGTAGGTGGAGTACAGGTAGGCCGTGGCTGTGGCGAATTCGGCGGCGCAGGTGTCCACTCGCTTGAACACCGGCCGGATGCCTGCGTCGTGACGATGCTGGCGCACGACGCTCTCATCGGTACGCAGCAGGTGCGCCAGGCGACTGTCCGAGAAACCGCTGCGCTTCAATTCGCGCAGGCTGG
Organism: uncultured Gammaproteobacteria bacterium; assembly: GCA_947258805.1. The sequence goes on along the minus strand of CAMYJV010000095.1, from coordinate 4,870 downwards.
CAGGCGACAGCGCCGCCAGACCACCGGTCCTTACGGCAGCCTCACGCTGTACCAGGTCGGAAATCTGCGCCACGAACCATGGATCAATATGACTGTGACCGGCCACCTCCTCCACAGACATCCCGACCCGGAGCGCATCTGCCGCATATAGCAGCCGCTCACCGCCCGGCATCTGCAGCTCCTCGCGCAGCGCGTCCAGTTCGTCCTCGGAGGGCTCCGGCGGCAGACGCTCGGCCAGCCCGTCGATACCCGTTTCCAGTCCGCGCAGCGCCTTTTGCAGCGATTCCTGGAAAGTCCGGCCAATGGCCATGACTTCGCCGACAGACTTCATTTGCGTGGTCAGGCGGTCATTGGCACCCGGAAACTTCTCGAAAGTGAAACGCGGTATCTTCGTCACGACATAGTCGATAGTCGGCTCAAAAGATGCCGGCGTGGCGCCGCCAGTAATGTCGTTGCGCAGTTCGTCCAGCGTGTAGCCCACGGCAAGCTTGGCGGCGATCTTGGCGATTGGGAAACCGGTGGCCTTGGAAGCCAGGGCCGAAGATCTCGACACGCGAGGGTTCATCTCGATGACCAGGATCCGCCCGTCCCGGGGGCTGACGGCAAACTGCACGTTGGAACCACCCGTATCGACCCCGATCCGGCGCAACACGGCGATGGAGGCATCGCGCAGTTCCTGGTATTCCTTGTCGGTGAGTGTCAGCGCCGGCGCCACGGTAATGGAATCGCCGGTGTGCACGCCCATCGCGTCGACGTTCTCGATGGAACACACGATGATGCAGTTGTCGTTGCAATCGCGCACCACCTCCATCTCGAACTCTTTCCAGCCGATTACCGACTCTTCCAGCAGGACTTCAGTGGTGGGCGACAGGTCGAGTCCGCGTGCGACGATGGCTTCGAATTCTTCCCGGTTGTAGGCAATGCCACCGCCACTGCCGCCGAGCGTAAACGATGGCCGGATGATGGTCGGGAAGCCGATACCCGGCTGCTTGTCCAACGCCTCGGCCAGGGAATGGGCAATTTCCGCCCTGGGGACTTCCAGGCCGATGTCGGCCATGGCCTTGCGGAACAGATCGCGATCTTCCGCCGTATCGATGGCCTCGCGCGATGCGCCGATCAGTTCGACGTCGTGCTGCTTCAGCACCCCTTCACGCACCAGGTCCAGCGCACAGTTCAGTCCGGTCTGGCCACCCATGGTGGGCAGCAACGCATCGGGCTGCTCTTTCTCGATTACCTTGGCAACGGCCTGCCAGATGACCGGTTCGATATAGATCGCATCGGCCATCTCCGGGTCGGTCATGATCGTGGCCGGGTTCGAGTTGACCAGGATTACCCGGTAGCCCTCCTCGCGGAGCGCCTTGCAGGCCTGGGCACCGGAGTAATCGAACTCGCAGGCCTGGCCGATCACGATGGGACCGGCGCCGATAATCAGGATGCTCTCGATGTCTGTGCGCTTGGGCATGTTCAGCGGGCCTCAACCGGCCCTGGACCGCAGGCGCTGAGTCTGCCGGTCCCGCATCGCGGCGCTGAACCGACCGAATAATTGCCCGGCTTCGTGAGGCCCCGGGCTCGCCTCCGGATGGCCTTGAAATCCATAAGCAAAACAATCGGTTCTTTCGATTCCCTGCAGTGAATTATCAAACAGTGAACGGTGCGTGGGGCGCACGTTAGACGGCAGGCTGGCCTCATCGACGGCGAAACCGTGGTTCTGGCTGGTGATGAGCACCCGGCCACTGTCGAGGTCCAGCACCGGGTGATTCGCGCCGTGATGGCCAAATTTCATCTTCCGGGTGCGGGCACCGCTCGCCAGGGCCAGCAATTGATGGCCGAGGCAAATTCCGAACACCGGGACTTCGGCGGCGAGAATCTCGCGGATCGCATCGATCGCGTAATCGCAGGGTTCCGGATCGCCCGGGCCGTTGGACAAGAACACTCCATCTGGCTCCAGCGCAAGCACCTCGGCGGCCGGCGTTGCTGCCGGGACCACGACGATCTGGCAATTTTCTTCCACCAGCAGGCGCAAAATATTCCGCTTGATACCGAAGTCGTAGGCCACAACATTGGACGGATTAATGCGCTTGACCGGTATCTGCTCTGCCAGCGGCCAGGTCTTCCCCATGCTCCACTGGTAGCCTTGCTCTGCCGTTACCACGCGGGCCAGGTCCATGCCTGAGAGGCCCGGAAACCGCCGGGCGTGAGCCACCGCCGTATGCTCATCTGCATCGCCGGTCATGATGCAGCCCGACATCGCACCCTTGTCGCGCAGCACCCGGGTCAGGCGCCGGGTATCGATACCGGCAATGGCCACGGTGCCGGCCCGCTGCAGAAATTCGCCCAGCGGCAGTTCGTTGCGCCAGCTGCTGGCCACCGTGGGCAGATCGCGAATCACCAGGCCAGACGCATACACCTGCCCGCTCTCATGGTCGAAACTATTGGTGCCGGTATTACCGATGTGGGGAAAGGTCAGGGTGATGATCTGCCGGCAGTAGGACGGATCGGTGAGGATTTCCTGGTAGCCCGTCATGGCAGTGTTGAATACCACTTCACCAATAGTCTTGCCCGCAGCGCCGACGGAAATGCCGCGAAAAATGGTGCCATCTTCTAGGGCCAGCAGGGCCGGCTCTGTCGCCACAATCACCTCGAGTCTGCGTTTTGCGCAGGTACAACCAACGGGAGGGCCCTTCGCGGCTCCCTCCCGCTCACGAATGAATAAGCTGGAACCCGACCCATTCTAGCTGCGGCGGCGCACAGGGCCAACCGTCCAGGCAAATTTTTTAGCCGAGAATGCCCTTGCGCCTCACGTATTTTCGAGGCCCAGGACTTCGCGCATGGAATACAGGCCCGGCGGTTGCCCGGCCAGCCAGCGCGAGGCCTGCAGCGCCCCGCGGGCGAAGACGTCGCGATTCACGGCATGGTGGCCCAGCTCCAGGATTTCCTCGTCGGCCGCGAGCAGCACCCGGTGATCGCCGGCGATGCTGCCGGCACGCAGCGACACAAAACCGATGGAACCCGGGGGCCGCGCACCCGTCTGTCCGTGACGGGTGTAGACCGCCACGTCGTCCAGCGCTCGATCCCGGGCCGCAGCAGCCGCTTCACCCAGCTGCAGCGCGGTGCCCGAAGGGGCATCCACCTTGTGCCGGTGGTGCGCCTCGATGATCTCAATGTCGTATTCAGGCCCGAGAGTACCCGCGGCCAGCCGCACGAGTTCAGTCAGCAGGTTTATGCCAAGGCTCATATTGCGTGCATACAGCACGGGTATCTGCCCGGCGGCGGCTTCCAGAGCCGACTGGCCGTCTGCCGTCAGCCCGGTGGTGCCCATCACCAGCGGCACACCGGCCGCCGCGCAGGCACGTGCGTTGCCGGGAGCGGCCGCGGGCAGGGTGAAGTCGATGGCCACGTCGCAGCCGGCCAGTGCAGCAGCCGTATCATCGGTCAGCAGGACATCGGCGGGCGCCAGGCCAAGGGACGCGTGGGCATCATGCCCCAGGTCCGGGTCGCCAGGCTCTGTTGCAGCCCCGCCGGTTTCCAGGTCTGCTGCCACGGCGGTCAACCGCAGCAGGGCCTGTCCCATGCGCCCGGTGGCCCCCAGAATCGCAATTCGCAACATGCTGTACCCCCAGTTTTCAGGAGGTCATGTTATCGAAGAACCGGCGCACGCCGTCGGTCCACGAGGCCCACTTTGGTCGATGCCGGGCACCATTGTTGTCCAGGGTCTGCTCGAGCTCACGCAGCAACTCCTTCTGGCGGGCGTTCAGATGCACCGGCGTCTCCAGTTCTACCCGGCAATATAGATCGCCGGTGGACTGGCTGCGCACGGGTTTCACGCCTTTGCCCCGCAGCCGGAACAACTTGCCCGACTGCGTTTCTGCCGGGATTTTCAAAGTCACTTCGCCGTTCAGCGTGGGCACCTGCACGGTGCCTCCCAGCGCCGCGGTGGTGAAACTGATGGGCACGGAACAAGCCAGGTCGGCGCCATCGCGCTCGAATAGCTCATGGGGCCTGATGCGAATGTCGACGTACAGGTCGCCGGGCGGGCCGCCGTTCTGCCCGGCTTCGCCCTCGCCACCCAGGCGAATGCGGTCGCCGTTGTCGACCCCGGGCGGCACCTTGACTGCCAGCGTCTTCTCCGACCGGACCCGGCCCTCGCCACGACAGGTCTTGCAGGGATCTTCAATGATCGTGCCCGCGCCGCGGCATTTCGGGCAGGTTTGCTGCACGGAGAAGAAGCCCTGCTGCATGCGGACCTGACCGCTGCCGCCACAGGTGGAGCAGCTGGTTTTCCCCGTGCCGGGTTTGGCACCTGAACCGTCGCAGGTTTCGCAACGGTTCAGGGTGGGAATCTTGATGTTGGCGGTGTCGCCGAACACCGCGGTTTCCAGATCGAGGTCCAGTTCGTAACGCAAGTCGGCGCCGCGGAACACGGTGCGCCGGCCCCGCCGGCCACCGCCGCCAAAGATATCGCCGAACACGTCGCCGAAAATATCCCCAAAGGCATCGCCCGGACCAAAACCGCCGCCGGCGCCACTGGCGGCGTCGACGCCGGCATGTCCGAAACGGTCGTAGGCGGCACGCTTGTCTGCGTTGCTGAGGACCTCGTAGGCCTCTTTGGCTTCCTTGAACTGCGCTTCTGATTCCGCATCGCCCGGATTGCGATCCGGGTGGTGCTTCATGGCCAGGCGCCGGTACGCTTTTTTTAGCGTGCCCTCGTCGGCCGACCGTTCGACACCGAGCACCTCGTAGTAATCACGCTTGGCCATTCGGCCTCCTGTGCGGACAAAGGCGTCAGCCCGGGCGGCTGCACGCCGCCCGGGCTGGTGTGGCGGCCGTCACGACGGGTCAGGCCGTGCCGGACTTGCCTTCCTTATCATCG
>CAMYJV010000094.1 GCA_947258805.1 uncultured Gammaproteobacteria bacterium | reverse complement strand
CCCGTTGAGCCTGGCCGAAGTGTCGCAGTTGCTGTGGGCAGCCCAGGGCATCAAGGCCGGCGTTTTTCGCACCGCGCCTTCCGCCGGGGCGCTTTACCCTCTGGAAGTGTATGTAGTAGTCGGGAACGTGGAGGGATTGGCTGCCGGCGTCTACCACTATGAGCCTGCGACCCATGGTTTGCGGGAAGTACTCCAGGGCGATGTGCGCAGATCGCTCTCCAGGGCGGCCTTGGGGCAGAAGTGGGCAGGCGGGGGCGCAATCGCGGTGGTGATTGCCGCCGTGTACGAAAAAACCACGCAAAAATACGGCGAGCGAGGGATTCGTTACGTGCACATGGAGGCGGGCCATGCCGCGCAAAATGTGTACTTGCAGGCGCAAGCGCTGGGCCTGGGTACGGTGCTCGTGGGGGCCTTCAGGGACAACAAGGTCATGAAGGTGCTGCAGCTGCCAGACGAGCACCAGCCCCTGGGTATCATGCCGGTTGGCAAACCGCCGGGTTAGGAGCGCGCGGGATTGCCACGGTTCCATCGGTCCAGATCCTCGCGTCGCTGCATCGCCCGTGGCTTGCTTGGCGCACTGATTATTCTGCCACTGGCTGCGCCTGGCGCCACGCCTGAGCCATCGCTCGACGAAAGGCTGGCGCCGCTCTTCAGCCATTGGGACCGGCCTGATTCGCCTGGCGCCGCAGTGGCGGTAGCCCGGGGTAGCCAGATGCTGTACGCGGGGGGCTTCGGTCTTGCAAGTCTGGAATTCCGGTTACCCAATTCCGATCGCACGGCCTTCAATGCCGGGTCGATCGCCAAGCAGTTCACTGCAACCGCCGTCCTGATGCTGCAGGCAGAAGGCGCGCTGTCGCTCGATGACAGGATTCGGCAGTACGTGCCCGAGCTGCCGGGCATTGCTGACCGCATCACCCTGCGCCAGCTGCTGAATCACACCAGCGGGTTGCGCGACATCTGGGCCCTGACTGACCTGGCGGGCTGGATGCCTGCCGATGTACGCACCCAACAGCAGGCGATTCGTCTATTGGGCCGCCAGAGGGCGCTGAACTTCGAGCCAGGTAGTAGCTTTGGTTACTCAAACAGCGGCTACCTCCTGCTCGCGGAGGTGGTAGCGCGTACCAGCAGGCAGGACTTTCCAGATTGGATGGAAGAGCATGTCTTCGCGCCCTTAGGCATGACCGATAGCTATTTCTATCAGGATCACCGCCGTGTGTTGCCGAATACCGCGAGTTCCTACCGCTCACTCGGTCGCACAAAGGGCTTTGCGAAGGATGTACTCAACAGTGGTGTCGTGGGCGGTGGAAATCTCGTCACCACTGTCGCTGACCTGGCCCGTTGGGCGGACTATCTGATCACGGCGGAAATTGGCGGCAAGCCTTTGCTGGCAAGTCTGCGTCAGCAGCCGACACTGCCCGGCGGACTCCAGACCGGCTATGGCATGGGGCTCTTTGGCGGCGCCTATCGGGGGTTACCGGTCGTCCACCATGGTGGGGCCAGCGCCGGCTACCGGAGTCACTTGCTGGTCTTTGTCGAAGAGCCTCTGTCGATAATCATCCTCGGCAATGTGAATACCGTGCGGGCCAATCGGCTGGCGCGCGAGGTTGCCGACCTGGTGCTGGAAGAACAGTTCACTGTCTCGCGTCTCGATGCGTTTCCAGAGCCTGTAGCACCAGTGCTCCCAGCGCAGGCTTACACGGGTTTGTACGCGCTGGGCGCCAAGCTGCTGCTGGATGTCAGGGAGTCAAACGACCAACTGTTCTTTCTGTTCGGTGGTACGAGTCCGCGCGAAATGCGCCCCAGCGGACCGCATACTTTCGACACGCCGGAGGAGGGTGTACGCCTGACTTTCACCGTCGACGAAGATCGCACCGTCAACAAGATCCTGCTGCAGGTTCCAGGTGGGGAACTGCAAGGTCGACGCCTCGAGCCAATGGCGCTTACTGCCGCGCGGGCCCGCGCCTATGAGGGGAAGTATTTCAGTGAAGAACTCGAGACTTACTACACGATCATCCGTGCCGACGACGGGCTGATTGCCGAACGGCTCCGGGGTGACGACATTGTACTCAAGCCCATTGATGAAGATCGGTTTATCGAATCAGCGGGAGGTGACCTGACTGTGCGCTTTTCGCGCAAACGTTCTGGCCGGGTCAACAGTTTTGAAATCTCGGTAGAGCGAGCCCGCGGTATCAAATTCACCCGGCAATAGGGCCTCGCGCATTCAGGACATCGTCCCGGCATTCCCGGGACAGTTCACGTGATCTTGTCTGAACGCTGGCGCGCCATCCGGTACCATGCGGGTGAAGCCGGACCTGGGGCTATAAGGTCATTGCGCGCTTAGGCAAATCTACATAGTCATGGCGCCACGGTGATGTGGTACTTGAAGAAACACCGGAGCACCCTTTGTTTCAACCCTGCCAGCGCTTTTGCCGCCCCTTGAGTTGCCTGGCTGCAGTCGCTCTCGCGACGTGCCTGGCAACAGCGACAGTCGCCGGTGCAGAGCCGCCGTTGTTCCAGTCGCACGAGACCCTGGCGCTGACCTTGGAGGCAGAATTCTCGAGCCTGCACGAAGACCGCGAAGAGTCAACGAGTCCCTACCGGCCGGCAGTCCTCGGCTACCTGACCGAAGATGGTGAGACGCGCTCTCTGGCCCTGCAGGCCAAGACACGCGGGATTTCCCGGCTACGAAAGGGAAAGATAAGCTGCAGTTTTCAACTCTTGATGCTCAACTTTCGCGGTAGCGTCACCGCAGGCACGCCATTTGCCGGTCAGGACGATGTGCCGCTCGTGACCCATTGCCGGGACAGGAATAATTACGAGCAGTACGTGATACGGGAATACCTGGCCTACAGGTTTTATAACCTGGTCACGGACAAGAGCCTGCGCGTCCGGCTGGCCCGAGTTCGTTATCTTGAAACCGGCGGCGAATCGTTCACTACAAGATATGCGTTTGTCGTCGAGCACTTCGATTCGATGGCACAACGCCTTGGCGCCGAAATCTTTCATGGCGAGCCACTTAGCATCAATTTCGAGAAAGATTTCGATCTTGGCGTCTTTTATATATTCCAATTTCTGATTGGTAACACGGATTTCTCCAGAAGAGGGTCACACAACGTCTTGCTGCTGAGTCAGCCAGATAACCAGGTTTTCGCAGTGCCTTTCGATCTCGACAAATGCGCCCTGAATCATTAATTTCTGACAAGGAGCGAGAATTATCCTCTCGGCTGACGCTGTTAATGAATTCTATCGAATCGTCATTAACGCGGAATTCCGACCTGCTCGATAATTTTTCGTTAGACAGGTGTTTAGAGTCCGCTTGCCTGTCTGACCGGCATTCTTTCGCTGCCATGATGCCGATTGCACAGGAATTGATAGTCAGGAAAATGAGCCGTAATTATGAGCCGGCACAGCTCCGCGACTGGAACAAGCTCGTGCTGCTGCGGATGGTCCAACGCAGGCTCAACGACAAACAGTTCCACAAGCTGCCAGTCGGAGTTCGTAATTGGTCCGTCACATGGTTTGCACAGATGTCGGACCGGGCCGAAAACGCGGGTCAGCATTTTGAACTTTTTGATGCTGATGGCTCTCCGAGTTGGGATTTGTGCTTTGACTTTGCGGTTGCGGCCGGGCGCATGTTGCCTGTGGGTGGCGCTTGGGTGGTTGAACAGAGGCGCTTGCTAAAGGTCTCGTTATTCAATTCGCACCTGGTGGCTGCGGGGCGCTGGCGCCGGAGTGTCGAGCGTTTCAAAAGAAGTTTGCGACGGAAAATCGCTGGCCAGACCGTTTTGCGCAGGGCTCAAGCGGTATCCGAGAGGCCTCTGCTTCTATGGCGGGAAGCCAGAAACAGATACGGGTCGTACCTCGTGATCCACACCGCCAATCATTATCGCCGCTGGTTCTCAGAGCCTTATCAACAAGTCGCCTTCATGAACATAGCGGCTTTGCTGGAGTCCGATCCTAAGCTAGAGGGGCTTTACCGGAGCAGTTGGCTTCTGGATCCGCAGGTCCTGGAGATGGAGCCTCGTTTAGGATTCCTGACGGCGACGCCAACCGCTAACGGAGCCCTTTATGGATGGTGCGCCGAAGTCGACGTCGAGGCGCAAAAGGAAATACTTGCGTTCTCAAAAGCGCGCCGTAAACAATTTGCTGCTGGATCGTATCGGCCACAGGAGTGGGCTTACCTGTGGCCACGGGATGCCATAAGGAATTGGTCAGAGTCGCAATAAAGTTGGGGCCTGCCGGAAAACGCGTTGCTAGCGATTGCGCTGAAAGCGAATGTTTTCCTGGACTGCGTCTAAGGTTTCCGACGAAATCAGCGTCTCGAGTGACAGATCGACACCATAGCGGTCGAAAATATCAGAGATGAGCTTCACTCCGGACAGCGAGTCACCCCCCAGATCGGCAAAAGAGTCGGCACCGTTAACCGCTTCCAGGTTCAACTCCTTCGCCACTGCTTCGAGGAACCAATCGTCAACATCGTCATCAGCAGGCCGCAAATCCGTCGCGGGATGCAGTGTGGGCCGAATGCCACGGTCATCTGCGATCATTGGTTCTTCAACTGGCACGGTCAGCTCGACCCCCACCTCCCCCCAGGTCAGAGGATCAGCCATCGCGGTGTACACGACCCGCTCTCCTTCGTATGGCTCACGACCGTGGGCCATCAGCATGTTGTCGAGCATCAGGACGTCGCCCGGGCGCCAGTCGAATAAGATCGTAAAACGGGCGTGGACATCACGAATGTGTTGAATCACTTCAGTGGATATCGGTTCGCCGTCCCCGAAGTAAGTATTGTGAGGTAGATTCAGCTCGCCGCCCTGCCGAAGAAGTGTTTCCAGCAGCGATTCGTCCAGCGAGGATTTGTGCAGCGCAAGGGCATGGTTGAACCAGACGGTTTGCCCGGCGCGCGGGTGGATCAGGGTGGCCGGTCTAACCTGCACAGTTCTCAAGTGATCGTCGTCCAACCACTCCGCATGAATGCCGTTCGAGGCGCAATATGCGGCTACGGACTCACGTTCCACGTGTTGGAACACATCGCGCCAGTCCATTCCGACCCCCGTGCCGAAATTCCGGCAATACATGACGCCCAGCCGCTCGAACTTCTCGCGAATACCAGGATCGATGTTCCGGTAGACCTCCCGCATGTCGCAGATAGGCGTGCGGCCGCCCGAGCCTGAAGCGGTGTGGCAGAAGAAGAAGATCTTTTGTGGCCAACGTGAGGTAAACGAGCTCTCACAGTGGAGAGCGATAGGAAAAGCAGCTGGCGTATCAGTCGAAGTATGGATGTGGCCGGTGACGTGGCTGCGCTTACTCGCGCGATCCCGGTACTCCATCCACTCTACAATGTGCCTCTCAGCGAAGTTTTCAAAACCACGCGCATCGGCGACGCCTACATCACGAAACAGGATCGCACCCTCTGAGTTCAGGCGATCACTTGCGTCCTCTACATCGGATACGATAAGAAGTTCAGGCATAACTCGCGAAATGATCCGGGTCTTCTTGGGTTCTTGTCTCCGGTCCGCCACCAGCCGACGGGATCAATAGTACCGAAAGCGCATCTCTCGCGGGAGATCGCAGTGGAACCGGCTGTGCACTGGCCGAGGGTTATGGCAAATGGCTGCGACTGGCCGGGAATGCGCGTCCGATTCGCGGCAATTGGGCCTCCCTGCGATTGGGTTCGCTCAACCACCCGCTTACTGGCACCTGACGCCTGGGAATCACGGTGGGGCGCCATGGCGCTCCTAAACACAGCGCAGCGCCATGCCACACGCTGAGCACCGATCGGCCCCGCGCTAAACAGTCCTTATTCACGTGTGTACTTATACGCGTGTCAATTCGGCCTTCTCCGAATTGTCCTTTTTTCCTTGACCGATATGCTTTCTATGTAGAGTTGAAAGTCTAAGGGACGGAGCCGGGAATCATATGTTTATGAACTGCAAATCTTGCGCGTTGAACGAGGTGAAACCATGACACCGATTGTTTTGCCTCTTGTTTTGAGCTTGGCTTCTTTTGGCATCGTTGAGTCACGGCTCGTGCCAGCAGTTGACCAGCCTGCCTCCAAGATTGACGTGCGGTATCTGTCCACTGAGGGCCTCTTCGATGCCGCTAGCTTCGGCTCCGCAGAGGGCAAGCTGTGGTCAAGCTCTTCGTATCCCGAGGCATATCGTTGGACAGGCAGGGATGGGATTGCCGAGCCGGGCGAATATGATGGGGCGATTAGCCGGGCCGGCCTGGTTACAGGCGATGGCAATGTCTTGCTGGGTCTCGACAGCCCGGACGACTACTCGGATAACGATTTCCGCTGGACACGCCGCGTCGGCGGCGGGGTTGGGGTTGGCTTCATCTGGCGGTATCGCTAGCGGACATAAACATCCATCCCGGGCTGCCAATGACAGGAAGCGGGCGGATAAGGGAGGAGAAAGGGGGCGCCCACGCCTAGCTCGAAACGAGACTTTAATTGTCGTGGGCGCCCAAGCAGAAAATGCAGTTTATTAAGAGGCATGCACCAGTGCCATGAAGCCGGTCACATTAGATGGCTGAACTTAATGCCGAACCAGACTGGTTGACCGTCCCTGGACAACTGCAACCCTTGTGACGAGTCGAGCGCGAATTCCGTTTGATTGATGCCCGGCCCGCCATTGGGTCCTGGCTTCTATCATCACCGCGAATCGACTAGTCGGTATCGTCAGGGTCAGGCAACTCCAACTCGTCGCTGACGTCGTAAGCGCGCTGCACCGGCGCCATTGGCTCGTCGTTAATCCACAACCTGACCACGTCGGGACGCGCGTAGTGGCCGTTCGGGTCGTAGGCAATCTTCGCCATATCAATCATTCCCAGGTCGATGTCAGCGTACAGGATGCCTTCCTCGTGAGGTCCGAGGGGTGTGGCGAGCTCGCGGCCATCGGGACCGTAGATCATTGTGTAGCCGCCGCCGGTCTGGAACGGTGCGGCCGCCTCAGTGCTACCGGCAATGGCCGTTAACAGGGCATCGTCCGTAACGGCGCAGGGCGCCAGCACGAAACACTGGCCTTCCACCGCGTAGATCTTACTCGCCGCGTTGTTCACTTCGTGCCCGAAGGCGTAGACGGCGTTCTGGTCCAGCCCGAAGCTTGGCCATGCAGCAAAGTGAATCTGTTCGCGCTGGGCGTACAGCGCAAACTTGTTCAACGGGCCGAGGTGTTCCCAGCAGCACAGCGCGCCGATGCGCCCGATGTCCGTGTCGGCCACCACCAGGTCGGAGCCGTCGCCTTCACCGAAGACCATGCGCTCGGCCATCGTGGGTTTCAGCTTGCGGCGCACAAAGACGAATTGACCCTGGTCGTCGATCAGCGCCTGGGCGAGGTACAGGCTGTCGTCGCCGAGTTCGCTGAAACCCAGGGCTACGTGAATGCCGTGTTCCTGTGCGGCGTCCTGGATCGCGCGCATTTCATCGCTGTCTATCGCCAGCGAATTCTTCCGGTAGGCCGCGAAGTGCGGCATGGCCTGGAACGGCGCATTCACAAAGACCCAGAACGGGAAACCCGGAATCCAGGCTTCGCTGAAGGCCACCAGCGCTGCGCCGTTATCAGCAGCCTCACCGATCAGTGCAATGGTTTTCTCCACGGAGCCGGCCAGGTCCATGAAGACCGGTACCGCTTGTACGGCCGCGATCTTGAATTGCGTTCTGGCCATTCGTCTGTCTCCCGGGCGTTTGCAGCGCTGAAGGCATGTTAGCAAACCGGGCGTGGAACGATCGGCGAATAGCGTGCCGTTGTATGCGCCGGTGGCCTGCTTGCGGGGCGGTGCTGCATCCGCTAGCGTCCATAACTACAGGGTATATTCGCTCTGCGTTCAACCGTTTTCGCGCGCCACACCATGAAGCTCCGGCCATCCGATTTCGAAACGCCGTATCCTGCTTTTACCTGCCAGCTGTTCAAGCTGCAGCCCGACATGACCCTGGGGCAGATTGCGCTGCAGTACCGGGCGGACGCGAAACCGGCCGAGGTGACAAGCCTGCAAGCGGCTATTGAACAGTGCCTGTCGGGCGACAGCGCGCCGTGGCGCTGGGAGCGCTGCAGCCATGTCGACACCCAGGGCTATCGCAACGATATCGTGGTGGGCTACTGGCGTCGGCAGACAGACTTCGAGGCCTGGCGGCGGCGGGCCGACGTGGTGGCGTGGGCTGATGAGCTCCAGCCAGTGGGCCTGTGGATCGAGGCGCTGACCTGCCCGATCCCGCAGATGGAAACCTCTTACAGCAATGCTGAACCCAGCTGGGGTTTGGCCGATCAGTGCCCGGTGCACCTTGATGAGGATCATGGCTACTTTGGTTCCATGCGTGACCGGATCCCGGCCGCGGAAGACCGGGGGCTGCCGGGTGCATTGCGCGGCCTGCCGGCTGTCGACGTAGCGCAGGAGACCTTCGGTCGTCGACTCATGGTGGACCTGCCGGACAATGCCTGCTTTATTCGCACGGTCCAGGGCTGGGAAGAGTGTGACGAAGAACAGCAGGCGGATTTTCTTGCCAGAATGATGCCGGTATACAAGGCTGGGGTGGACTACCTGCGCGACAACCCGCGAGACAGCAACTGTGCGGGCGCGCGGCTGGTGGAAATGCTCGATCCGGGCGCGCAGATTCAGACCCAGACCCTCGCGTGGTTCCTGGGCCTGGAAGACCTGGAACGGTGGGCCCACGAACATCCCACGCATCACGCCATTCTCACTGGCATGAGCGGATTTGCCGAACGCTACCAGCTCGACATCCAGGTCGTGCTGGGCCACGAGGTCTACGTGGTGCCGGCCGGTTGCAGTCACATCGAGTATTCCAACTGTCACCCGCAGACCGGTTTCCTACGCTTCTTCCCGGGCCAGCCGCAGTAGTCATCGCGGGCGATGGACCAGTACCGCGTTAAGGGTGTTCATGTGCAGCACGCCGGGCCACCGGTGCCGGCGTCAAAGGCACCGTTGATATTCGTGCACGGGGGCCTCCACGGCAGCTGGAACTGGCACCGCTACCTGCCGATGTTCAGCGCGGCGGGCTGGGAGTGCCACGCGCTGGACTGGTACGGGCATCACGAATCCGATGCCTTGCCGACCGAAGCCTTCATCAAGCGCGGTATCGCCGACGTGGGCGAGGAGATCGGCATCGTGGCGGAACGCGCGGGGCGCGTGCCGGTGCTGGTCGGGCACAGCATGGGTGGGCTGGCCTGCCTGAAGTATGCCGAAGCGCATCCCGTGGCCGCACTGGTGTTGCTTGCCCCGGTGCTGCCCGAGGAGATCGGCAATCCGGAAGTGCCCTTCGACGTGGATCCGGCCACCCCCTGGGGGCCTCCGCCTTTCGAGCTGGCGCAGCGGATGTTTTTCGGCGGCGTTCCGGAAGCCGAGGCGCTGCGTTACTACGACTTGCTGTGCGCGGAATCACCGCGCTGCGTGGCCGAAGCCACGGGCAAAGCCGCGGTGGCAGTGAACCTGGATGCCATCGGCGCGCCGGCACTGGTGCTGGTGGGTGATGAAGACAGCCTGGTGCCGGCAGACCGCGCGCAGGCGCTGGCCGGGCGCCTGGATGCCGACTTCCAGCGCTTTCCGGGCCGCAGTCACAGCCTGCTGATCGATCAGGATGCAGAAGCTACTGCGACCTTGATTGAAGCGTGGCTGTCTGCGCGGGTGGCTGCCCCGCGGGCTTAGCCGGAGCTGACCTTGCGTGATGCCGGCGTCTCCGCGACCGGGTCCGGCTGGTTCTGCGCATCTTCACCCTCATCCATATACGCGGGAGGCTTGTAGATGTCGCGTTCCACCATCCGGTCCACGGCCGCGTGCACGATGCGATCGTTGTCGGCGTGTTTCAGCGGCGGTTGCTCCAGGCAGCGATTCTTCTCGTAGATGGGCCGGTCGTAGATCAGCCGGTACTGCTCGGTGCGCAGGTCCTTCATCCAGTTGCCCCACAGCGAGCGGGCGCGATACTGGCGCAGTGCCTCGATATCGATGATGCCACCGGCGTAAGACGCGCCGCCGCCGGCCTCGTGGTTCGACACGATCTGGCCCTGGTAGTCCACCAGCATCGAGTTGCCGCCGAAGGTGTCCAGCGGGAATTGGGAATCGGGCATCGGCAGGTAGGCCGCCGGGTTCGGCGCAATGACATACATCGTGTTGTCCAGCGCGCGGGAGCGGTTCTGCACTTCCCACAGCCCGTTGGCCACGTAGGGTTCCGGGTAGCTGGGCCGGTACACGACTTCGGCACCGTTCATCGCCAGGCCCCGGGCGGTTTCCGGGTAGCTGCCTTCCATGCAGATGATGCA
>CAMYJV010000093.1:7527-26925 GCA_947258805.1 uncultured Gammaproteobacteria bacterium | reverse complement strand
TACCTGCGCCGCTATTTTGGCCATCCTGACACTCTGGAAGACTTCTACGATCGCAAGACCGTGCTGCTGGTGCGCAATCCCCAGGATGTGGCGGTGTCCCAGTTCTTCCAGTGGAAGTTCCGGATGCGACCCTACAAGAAAGCCTTGAACGCCTATCCGGCCGATGGCGAAGACGTATCGATCTACGATTTTGTGATGAAAGAGGAGCAAGGCATGCGCCGGATCATCGGCGCGCTGAACAGGTGGACCGAAGAACTGGCACAGATCAAGCAGCTGCTGATCGTGCGTTATGAAGATCTGCGCAGCCACCCGGACCGGGAGCTCGCGCGCCTGATGGAATTCCTCGGCGCGCCGGTGGACCCCGCCATCATTGCCGAGGCCGTGGAATTCGCGTCCGTGGAAAACCTGCGCAAGATGGAAGCGGACAACCATTTCTGGCGCAGCGGCAGCAGAATCCAGCCCCGCGATGCCAGTAATCCCGATTCCTACAAGGTCCGCAAAGCCAAGGTCGGTGGTTATCGCGATTATTTCGACGACGCACAGATTGCGGCCATCGATGCGCTGGTCGACCGCGACCTGCTGCCGGGCTTTGGCTACACGTCGGCGGAGTCGCCGGCCCCGGAAACCGTTGCCGCGGGGACCTCGGCATGACCCGGCCCAAGATCTTTATCCAGACCAACGACCGCCAGTGGCTCGGAGCGCTGGTTTCCGCCTATTCATTGAAGCGCCGATCGGCGAACCCGGATGCCTTTGACGTCGAGATCATGCACGTGAGGGACTTCCCGTTCCTGGCCGAGAAAGAGGGCCAGGCTTTCCTGCGTGGCGGCGTGTCGCGAGTGTGGCGAATGGACGACCTGCAGTCCTTTACCCCGCTGCGGTTCATGCCTCCCCAGCTGATGAATCGCCAGGGCCGCGCGGTGGTCATCGACCCGGACATATTCGCAGTGGGTGACATCAACGAACTCCTGAATCGCGATATGCAGGGCGCGGCCGTCATGGGCCGCCGCCGCTCCCACAAGGAAGAGAAGGCCACCCAGATTGCCACCAGCGTCATGCTGCTGGACTGCGAGCGACTCGCGCACTGGCACCCGGAACAGGAATTCGCTGAACTGTTCCGCTTCGAACGTGACTACAAGGACTGGATCGTTCTCGAACACGAAGACCGGCAGAATATCGGCGTGCTGGAAGACGAGTGGAACGATTTTGACCGCCTGACTGCCGGCACGAAGCTGTTGCACAACACCAAGCGCAAGACCCAACCCTGGAAGACAGGCCTGCCGGTGGACTACACGCCGGCCGACAAGCTCAAGAAATACCCGGTGCTGCACAAACTGAACCAGTGGCGGGCGGGCCTGCTCGGTGAGTATGCGCTGCTCGGCAAGTACCAGCCCCATCCCGACCGGCGGCAGGAGCAATATTTCTTCGACCTGCTGAAAGAATGCCTGGACAGCGGCGTGATCAGTGAATCCCTGGTGCAGGACGAAATGGCCAGGAATCACGTGCGCCATGATGCGCTGGAACTCGCAGCGCAGGCCTCCGTAGCAACCGCCTGAGGAAACCAGTGAGTTACATCGATTGGGAACAACTGGAAGCCATTTCCGTTGAGGAATTCGAAGCGACCAAGCCTTACCCGTTTGCGAACAAGCGGGGCTTGCTGACAGACGCCGGTTTCGGGCGCCTGCTGGCGAACATGCCGGATATGTCCATTTTCGACACCCGGTTCGGCGAGGACCGGTTGGCCGGCCAGCAGCCCCATGACCGCTACTCCCTGGAATACAAGCCTGACACGCAGGTGCCGGTGCCCTGGCAGGAATTCATTGCGGAGCTGCGCAGCGACCGGTACCGGGACAATATTGCGCGCCTGCTGCGCGCGCCCAAGATCGAATTCCGCTTCCACTGGCACTACACGCCCAACGGCTGCTCGGTGTCACCGCATACCGATTCGGCCCGGGAGCACGGCTCGCACCTGTTCTACTTCAACGGGGAAGACGAATGGGATCCGGACTGGGGCGGCGAGACCCTGGCCCTCGACGACGGGGGTAGACTCGACTACAAGTCTGCACCAGAACTAGCTGAATTCAAAGATGAAATTAAATTCAAGAGTATCGGTAACTACAGCGCGATCATGAAGCGTACAGATCACGCCTGGCACGCCGTGCGACCGATCCACTGCCCGGAAGACCGCCTGCGGCGAATCTTCATCGTCGTGGTCAATCCGGACAGCCTGTTCTGGAGACTGCGCGATCGTTTAATCGGGAAGAAGAAACAGGCGTTTTGACCACCGGCCTCTATTCAGTCTCAGGGTCTGAAAGCCCTGCGCCACCCTGTTAGCAAGCCCTCTTCAATGACGACCAGCACGGACCCTGCGCCACACCACCTCACACCACTGCCCCGTCAACCGTGGTTCAGCGTCTTGATCGGCTGCACCGCCGCTGCTTGGATCGCCGGATAGGCGCCGGCCAGCACGCCCACCGCCAGCGCGGCCAACAGGCCCGCCAACCCGGCGGTAAAACCGATGGCCACCGGCCAACCGAGCTGCCAACCCACGAGTTGGGCGATCACCGCCCCGACGACCAGCCCGACGACACCACCCAGCAGGGCCACCAGGCCGGATTCGGTCACGAACTGCTCGATGATGTCGCGGCGGCGAGCGCCGAAGGCCATGCGCAGGCCGATCTCCGGGCGCCGGCGCAGCACGGTCATCAACATCGTGTTCATGATGCCGATGCCGCCGACCACGAGCATGACCACGGTGGTTCCCATCAGCAGAAATCCGACCACCGTCTGCAGGTGATATTTCTGTCGCAGCATCTCGACGGGCACGACGTACTCGAAAGTGGTGCCCTCGGCGTCGAACTCCAGGATTCTCTGAACCGCACCGCTGGCGCGAATCATGTCGGCCTCATCATCGAAGCGGAGGATCAGTTCGTCGAGGGACACTCGCGATGACGCGAGACCGTTCGCTGCCAGCGGCACGTAGGCGACCTGGTCCAGCTCGGGCAACTCCAGCGCGCCCATATCGATGTCCGGACGCTCAAGCGGCGCCAGCCACCCCACGACGGTGAAGATGCGCTCGCCCAGGCGAATCTGCTGGCCCACCGCGCCACCGCGGGGAAACAGCTGACGGCCCAGTTCCCAGCCAAGCACACACACACGGGAATCATTTTCCTGGTCGTACCAGCTCAGGAAGCGACCGTCGTACACATCCAGGCGCTGCGCAGCCTGGTAGTCGCGGGCCGTTTCGACAATGCGCACACCGCTTACCCGGGCACTGCTGGACTGGGCGGAAGTCTGGGCGCTGGCCACCGGCACCACCTGGTTCAGATCAGGGCCGAGTATTCGCCGCACCGCGCTGACGCGTTCCATTGGCAGCGCCGCACCGCTGCTACGCACGACCAGCGTGCCGCCACCCATCAGGCCGATGGCCTCGTTGAATTCCCGCCGGGCACCCTCGCCGATCGCAACGACTGTTACCAGACCACTGACACCAGCCACCACGCCCAGGACGGCCAGCACCGCCTGGACCCGGTGGTGGCGCCAGACCTGCAAGGCCGAACGCAAGCGGGCGCGCCAGCGATTCATGCGGCCAGGTCCTCCAGGCGACCACCGCGCAACCGGTAACACCGATCGGCAACCTGGGCGACTTCGGGATCGTGGGTCACGAGCAGAATCGTGATTCCGTCCCGGTGCAGATCGTTTAGAAGCTCGACCAGCTGGCGGGTGTTGTCCTCGTCGAGATTGCCGGTGGGCTCGTCGGCCAGAATGAGCCGGGGCCGGGCGAACAGGGCCCGAGCCACCGCGGCCCGCTGCCGCTCGCCGCCCGACAGCTCTGATGGCCGGTGATCCAGGCGGTGGCCGAGACCCACGCGCTGCAGCAACTCGGTCGCGCGGGCGCGATGCTGGTCGATGTCGGCCGGTGGCCCATACTCCGCGGGCAGCGCCACGTTGTCGACCAGATCGAGGTAGTCGATGAAGTGGGCAGACTGAAAGACGAAGCCGATACTGCGATTGCGAACCTCGGCCAGCATGTCCGGCCCCAGTTGCGACACTTCGCGGTCGTCCAGCCAGTACTCGCCGCCATCCGGCGCATCGAGGCAACCAAGCAACTGCAACAGGGTGGATTTGCCGGCGCCGGAATTGCCCATGATGGCGACGAATTCGCCGTGCTGGATCTCCAGGTCCAGGCCTTCCAGCACCCGGACTTCGCGCTCAGCCTGCCGATAGGCTTTCCGCAGGCCCGCGGCGCGGATCATTCCCGGTTGCGGGCGAGCGCCACGGCCGGATCGGTCAGCATGACCCGGTCACCCGCCTCCAGGCCCGCCTCGACGATCACCTGTTTGCCGTCGCTCGGGCCGATATCCACCGATTGGCGAACGGCGCGGCCGCGCGACCAGACGTAGCAGACGGGCTCGCCCTGGTCAAAGAACACCGCCTCCACGGGAACCCGCAACACGTCGGCGTAGCGCTCGGTCAGCACGGAGGCCCGGGCACGCATGCCGGGCCGCAACCGGGTGTCCAGTTCGTCCAGCAGGATCCGCACGCGGAACAGGTTTTCTGCACCGTCAGCGCCCTCTGTTGCCAGCGTGCCAACAAAGCCCACCTTACCGGCCAGGCTCATGTCGGGGAACGCATCGGGCCGCAAACTGACGGGCTGGTCGACGGCAAGTTTGGCAATGTCGCGCTCGCGCACATCGATATCAGCCACCATGGTGCTCATATCCGGGATCACCATGAAACCGTGGCGATTCCACACCGAGTCGCCCACCTGCACCCGGCGGCGCTCGTTCGCCACGCTTACCTGTTTGTACACGACAAAGCCGGACACAGGCGCGGTGACCGTCGTTTTCCCGATCAGCGAGCGTGCCTTCTCCAGCGCCTGGCGGGTGCGTTCTACCAGGTGAGACATTCGGGTGACGGCCGCATACTGGCGAGCCTGGCCATGCTGGTCCGCCTGCACCGCGTGCTTCAGCTCCTCGCGCCGCCCGGCCAGCTCCATTTCCGCCTGCCGGGATTCCGACGGAATTTCGATCTCGCGCAGAATCCGCAGGCGCTCGGCTGCCAGTGCCTTCGCGTTCTGCTGTTCGTTCTCCTGTGCCTGTGCCTGCCGCAGCTGACCTTCACTGCCCAAACCCGCCTTGAGCATCTCGTCCTGGGAGCTGAGCTCCTGGCGAGCTTCCTGCCACGCGGCCTCGGTGGCCGCCAGTTCCGCTTTCGCGGCTGCAATTCGTAATGGCTGGTCGGCCTGCAGCAGCCGCTCCAGCTTCAACTGTGCCAGTTCGATCTGTTCCTGCAGTTGCCGCCGCATTTCCCGACCCTGCTGAACCTGCAGCTGCAGCTCGGCCTCCGCCTGAATCTGCCCGGCAGTGGCCTCCTCGAACTCCTGCTCCAGTTTCTGGACTTCGGCCTCGAAAGGCGTCGGGTCGAAACGCACGATCTCTTCACCGGCCGCCACCTTCGCACCTTCCGGCACCAGCCAGACCACCTTGGCCTGGTTGCTGGGCAGCTCGGAAGAAATGGTGATGGACTGACCGGCGTCCAGGCGCGCCGACTCGATCACGCGCAGCTCGAAGGGCCCGGCTTCTACGGCCACCGTAAATGGCTCGTCGGCCGCTTCCGCAGCCATGCTCCCAAAAACTACGGCGGCGGTGACGATTTTAGCGATGCCACTCACGGCACCAGGTCCCTGGCCAGTGTGCCGCTGACCCGCTTGACCTCGAGATTGGACAGCAGGTACTCGACCCGCGCCTGGCGCTCCTGCTTGCGCGCCTCCGACAGTGCCTGCTCGCGCTCGAGCATGTCCTCGGTAGTGGATCGCCCGGCCCGGTACAGCAGATCTGCCTGCTTGAAACGCTGCTGCGCCAGGCTCTCGCCACTGCGCGCCAGGGTCAGCTGGCTGCTGCGCTCCTGCCGCTGCATCAGCGCTTGCCGGACGTCGGCGCGTATATCTTCAGCGAGACGATCGTAGGCGCGCTGCTTCGACTTGTAGAACAGCGCAATACGTCGATAAGTGATGTCGCGTCGCCCGTCAACGTCCATGTCCATTGACAGGCCGATGCCGAAACGGTTTTCGTCCAGCTCGATGCTGTCGCTGAACCCTTCGCCGCGTCCCACCCGGGAATACTGCAGGGTCACGCCGAGCCCCGGCATCCGGCTTTCCGGCTCCGTGGAAAGCTTGCGCCGCGCGAGATCCATTTCCTCACCGAGACGCAGCAGCTCAGCCCGGTTGGCCAATGCCAGCGCCTCGATTTCTTCCGCGTCCCGGTCGAGCTCGCCGAACTCATCCACCGGCGGCAAGTCAGAATCCAGCACCAGGGAGGCGTCGATGCCCATGCCCAGCATGATCTTCAGCCGGTTGTCTGCCGAAATCTGCGCGGCGCGGGCCGAGTTCCAGCGCTGGTTGGCCTGGGCTACCCGCAGTTCCGCTGCGGCCACGTCCAGTGGCGAAGACCGGCCGTTGCGCTCCCGCACGCGCGTAGCGTGAGCCAGCGCCTCGGTCAGGCGAACTTCGCCCTCGGCCGCTGCGACGCTGTCCCGTGCCAGCACCGACTGGTAGTAATGCCGGGAGACCTCGGCAGTCAGCTCTTCCGCCCCCACCTTCGCCAGTCTATCCCGGTGCTCGTAATCCAGCTCCGCGCGGCGCAGCTCCAGCACGCCGGAGTTCAGCGGATCATCGAAGATCGGCAGGCTGTAGCTGAAGCGCAGCTCCGACAGGTTGTCGCCACCGAACTCGGAGTTGTAGAACTCGACGTTCCAGCTCTGACCGCTCTCGAGCTTCTGGGACATTCCGGAACGGAAGGTGTTGCCGAGCTCCGAGCCCACGCGCGCGTCGGAGTTCATCCGCGTGTAGAACTGGCGGCGGAAGGTCGACCGCGCGTCTTCCAGGTCGAGCTCCGCACCCTCGATGCTGCTGAGCAAATTCAGGTATTCGTGATTGCGGACCAGCGCGCGGTCTATCGCGGCCTGGAGGCTCATTACAGAGGGTTCCGGCACCGCGAAGGGTTCTGGTGCCGGCAGCTCAGCGACCACCGCTGGCGCGACCAGGTTAAGAACTAAGGCTGCTGCAAACGCCCTCTTCATGGTTCGATGACGGCGCGGCAGAGCTGACCGCCGCGCCGTCGCTGTACTCAATTTTCGGTCGGGCCCGACCCGCTGAACGTCACTTCTATCGGATCGTTCCGGCCATCGTTGTTGTTGTCGGGCAGCGCGCCGTTCGCGCCGGCCGCCGCATTGCCGCTCCAGGACGCTCCCAGCGTGCCGCTGATCTGGATCTCGACACCACCTGTGCCACCATAACTGCCGACGCCCGATGCGCTGAAATCGCTGCCGTTGAGGGAACCGGTGGCGGTGACGCTGAGACCGTTACCGCTGCAGTCCAGGGAGACGCCGCTGCCGCCCACGCTGACGTCGCATGCCGCGCCCTGGAAGTTATTCGACTGATTGTCCGGGTTGCTGACAACGTCGGTTGCCTCCATGACGTAGGTGCCATCCAGGCTGGTAATTTCCGGAACCCCATTCGGCGGCGGACTGCTGCTGGAGTTGCTGTCATTGCCGGAATCGTTCGCAACGATGATCGCGGCCGTCACGCCAAGGGCCGTCGGCACCACGATCCAGGGCCCGATGCCGCCGCCGGCGCTGATGGTCATGGAACCGCCCGCCCAGCGGACGTCCCAGTCGCCGTCTTCATTGAAGTTGAAGCCGACGATCTTGCCCCCGGCATCCGTCGTCTCGGTGTACCGCTTGCCGCTGGGCGCTACCAGCGTGACCTCGGTATTGGCCACCGGGCCGCCATCCTGCATTACCTGAAAGCTCTTGACGACGGCGCCCACGTTGGCCGGAGCCAGCAGCAGCGCCGACACCAGCGCCGCGGTGGCGCAAGTCAGTACTCTGGTCATCAGGTTATTCATATATCTCAGTCCCCCTGCAGTGCGGTGTTCCTGTTTTCAAGCACGAGACACAGCCGGCAAGTCGGTTTGACCGGCCTGTCATTGATTCGCCTCAGTCTCAGGCGGTTCGCCGTTCCGGGGAGAGCCCCTGCTGCGCCAACCACGTCGGCCCTAAAGTTACCATGAAGGCGTGTCCCTGCGGCACCCATTTCGTCGCCCCGGCCCTGACCGGGCCTCGATCAATTGTTGGCCACCACATCTGCGGACGGCCGCAACCCTGGGTTCGGACCGGCCCCAGACAGGGCCGCGCTGAGCTGCTCGGCGGCCAGCCGATCGAAGTCCTGCGCAAAGTCATTCAGCCGGCGCTGAAAGCGCTGCCGCTGCTTGTCGTCCAGGGACACGATGATCTCAGCCATTAGCCCAAGAACGATGCGCTGGTTGGCTTCCACCTGGGCCCGGTACTCCGGCCTGTCCACATAGTTCGGATCGATGCTGATCGCCAGCAGCCGCGCCTCGTACTCCGCCCTGGGTGGGCGCTCCAGCAGCAGCGCGCGAAAAGCCTGCTGCCACAGGCGGCGGCCCTGCAACCACTCTTCAGAATTGTCGTACATCGATGCCACCGTGCTGCCGACCAGGGCTTTCTGCTCGCCGTTCAGCCTGCCGGTAAACCGTTGCAGCCCCTTGACAGTGGCCTTCTCCCGGCGACGTTGCCGCTGCTCCGGCGTCCGCCCGGAATACTCCTTTGCCAGTTCTTCGTTCTCTTCCTCGAGCTTGTCGAACATGTACTCCACCTGGTCGTCAGACAGGGTCGACAAAAAGGCGGCGGCATCGGGTATCACGCGGCGCAGGAACTCGTCGAACAACACGATCATCTGGTCGTAGATGGCTTGCCATCGGCTGGTGGTAAGTTCTCCGGTGCCGGCCTCGCGGGCGATGGCACGCAGCAGCTCCGCGTAGGCCGGCAACTGCGCGGTGCGGACCCAGTCCAGCTGGCGACCCACAGTGTCCCGCAACTGCTGCGACTGCTCTTTCTCCAGGTCGAAGTACCCGCTCAACTGCCAGGTAATAATCCAGTCGAGCTGGTTGTAGATGAAGCGAGTGCTGATGCAACCGCCCGCGCTGGCGGCAATTATCAGCAACACGACCGTCGCCAGGTGACGGCGTGCGCGTGTGAGCCTGGCGCCTGCGCTGCCAGGGGTTGTCCTGCGAATCGTGGCCACGCTCAACACGTGACACCATGTGCACCGGGACCTGCAGGATCTCTTCGATACGCTGCAGGTAGCTGCGCGCGGCGCGCGGCAACTGCTCCAGGTCGGTCATACCCACCGTGGAGCTGGACCAGCCCGGCATTTCTTCATAGACGGGCTGGCATTCGGCGTAGCGGTCCACGCGCAACGGTGGCGTGCGCTGGATCTCACCATCCATGCGATACCCCGTGCAGATCTTGATCGTCTGCAACCCGTCCAGCACATCGAGCTTGGTAATGCACAGCGAAGTGATGCTGTTGTTCAGCACCGCGCGGCGGAGAGAGACCGAGTCGAACCAGCCGCAGCGGCGCGGCCGGCCGGTGGTGGCACCAAACTCCGCACCAACCTTCGCCAGGTGCTTGCCCATGTCGTCGAAGAGTTCCGTCGGGAACGGTCCGGAGCCGACCCGGGTGGTGTAGGCCTTCACAACGCCCAGCACGTGGTGAAAGGCAGTGGGCCCGATCCCGCTGCCCGTAGCCGCCGCGCCAGCGGTCGTATTCGATGAGGTCACGAAAGGATAAGTGCCGTGATCCACATCCAGCAAGGTCCCCTGTGCGCCCTCGAACAGCAGGTTCTCGCCGGCTGCGAGCAGCGTGCCGAGCAACTCGGTGGTATCGCCAATCATGGGCTTGACCTGCTCCGCCAGGGCCAGCCACTCCGCCGTCGTGGCCTCGATATCCACGGCCTCAGCGTCGTAGTACTCGCGCAGCATGAAGTTATGCAGCTTCATGGTCTGGGCGAGCCGCTCGCGGAACATCCCCGGGTCGAACAGGTCGGACATGCGCAAAGAGCGCCGCGCCGCCTTGTCTTCGTAGGCCGGGCCGATACCCCGCCCGGTCGTGCCGATCGCCTGGCTGCCCCGCTCTGTTTCGCGGGCATTGTCCAGCGCAATATGGGTGGGGAGAATCAACGGACAGGCAGCGCTGATCTTCAGGCGCTCAGCCACCGCCACGCCGCGTGCCTCGAGTTCGGTAATTTCTTCCAGCAGCGATGGCAAGTGCACGACGACACCGTTGGCAATGATGCAGGTCACGCCGGCGCGCAAAATACCTGACGGGATCAGGTGCAGCACGGTCTTCTCGCCGTCGATCAGCAGCGTGTGACCCGCATTGTGGCCACCCTGAAAACGCACGACGGCGCTGGCTCGTTCCGTCAGCAGATCGACGATCTTGCCCTTGCCTTCATCGCCCCACTGGGCCCCGACGACGATGACGTTTCTTGCGTGCATGGCAGTGGCTCGAATTGTCCGGTCAGCCGCGGACAAACAGTAGCAGCGCCAGGCCGGCCGCTATGCTGGCCAGGCCGACCCAGCGCAACTGGTTGTCGCGCAGCTGGCCAATCAGCACCAGGCCCTGGCGCCAGCTGCCGGGGCTCGCGAAGGGCAACAGGCCCTCAATCACGAGATACAGGGCAAAGGCCGCAAGCAAATCGTTCCAGTTCATCGTCGCTGACTCGCCGGAGCGCCGCCTACGCTCTACCAGTGCTCCTGATCAATGCCGCGCCGGCAGGCGGTCAGCGCGCCGGGGCCTTGTTGTTCAGGTAACGGAGAAAATCGCTGTTCGCATCCAGCACCAGCATGTCGTTGCCGCTGCCAACCGAATTCTTGTAGGCCTCGATACTGCGATAGAAACTGAAAAATTCAGGATCCTTCTCGAAGGCATTGGCATAGATGTTCGCTGCCAGCGCGTCACCTTCACCCCTGATCTTTTCGGCATCCCGGTAGGCTTCCGCGAGGATGACCGTGGCCTGACGGTCGGCATCTGCGCGAATCTCTTCCGCAGTCTCTACGCCTTCTGCGCGCAGCTTCGATGCAAAGCGCTTGCGTTCCTGCCGCATCCGGTTGAACACGGAATCACTGACTTCTTCCGGAAATTCGATTCTCTTGACCCGAACATCAACGACATCGATGCCAAAACGCTCTGCCTCTGACTTGGCATTGTTCAGCATGTTGTCCATCAGGCTGCGCCGGTCGGCCGAAACCACTTCCGGCACCGTGCGCTTGGCGAACTCACCGCGAATTCCGTCCTTGACGATTTCCAGTATCCGCTGCGCGGCGATAATCTCTTCACCGCCGGTGGCCCGGTAGTAAGCCGACACGTCGACAATCTTCCACTTGACGAAGAAATCGACCACGAGATTTTTCTTTTCGAAAGTCAGGAACTCTTCCTGCGGGTTGGTAATGGTCAGAATGCGGCGCGGGTAGAAGCCGACGGTATTGACCACCGGCAACTTGAAATGCAGGCCCGGCGGAATGTCGGCGTCGACGATTTCGCCAAAGCGCAGCTTCAGCGCGTGCTCGCGTTCATCCACGGTGAACAGCGCAGCGCTGCCGACGAATAGCGCCA
Source organism: uncultured Gammaproteobacteria bacterium (assembly GCA_947258805.1). Next base: position 15,450 of record CAMYJV010000093.1, on the reverse strand, counting down.
GCGCAACCAGTATCAGGGGAAGACGACCGCTGGCCATTATCTCGACCTCCTCAACCGCTGCGATTCGCGGGGTACCGCCCGTGACCCGGAACCGCCGTCAATACCGGAGCCGGGATCGAGGCGCCCCATGGACGCACCGCCACCCGGGAGGGTGCCGATGCGCTGCTCGAGCAACTTGTCCATCGGCAAGTACAGCAGGTTGCCGCTGCCCTCGGCATCGAGAAGAATCTTACTGGCCTGTGAATAGACCTGTTCGAGGGCATCGATATACAGGCGCTCGCGAGTCACTTCAGGTGCCTGTTGGTATTCCACCAGCAGTTTTTCGAAGCGTGCGCTCTCACCCTCGGAATCGGCAACCACGCGGGCCCGGTAAGCCTCGGAGTCCTGCAGCCGCCGCGCCGCTTCACCGCGCGCTTTAGGCACGATGTCGTTAGCGTAGGTCTGAGCCTCGAAGGCGAGGCGTTCCTTGTCTTCCCGGGCCTTGATGGCATCCTGCACGGCAGCTTGCACCTGGCTGGGGAAGTTGGTGTCCTGCAGGTTGACCTTGGTAACGACGAGGCCGGTGGTGTACTCGTCCAGGGCCTCCTGGATTAGCGCCTGGGTCTGCAACGCAATCTCTGCGCGGCCTTCCAGCAGCACGAAGTCGGCGGTGCTCTTGCCAATGACTTCACGGATCGCGCTCTCGCTGATATCACTGAGAGTCGCCTCCGGATCACGCACCTGGAACAGGTAGGTCACGGGGTCGGGCCGCAGGAACTGGACCACCATATCGACCACAATGATGTTCTCGTCTTTCGTCAACATGCGGGTCTCGGTGCTGAAGGTCTCGATTTCAGCCACGTTGACCTTTTCGACGGTCTCTACCGGCCACGGAATGTGCCACCGCAGGCCCGGTTGCGCCGTCGCGGTGTACGCGCCGAAGCGCAGCACGACGCCCCGTTCAGCATCCTCAACGCGATAGACCCCTGTCGCCGCCCAGCCGACCAACACCAGGGCCAGCAAGATTGAGAGCATCGGCCCGCTGCTGCCGCCTGTACCAGTGCCAGCGCCGCCGCCACGCCCGGACTTGCCGCCGAACAGGCCACCGAGCCTGCGCTGCCAGTCCCGCAGAATGGTATCGAGGTCCGGAGGGCCGGATTTACCACCCCCGCGATCCCACGGATTCTTACCGTTACCTGACTCGTTCCACGCCATCACATTCATCTTGGGTATCAATTAATAACTGCCCTGCGCGCATTGTCACCGGGGACGATGAGCTTCAGGTCCTCGCGACGTCGAAGCTGCTCGTAGCCCTGGCGGTCCAGTTCCACTTCCAGCTCCCAGCCGCCTTCGTTGAGCTCTCGCTCGTCCAGCACTTGCCCGGCGTCGTACAGCAATGACCGCAGGCGAGCCTGGGTAACACCCAGGCGCACCGTGCCTCGCACTAGCTCCAGATGGAGGTATTCGCTGATAACCCCGAGCAGGGATTCGATTCCGTCTCCGGTAGCCGCCGACACCCAGACCCGGCTCGGCATGCCGGTCTCGGCCCGGTCTACCCGCGGCTTCGCGCCGAGTATATCAATCTTGTTGAAGACCTGAACCATCGGCAGGTGATCGGCCCCGATCTGCCGCAGCACAACGTCCACGTCTGCCATGCGCTGCTCGACGTCCCGGTCCGTGCAATCCACCACGTGCAGCAGCAGCCGGGCGCCCCGGCTCTCTTCCAGCGTCGACTGAAAGGCAGCCACCAGCTCGTGCGGCAGGTCGCGGATAAAGCCCACCGTGTCGGCCAGCACACAGGGCGTGCCGTCTGGCAGCTCCATCCGGCGCAGGGTCGGGTCCAGGGTCGCAAACAGCTGATCGGCGGCCACGACGCCGGCCTCCGTCAGCCGATTGAACAGCGTGGACTTGCCGGCGTTGGTGTAGCCCACCAGCGACACCGTCGCCAGGTCCCGTTTACGCCGCCGCTGCCGCGACAGGTCACGCCGCTTGCCCAGCCGTTCCAGGCGGGCCTCCAGCTGCTTGATTCGCCTGGCTAGCAGTCGGCGATCCGTCTCCAGCTGGGTCTCACCCGGACCCCGCAGCCCGATACCACCTTTCTGCCGCTCCAGGTGCGTCCAGCCGCGCACCAGGCGCGTGGACAGGTGGCGCAGCTGGGCCAGTTCCACCTGCAGCTTGCCTTCAAAGGTGCGCGCGCGCAGCGCGAAAATGTCGAGAATCAGCCCGGTGCGGCTCACCACTCGCAGCTCGAGCTCGCGCTCCAGGTTGCGCTCCTGCCCCGGGGTCAGCGGGTGATCAACCAGCAGCAAACTGGCGCAGGTCTCTTCTGCCAAGGCTGCCAGCTCGGCCAGCTTGCCGGCGCCAATCAGCGTGCGTGGATTCACCGCGCGCAGTCGCGCCGTGAGCTCGCCGACCACCTCGGCTTCGGCGGCACCGGCCAGCTCCCGGAATTCCTGCTGCTGGTCTTTGTCGGGAGGCGCGCCGATGCCCACATGCAACAGGATGGCGAGCTCCCCGCGTTGAGGGCGGTCAAACATATTGAAGCTTTCGACAAGCCTGCCGAGGACGCGTTCCGTGGGCGCGGAGAATTGGCAGGAGTGGCAAGCCGCTACCCGTCTTCCTGGTCTTCTGCGCCCGGCACCCTGACGTTCTTCGCCGGTACCACGGTCGAAATGGCGTGCTTGTAAACCATCTGGTTCACGCTGTTCTTGAGAACCACGACGAACTGATCAAAAGAATCGATGGTGCCCTGAAGCTTGATCCCGTTGACGAGGTAGATGGACACCGGGACTTTCTCCTTGCGCAGAATGTTCAGGAAGGGATCCTGCAAGACCTGACCCTTGGACATTGTCGACTCCCGAGACGTTGTTGTTGTTTCAGACTTGTTGTTCTTGTTTACAGCCGGCGCGGCCGGAACTCGGCCAGGCCGCAGTGCGCACCACACTTCGCGATTCTAGCCGCTAGATCCACATAATGCATCCAATGCTCCGGCCAGCGTGAGCTGCCGCGTCACTTCGTCAGCTGGGGCGCCGCCGCCTGGTTCAAGCTGACGGAATCCGGGGTCTGAGCGCAGCCAGGTCAACTGGCGCTTGGCGTAGCGCCGGGTTGCAGTGATTGCCCTCGCCCTGGCCTCGGCCAGTGTGCAGGCGCCGTCCAGGTGCGCCCACAGCTGCCGATAGCCCACCGCGCGCATGGCCGGCAGGTCAGCGTGGATGCCCGGCAGTTTGCGCAGCTGTTGCACCTCGTGCACAAGGCCTGTTTCGAGCATCTGGTCGAAGCGCTCGGCAATGCGGGCATAGAGCGCTTCACGACTCGTCGTTAGCAGGGCAAAGCGCAGGAAATGAATCCCGGGCGCCGGCGGATTCTCACGTTGCAGTTCACTGATGGGCCGGCCGGCAATTGCATACACCTCGAGAGCCCGCTGAATGCGCTGCCGGTCGGTAGACGCAATCCTGGCAGCGGCTTGCGGGTCCACCTTTGCCAATTCGTCGTGCAGCGCCGGCCAGCCTTCCACCGCTCCGCGGGCATCCAGCGCGGCGCGCAACTGCGGATCGGCGTCGGGCAAAGGGGCCAGACCCTGCAGCAGCGCGCGGAAGTAGAGCAAGGTCCCGCCCACCAGCAACGGCAGCCGGCCCGCAGCATGAATGTTTGCGATCAGCGCCAGCGCATCGCGCCGGAACGCGCCGGCCGAATAAGTCTGTTGCGGGTCCCGGATATCGATCAGGTGGTGCGGCACCGTCGCCTGCACGTCCCGCGACGGCTTGGCCGTCCCGATGTCGAGGCCGCGGTACACCATGGCCGAATCCACGCTGATGATTTCCACCGGCACCCGCGCGGCGATATCCAGCGCCAGCGCGGTCTTCCCGGCAGCCGTCGGGCCGACGATACACAGGGCGCTGGGCAGGTTCACGGGCGCTAGCGGCCCCGGGCAAACAGGCGATCCAGTTCTGCCATGCTCAATACAGTCCACGTGGGCCGACCGTGATTGCACTGATCGCTCCGCTCGGTGGCCTCCATGTCCCGCAGCAACGCATTCATCTCTGGCGTCGTCAGGCGACGATTGGCTCGCACCGAGCCGTGGCAGGCCATCGACGCGAGCACGTCGTCCATTTGCCGGCGCACCCTGCCCGCATCGTCACCGCCGGTTTGCAGATCGGCCAGCACATCGCGGACCAGGGCCTCCGGATCGCCACCCGCCAGCAGCACCGGCACGGAACGGATGGTGAGTTTTTCCCGCCCTACCCGGTCCACGTCGAGGCCCAGTTCTCCCAGCAGCGGTGCGTGGGCTTCCGCCAGGTCGGCCTCGGCCGCCGACACGTCGAAAGCGTGAGGCACGAGCAAAGGTTGCGACTGAATGCTTGCCGCCGACCACCCCTGTTTCAGGCGCTCATAGGTAATGCGCTCGTGCGCCGCGTGGGCATCGACGATGACCAGCCCGTCGACATTCTGCGCAAGGATGAAGGCCCCATGCAGGTGGGCCAGGGCATGGCCCAGCGGCAACGCTGCGGCTTCGTCCGTCCCCGCGGCGGCAGGCCCGCCCGCTGCCAGGGCAGCGTAAACCGCCGCCGAATCGCGCACGACGGCGGCCGATAGCTGCAGACCGCGCTGCCCGGCGCCCGGCCCGGCAAACGATGGCCGCGCCGGTTCGGCCGGCACCGCGCCGGGCCGGGTATCCGCCAGCGCCGACTCGAGGGTGCGGCGGACAAAATCGTGGACCCGGCGACCGTCGCGAAACCGCACTTCCTGCTTGGATGGATGCACGTTCACGTCTACGTCGGCCGGATCGGTTTCCAGGTACAGCACGCAAGCCGGATGGCGGCCGTGATAAAGCACATCAGCAAAGGCCGCGCGAATCGCGTGGCTCAGGCTGCGGTCGCGAATCACGCGCCCGTTCAGCACGACATGCTGCAGATCGGGTTGACTGCGCGAGTACGTGGGGCGGGCAATCCAGCCCCGCAGGCTCATGCCGTCTGCATTGCGCTCCACGTAGAGGGAATTCTCAACAAAGGCCTTGCCGCATAGCTTTGCCAGCCGAGCTTCCTGTTCATCGCGACTGCTCGCCACCGGCAAATCGAATACCGGTCGGCCGTTGTGAATCAGCCGCACGGCGGTGCTGAAGCGACTCAGGGCGAGGCGCTCCACCACCCGCTGGGCGTGCATGAATTCGGTGCGCTCGGTCTTCAGGAACCGGCGCCGCGCCGGCGTCCGCGCAAACAAATCGCGCACTTCCACCGTGGTGCCACCGGGGTGCGGTGCCGGGCGCAGTTCGCCCTGCTCGCCATAGCCCGACTCCACGGCAAAGGCGGCATCTGCATCGGCGTGCCGGGAGACCAGTCGCAGCTGTGAAACCGATGCGATGCTCGGCAAGGCCTCGCCGCGAAAACCCAGCGATGCCACGCAGGTGAGGTCGTCGAGACTCGCTATCTTGCTGGTGGCATGGCGGGCCAGCGCCAGCGGTACCTCGTCGCGGGGAATACCCACGCCGTCGTCGCGCACCCGGCAAAGACGCACGCCGGCCTGCTCCAGCTCCACTTCCACGCGGCGGGCGCCGGCGTCCAGGCTGTTCTCCAGCAACTCCTTGAGCATGGCTGCCGGGCGCTCGACGACTTCGCCGGCGGCGATCTGGTTGATCAGCTGAGTGGGGAGCTGGCGAATGGCCATACCGGGATTCTTTCAGAACGCCCGGCAAATTTGAATCGGTTTCAGATATCCCGTGGCAGCGGGATGCGCAAAACCTGGCCCACGCGGATCCGGTCGCTGCGCAAACTGTTGTGGCTGCGGATGCGCTTGATACTGACCTTGTAGCGATCGGCGATCTCGCTCAGCGTGTCACCGCGGCGAATGACGTATTGGCGCTCGCGCGGCCGGCTATCTTGCGCCAACTGCGCGACCCGCGTGCCGGCCGGCGGGTTTTGATGGAAATATTCCCGCATCCCGTCGAGGATCGCGGCCACCAGTCGATCCTGGTAGGCAGATCGCTGCAGGTTCGACTCGTCATCCGGGTTCGAGATGAAGGCCGTCTCGATCAGCAGTGACGGCACGTCGGGAGATTTCAGCACGAGAAACGGCGCACGCTGAACCTGGCGCTTGCGCACTCGCGCGAACTTGCCGAGTTCCTGCAGAATTTCCTCACCGATATCCATGCTCGAACTGAGTGCGGCGTTCTGGGACAAGTCCAGCAACACACCTGCGAGGGTCGGGTCTTTGTCTTCCAGATGCACACTGCCTATCGTCACGGCAGCATTCTCGCGCGCGGCGAGATGCCGGGACGCCTCATCCGAGGCGCCCTTCTTGGACAGCGTGTACACGGTGGCGCCGCGCACGCGTCGGTCGCGGAAGGCATCGGCGTGAATCGACAGAAACAGGTCCGACTGCTGGCCGCGGGCCAGTTCCATGCGCGCGCGCAGCGGCACGAACCGGTCGCTGTCACGGGTGAGCACAGCCCGCATGCCTTGCTCGGCGTTCACGGCACTGGCCAGGCGGCGGCTGATGCTCAGCGTGACGTCCTTTTCCCGCGTCCCGCGCGCGCCACGCGCACCCGGATCCTTACCACCGTGGCCGGGGTCCACCACGATCAAGAGGTCGCGGCCACCGCCGGCGGCAGGGCCCGGTGCGGTCTTGACCGGCTCGCTCGGGCGGGTGGCTGCGGTCCCAAGGTCGATGACCAGGCGATGGCCCTGCGTCCCGTCGGCGGCAAGATCGAAGCTGCGCACCGGCACGGCGCGGCGCATGTCCAGGACCAGGCGCAGCGAACCATCTTCGCGATTGGCGCCGCGCAAACGCCGCACGGCACCCGCGCCGCCCGGCAGCGGCAAGGCACCGGACGCGAAGCGGCCGGGCTTGATATCGACGACAACCCGGTCCGGGTTGCTGAGCGTGAACAGTTTGTGGCTCGCCGGTGCACTGAGATCCAGCGCGATTCGAGTGGCGCCGTCGCGCTCGGCGATGCGGACGTGGTCCACGCGCACGCTCTGCGCCTGCGCCTGCGCCGATGCACAGCACAAAACCGCCAGCAAAAGCCCGCTCAGCCGCAGCATTTCCCCAACTCCACTCGCCTTGGTCGGCTCCCCCGGTCAGGAACCGCTAAGTCATTTTGTTATGTAAATTATATGGATAGCAAGGCTTTCTACAAGTGAATTTACTTCAAGTTGCGGATAGCCGCCGCAGGGCGGCCGCCCCGGCGGCACTGGCGGCCTCGAACTGCGCCTCCCGCCCCGCCCCGGCGACCGTCAGCAGCACGCGCAAATCTGCCCCGGGCACGAAGCCAGTGCCCCGCTGCGGCCATTCCACCAGCAGCCAGCCCCGCGCCGCCGGCAATTCACCCAGGCCCAGGTACTCGGCTTCAGCCGGGTCCTGCAGCCGGTAGAGGTCCACGTGGTGCGCGGTTCCCATCGGCAGCTCGTAGGGCTCGACCAGCGTATAGGTGGGGCTGGGCACCCGCCCCTCATGACCCAGGGCATGCAGCAGGGCGCGGACCAGCGTGGTCTTGCCGGCGCCCAGCTCGCCCTCGAGCCAGACCGTGAAGCCCGCGGCGGGCGGCGGGCCGGCAGCGGCGGCCAGGCGACGCCCCAGGGCTGCCGTGGCCGCCGTATCCGGCAACGCCAGGGTCAGGGATTCAGGCACGCCCGCAGTTCGCTTAGCACGTCGCCGGCGATGAGGCCGCGCTGCCCGGCGGCGGCGGCCCGGTCGCCCGCCGTGGCATGCGCCCAGGCCGCGGCAGCGGTCGCCGTCAGGGGCTGGTCTGGTGACTGCGCCAGCAGCCCGGCGACGGTCCCGGTCAATACGTCACCCATGCCGGCCGTTGCCATGCCCGGATTACCCCGATCCACCAGGTACGGAATGCGGGTGGCCTGACCCACCAGAGTGCCGCGGCCTTTCAGCACCACGACGCCACCGAATCGTCCTGTCAGCTCTGCCAGCGCACCCAGCCGGTTCGATTGCACC
>CAMYJV010000093.1:0-7487 GCA_947258805.1 uncultured Gammaproteobacteria bacterium | reverse complement strand
CGGTTCGATTGCACCGCGGCCGTGCTGCTGCCCAGCAGCCTGGCGGCTTCGCCGGGATGGGGCGTCAGGACCCAGTCGTCGCGCTGCTGCGGCTGGGCCGCCAGCAGGTTTAGCGCGTCGGCATCAATCACCAGCGGCCGCCCGGCCGCCAGCACCCGGGCGAACAATTGTTTCGCCCACGCGTCCTGGCCCAGGCCAGGCCCCACCGCGATGTGGGTGGCACGCTCGAGCAATGGCTCAAGTTCGTCGGCGCTGGCCACGGCCCGGCACATCAGTTCCGGCCGGCCCGCCACTACCGCGGCGGCCGTTTCCGCGCGGGTGGCCACGCTGACGAGCCCGGCCCCGGCTCGCAGCGCCGCTTCGCCGGCCAGGCGGACCGCGCCACCCATTCCGTGATTGCCGCCGACGATGAGCACGTGCCCGAACAGGCCCTTGTGGGCGCTGGCGTGCCGGCGCGGCAAAAGGCCGGCCAGCAGCTCCTGGTCGAAAAGCCGCAGCGCCGGTTCGATGCCGGCCATCACATCCGCCGGCACGTCGAGATCCGCGAACAGGACTTCGCCGCTGAGCTCCGGTCCCGCGCCCAGGTACAGACCCTGCTTGCGGCCGACGAAGGTCACGGTGAGGGCGGCTTGTACCGCCACGCCCATGATTTCTCCAGTGGTGCCGTTGAGACCGCTGGGTATGTCCACGGCCAGCACCGGGGCGGCAGCCGAATTGACCTGTTCCACGGCGTCCCGGTAGCTGCCGGCGACCAGGCGATCGAGGCCGGTACCGAGCAGCGCATCCACCACCAGCTCGGCGGCGCCGAAGTCTGCCTCAGCCAGGCCGGCAGTCGTGCCGCCGGCGGTGCGAAAATCGGTCCACGCCCGCGCTGCATCGCCAGCGAGACCCTCCGGATCGCTGGCAGCGATGACCCGCACATCCAGGCCCGCAGCGCGGGCCAGCCGCGCGATGACGTAGCCGTCACCGGCATTATTCCCCGCGCCACAGACCACTACCCAGTTGCCGGCCGCCGGATAGCGCCGGCGGGCCGCGTCGAAAGCAGCCTGACCCGCCCGGCACATCAACGTGTAACCCGGTATGCCACGGTCTTCTATCGCGCGGCGATCGAGCTCACGAACGACATCGGGTGTAAAAACGCTGTTGGCCACGGTGTTCATGACAAAAATTATACTTGTCGGGCGCAACGCGCTCTGAAACGCGCGGCGGAGGAGCCGTTGACCACGCATTCCCCATCGGAGCTGGCAGCCATGGCCGCCCAGATCAAGGCCTGGGGGCAATCGCTGGGTTTTCAGCAGCTGGGTATCGCGCCTGCCGATGTGGGTGAGGCTGAGGCTGATCTGCGGGCCTGGCTCGCGGCCGGTTATCACGGCGACATGGATTACATGGCCCGCCACGGGCAGCGCCGGAGCCGGCCCTCCGAGCTGATCCCCGGGACGGTGCGAGTGATCGTGGCGCGCATGGACTACCTGCCCCCGGAAGCACGCCCCCCGGCGGAATTACTGAACGATGCCCGGCAGGCTTATCTCGCCCGCTACAGCCTGGGGCGCGACTACCACAAGCTGCTGCGCCGCCGCCTGCAACAACTGGCTGACCGGATCACCGCAGACTTCGGACCCTTTGGCTACCGCGTCTTCGTGGACAGCGGGCCGGTCATGGAGAAACCCCTGGCCGCTCTCGCCGGGCTGGGCTGGCAGGGAAAACACACCAACCTGATCAACCGCGACGCCGGTTCCTGGTTCCTGCTCGGGACGATCCTGACGGATCTGCCGTTGCCCACCGACAGCCCGGCGCAGGATCACTGCGGCAGTTGCACGGCCTGTATCGAGGTCTGCCCAACCCGGGCCATCGTTGGCCCGTATCAGCTCGATGCGCGCCGCTGCATTTCTTACCTGACCATCGAACAGCGCGGTGTCATTCCGGTGGATCTGCGCCCGGCCATCGGCAATCGCATCTTCGGCTGCGATGACTGCCAGCTCTTTTGCCCTTGGAACAAGTTTGCGCAGCCAACTCGCGAACCCGACTTCATGCCCCGCCATGGTCTCGACGCGCCCGATCTTGTCAGCCTGTTACACTGGGACGAATCGGAATGGCGGGAGCGCACCCGGGGCAGTGCGCTGCGCCAGCCCGGCTACGCGGGCTGGCTGCGCAACCTGGCCGTTGCGCTGGGCAATGCGCCGGCATCGCCGGCCATTCGCAAGGCGCTGGCCGGGCGCATCACGCACATCTCGGCACTGGTGCGCGAGCACGTGCAGTGGGCCCTGGCGCGCCAGACTGAAGACTAGGTGGCACCGGCCGCGCTGCGGCCCCGGTGGGTCAGAAATCAACCAGCACGTTGTCGATGAGCCGGGCCGGGCCGCAGTAGGCGGCGGCCAGCACGACTAGCTGCGTGGCAGCCGCCCCGGGCATACCCAAATCGGCGGCACGGCGCACGGCGAAATAATCGGCGCGCATCCCGGCCGTCATCAGTTGCGCAGCCCCCTCGGCTTCCAGTGCTGCAAAATCTCGCCGGCCACCGCGGATCGCGCCTGCGATTTGTTGCAGGGCCGAGTACAGGGCCGGTGCCTGGGCCCGGCTGGCCGCGTCGAGATAGCGGTTCCTGGAACTCATGGCCAGACCGTCGGCTTCGCGCCGTATCGGCGCTGACATGACCTGCACCGGCAGGTGCAGATCGGCCACCATCCGCCGAACGATCAGGAGCTGCTGATAATCCTTCTGGCCGAACACGGCGATGTCCGGCTGCACGATGTTGAACAAGCGGCAAACCACCGTCGTCACCCCGTCGAAGTGGCCGGGCCGGGATGCACCACATAGCACCGCCGACAGCTTCGGCACCGAGACGCGGGTCATGTCACCGACGCCGAACGGATAAACCGCGTCGGCCGACGGCAGAAACATAAGGTCAGTGCCGACCTGTTCGAGGGCGGTACGGTCCTGCTCCGGCGTGCGCGGATAGGCTTCCAGATCTTCACCGGGCCCGAATTGCGACGGGTTCACGAATACCGATACCACCACCCGGGTGCCCCGCAAACGCGCCTCGCGCACCAGGCTAAGGTGGCCATCGTGCAGGTTGCCCATCGTGGGCACCAGGGCGATGCGCGCACCTTCGGCGCGCCATTCGCTGACGTGGCGGCGCAGCGCCGCGATGTCGCGCACGACGCGCAGCTGCGGCACCGGCTGCGTTGCCCGGCTCACGAGAAACAATGCTCAGGCGCAGGGTAGCTGCGGTCTTTAACCGCTGCGACGTAGGCCGCACACGCGTCGACGACGCTGTGCGCGTCGAGCATGAAATTTTTCACAAAGCGGGGCATGCGCCCCTGCGTGATGCCGAGTACATCGTAGAGCACAAGTATTTGCCCGTCGACGTGGGGACCGGCACCGATACCGATGACCGGCACATCGAGGGCGTCGCGAATTGTCTTGCCAACTTCATTGGGTACACATTCGAGCAGCACGATGTCAGCGCCGGCCTGTTGCAGCGCGCGGGCGTCTGCCAGCATTTGTGTTGCCTGTTCGCTCTCGCGGCCCTGCACCTTGAAACCACCGATCTTATGCACCGATTGCGGGCGCAGACCCAGGTGAGCGCAAACGGGTATGTCATGCCCGGCCAGGTGCTCGACGATGTTGACCTGGCTCGCGCCGCCTTCCAGCTTCACCATCATCGCGCCGCCTTCCTGCATCAGGCGCACGGCATTGTCCAGCGCCTGCTGTGCGCTGCTGAAACTCATGAACGGCATGTCGGCCATCAAAAAAGCATGGCTCAGACTCCGCGCCACGGCCCGACTGTGATACACGACATCGTCCACCGTAACCGGCACGGTGGTGTCGTGACCCTGGATGACCATGCCGAGGGAATCGCCCACGAGCACAACGTCCGTGCCGGCATCGTCCACGACGTGGGCGAAACTGGCGTCATAGGCGGTCAGGCAGGCGATGGGTTCGCCATCTGCCTTCATGCCCATCAGGGTAGATACGTTGACCGGCGGCCTGGGCTGGCCACGCTCTTGAAGTTGCTTGTACATGATTGACTCCAGCCGCGGAATCAGGCCAGTGCCGAAACCATCGGATTGAAAAAATGTCGGCCGCTGCGAATCCGGTGAATCTGCTCCAGCAACATCTCGTAGTGATCGTCGTTGTGAATCGGATCGATAGTGGCTGCGTTCACGATGAGCAACGGTGCTTCGTCATAGTCGTGAAAGAATCGCGCATAGGCTTCCGCAAGCCGTTCCAGGTAACGCCGGCCCATGCGCTGTTCGTAGCCGATGCCCCGCTGCGCCACCCGGAACAGCAGGGTATCCACCGGCGCCTGCAGGTACACCACCAGGTCCGGCACGGGCGCTTCGACAGCGATGGTCTCGTAAACCTTGTCATACAGTGACAGTTCGTCGCGGTCGAGGGTGATTTCGGCAAACAGCCGATCTTTCTGCATCAGGAAATCTGCCACCCTGATTTCGCTGAACATATCGGCCTGGCGCAGCTCACCCACCTGGCCAATGCGCTGAAACAGGAAGAACAGCTGGGTCGGTAGCGCCTGGCCTCGCGGATCCTGGTAGAAACGCTTCAAAAACGGATTGGCATCCGCGTCTTCCAACAGCAGTTCGCTGTCGAGACTTTCCGCCAGGCGCTTGGCAAGACTGGTCTTGCCAACACCGATCGGACCCTCGATCGCAATGTAACGGGATTCAGGCATGCAGCGTTCTGGTTCTTCTCTGCGGGCCAGCGACCACGGCCCGCCTAGTCGAGCCTCACGATGCCCTCGCGGTCCACCTCGGCTGCCAGCCGATGCACCGGCCCCAGCCCTGGAATCTCCAGTTCGGGAGCCACAGAGAGCAGCGGCAACAATACAAAATTTCGCTCGCGAATGCCCGGATGCGGGACTTCAAGCCCGGGTCGGCGGATGCATTGCATGCCGTAGGTCAGCAGGTCGAGGTCAAGAATTCGCGGCCCCCACTTGCGGTCGCGCTTGCGGCCCGCGCGGCGCTCAATCGCCTGCAGTTCCATCAGCAACTCCTTTGCGCCGAGTTGCGTGCCCAAAGCGGCAACCGCATTCACGTAGTCGGGCTGATCCTTTGGCCCCATGGGCGCGGTGCGGTAGAGCGGCGACTGCTCGCGCAGTTCCGTGTCGGGCAACTGGGCCAGGGCGACTAACGCATTGCGAACCTGCCGCTCCGGATCGTTGAGATTGCTGCCGATGCCGACCCAGGCCGACACACCGAGCTGCTCGTGCGTCATCGCACTAGGTTGCAGGTGTCGGGGTACCAGGCCGCCCCCGGGGGCGCCGGCGCCGGCGGCGACGGGCGCGCGGCTCAACGGCGGGCGCCGGCTCGGTGCCGCCCTCCTGGGCGGCCGTCCAGTATTCCGCGACCTCCCCGGGTACCTCGCCGACCTCTGCCCGCAGCAGCAGCAGGTCGTAGGCCGCACGAAAACGCTTGTGCTGCAGCAGTGACCGGACCCGGCGCGGGCGCCGGTCCTCGAAACGGCCCTGCAGCTGCAAGACTTCACGCATGGGCAGGCTGAAGCGCTTCGGCAGGGCTACGCGCCGCACCTGCTCCGCATTGATCTCGGCAGCAGCTTCGGCGAGGGCGCGGCCGGGCGGGAGGTCGTCATCGCGCATCAACTCTGCCGCCCGTCGTTGCACCGGCCGCCAGAGCAATACGGCAAACAGGAACATGGGCGTAACGGGCAACCCGTCGGCAATGCGTCGGTCCGTATTAGCCAGCGCGGCTTCGATGAGTTGCCGAAAGTCTGCCTGCGTCGAATCCGCCAGAGCGCGGGTGGTAATCGGAAACAAGTGCTCGAACAAACCAAACTGCACGAGCTTGCGATAGCTTTCGAGCGCGTGACCTGACTGGAACAGCTTCAGGAACTCGTCGAACAGCCGCGCCGACGGCACGCTGTCAAGCAAGCTGGCCAGGCGGGGAATTGGTTCGGCGGCTTCGGGGTGCAGTTCGAGCCCGAGTTTTGCTGCCAGTCGCGCCGCGCGCAGCATGCGCACCGGGTCTTCGCGATAGCGGGTCTCCGGATCACCGATCAGCCGCAGCCAGCCATGCTCGATATCGTTAACGCCGCCCGCAAAATCCCAGATCGAAAAATCGGCGATGTTGTAATACAACGCGTTGACCGTGAAGTCCCGGCGTATCGCGTCTTCTTCGATGCTGCCCCAGGCGTTGTCCTTGAGGATGCGCCCCGACTCGTGGATCACGTGCTCGCCATCCTGCTCATCACCGTTGCCGGTGCCGCGGAAGGTGGCGACCTCGATGATCTCCCGGCCAAAACGCACGTGGGCAAGCCGAAAGCGGCGGCCAATAAGGCGGCTGTTGCCAAACAGCGCCCTGACCTCTTCCGGACGTGCATCGGTCGCGATGTCGAAGTCTTTAGGCTGCTGCCCCAGCAACAGGTCGCGCACACTGCCACCCACCAGGAAGGCCTGGTAGCCCGCATCCTTCAGCCGGTAGAGAACCTTTAACGCCGGTTTGGAGATATGTGCCCGCGAGATAGTGTGCTCGGGCCGGGGAATAATCTGGTGCGAGGAACCGTCTTCGGATTTCCGTAACTCTGTCAAAAAATGCCTGTTTGTGAGGCTATGAACGCTCACTATAATAACAGGGGTGCCTGCACCGGGTAGCCGGCAAGATTCCACGCTCCCTTCGTCTAGCGGTTAGGACGCGGCCCTCTCAAGGCTGAAACACGAGTTCGATTCTCGTAGGGAGCGCCACTTCCGGCCAGACCAGTAGCCCCGATGACCGTTACCGACCCTGCTCCCGCCTCCCTGCTGCGTCGCCTGGCCGCCGGCGCTTATGACCTGCTGTTGCTGGCCGCCCTGCTCATGGCGCTGGGCGTAGCGGCCCTGATGGTTCGCGGCGGCACCGCCGTGCCGCCGGGCACGCCCTGGTTCCAGGGGATGGTGTTACTGGTTTGCGGGGTCTTCTACGCCGGTTTCTGGTGTCGGGGCGGCCAGACGCTGGGCATGCGCAGCTGGCGGCTGCGCGTGCAGAAAACCGACGGCAGCCCATTGGATCCGACCACCGCGATCCTGCGGTTCGCCGCCGCGCTGCTGAGCGTGCTGCCGGCGGGACTCGGCTTACTCTGGATCCTGGTAGACCGGGAAAAGCGGGCGTGGCACGACCGCCTCACCGGTACGCGGGTGGTCTTGTTGTCGAAGGCGGAAGCCCGGCGTTAGCGCGCCAGCAGCCGCCGCGGCCAGCCGTGCTGGCGGGCCACCATCAACAGCCCGACCCCTCCGCAAAGCAGGTGCACCCACCAGACACCGACTCGCGGGTCGATTTCGCCCCGCTCCACCCAGACCCGCGCCACGGAGAGCAGGTTCACGTAAATCAGGTAAACCAGTACCCCGGCCAGCACCCCCGTGTAACGGCCCTGGCGAGGCGCGCTGCGGCTGAGGGGCACCGCCAGCAAGGTCAGCATCAACAGCGTGACGGGCGTGGACAGCCGCCACTGCAATTCGGCCCGGTCTGCCAGATCTGACG